>NZ_JAHUWM010000010.1:0-263805 GCF_019218985.1 Pseudomonas sp. PDM30
AACCCAATAACAGAGCAGCAAAGGTCAACGAAGAGCCGAGAAACCACTCGATGTGGTGAGTAGGTTCTCCGATGGTGGTCGTGCCTTAGTTCAGGCCAGCTGAAAATCCGACTTTTTCAACAGAATCAACCCAAAGCAGACATTATGTGTCTAGCAAATCCGGAGCAATTCACTGATGGGGAAATCAAATCCGGCCATGGGCTTTTTGGGCTTTCAAACTGGCTATTCCCGGGCTCCTTACGTAGCGGCAAAGGTGCGGCTGCGATTATCAGTTTGAACCAGTCGGCACGGCTTAACATCCATGAACCGTATGCGTATTTAAAGGGCGTGCTCACGCGCCTGCCGACGCAGCGGGTGAGTGAAGTCGATCAATTGTTGCCGCATAAGTGGCAACCGGTTTCATCACGCAAGGCGTGGTGTCGGACGCATAAACCTAGCCGATAGCTGTGACAAAGGCGGTGTTTTTCACTTAAAAGTACGTGGACACCTTCGCCATTATCGCCAGGATTTCCATGCGTCAGAGAACTTCTTGCCCCAAACCTTTTAAAGCCCAAGTCGTCCAAGAATACGTACAGCCGGACGTCTCAATGAAAAGCGTAGCTTTGCGCCGCAGAATAAGCGCCAACCTGATTTGAAAATGGATACCTGCCTATCGTGACCGCCAGACGCCGACGTTGCCCGCTTGGTGCTACGGTGATGGCTTTTTAGCAACCAATTCGAGATATCCATATGAAACCCAATCCGACAATCGATAACGTATTACGCGTCGCGTTGGTTACAGGATCCACTTCCGGTATCGGCGCAGCCATTGCACGTGTACTAAGCCGTGCAGGCTATGCGGTGGTGCTCCATTCGCGAAATTCTGCGGATGCGGGACGCGCAATGGTTGCCGAAATGAAGCAGGCTATTTACGTGCAAGCTGATCTTGCTTTCGAAGCTGACAGGGTCAGGCTTATTAACGAGGCGATCGCCGCGTGGGGGCAGCTCGACGTATTGGTCAATAACGCCGGTATTAGCAGAGTCATTCCGCACTGCGACCTTGCCTCGGCCAACTCGACGGTGTGGCACGAACTTAACGAGGTTAATGTCGTGGCGCCGTTCCACCTAGTCGCATTGGCCGAGTCGGCATTACGCGATGCCGCCCGTGACCGTCGAGCAGGTTGCGTCGTAAACATCAGTTCGCATGCCGGTATCCGTCCTAAGGGTGCATCGATTCCCTATGCGGTAAGCAAAGCTGCGCTTAATCACATGACCCGCTTGCTCGCGGTATCGCTGGGGCCAGAAATTCGCGTAAACGCTGTGGCGCCTGGCTTGGTCGACACGCCTCTGACCGCAGAGTGGACAGGTGCTCAAGAGTTGTGGCGAACTCGTGCACCTATGCGCAGGGCCGCTAGCCCAGACGACATCGCAAAAGCTGTTGTAATGCTGGTCGAGTCGGACTACTTAACCGGCGAGATACTCCTCTCAGACGGCGGGTTGAATCTGACCTAGGTTTAGCGTGCTCCGGTGTAGCAGGTGAGAAGACGAGTCACTCTGTTTCGCCGACTCGCCCAAAGGACGGATACCATAGCTTTTCAGGGCGGGCTAGAGGACACCGCCGGACGGATACAGATTACCGAGTTGCTGCCGCATAGATGGGCGCCCGTTTAACCACGCAAGGTCTGTTGGGCGGACGTTTGCTGTCCAGGGCCTGGCCAGAAGGCTTTAGAAAATGCATAAGGGGACTTGAAACTTGAAACTTGAAACTTGAAACTTGAAACTTGAAGCAGGCTGCAGCTTCCGCTCTCTAGATGCTGACCGTTCAGTTGGAAGAGTTGTTCAACTGCTGAAGCTCAAGTTGTTTGGCAGCACTGGCTTCGAGGTTTGCACGCTCTTCATCCAGATACCGATAAATACTTTGGAGGTTGGCGATTTTCTGTTTGATTTCCGCCATCTTCTTTTCAATTAGCTTGGCGCCGTCAGCACAATCGATCAGCTTGTTCCGTTGCGCATCCAGAATCTCGCCTATTTCCCCCAGGGAAAACCCCATGCTTTGCGCGCGCTGGATAAAGTCCAGATCCTGCAGAGTTTGCGCTGTGTAATCGCGATAGTTGTTAGTTCGCCGCTGTGGTGAGATCAGGCCGATTTGCTCGTAGTAACGTAGCGTATGGCGGCTGGCACCGCTGCGGGCCTCGAGTTCGCCGATTTTCATGAAAACACCGCTTGACCATAGAGTTGGGTTGATAGTTTACGCTTGGTTCCTCACCTTAAACAAGGAACAGGGAAATGAGCGTGGAGTGCTTTGTCACGGGGGGTACCGGTTTCATCGGTCAACATTTGGTGGCGAACCTGAGTGCAAAAGGTCACACCATTCGGGTGTTGATGCGTCGCCCGGAGCGACTAGCTGCACTGCGTGAGCAAGTCGACAATTTGGGAGGGTGTGCAACCCGGGTATTTGCCGTAGCTGGCGATCTGGAACGGGACAACCTCGGGCTGAGTCTTGCTGACCGAGAAGTACTAAGGCACGCCAGCGTCGTATTCCACCTGGGCGCCCACTTCGCATGGGGGCTTTCAGTGGAGCATTCTCGTGCGGTAAATGTGGAAGGGGCAAAGCGCGTGGCGCTGTTGGCGGCTGAGCAAAAAAGCCGGCTAGTGATGATCGGCGGCTACATGCTGAAAAATCATGAACATCTGCAACGCATCGGAATTGATCCTCGTTATCCGGAGCTGACGAATTGGCCTGCCGTCTACCGACATGTCGGTGGTTACGAGGGGAGCAAGCTGGAGGCGCATTTTGCGACCCTGGAGGTCATGTCCACCAAGGGCGGGGAGATTACCGTTGTCCACCCCGCGACGGTTTGTGGCCACAGCCGCACTGGGCATATCCTTGACGGTCAGCCGCTGGTGGAGCTGATACGAAACCTTGTGCAGAGAAAGCTGACTGCAGTGCCCGGTACCGCCGAGCACTGGCTGCCACTGGTCACCGTGGATTACCTGGTTGAGCTGGTGGCGGTTTGTGCTTTTGATCCTGCCATGGTGGGCCAGGAACTGCTGGCGCTTGATGACCAAACACCGAACTTGCGAGAACTCCTGGTACAGGTGGCACAACCTTTGGGCTTAAAGTCTCCCAAGCATTACATTTCACTCCGATTGTTGAAGTTGCTACTGAGTATTCCTCCCGTCGCGCGGTTTTTGAATACAAAACCCGAAGCCTTGGACTTTATCCAGACCACTCGTTTTGATACAGCGGCGGTCGAGCAATTTGCCAATATGCATGGAATATCCAAACCGGATATACGTCAGTCTTTGCAGCACACTGCAATGTTCGTCAACTCAAATTGCATAGCCAAGGGCCAGGCCCTCTGACTTCTCCCTTGGCGGCGACAAGAAGGCGAATGGCATCCTACTGGACGATCCAGCTTATGCCACAATAAATACTGGGGTCGATGGGATCTTCGTATCCTCAAACTTTGCGCCGTCGATGTAGGGCGGCATTCTATCGAACGACAATTCAGCGACAGGGATCGTCATCAATGCAATCTACTTTCAGCAAAGGCGTCATATTTGCACTCTCCGCTGCGGCACTGAACGCTACGATCGGTGTACTCAGCAAAGTACTCATGAGTAATGGTTTCACCGCTAGCAGTGTCGCTGTCATCAAGACCGTACTGGGATGCGTGCTGCTCTCGATCTTATTATTTGTCCTCAAGCGCCCGGCGGCGTCGACCAAATGGACTCAGGCGGCTATCTGCGCATTCCTTGGCATCTTTGTGCTGTTCCATTTCGAAACGTCCGCCTATCGACACTACGCTGCGGCAGGTGTGGTGGTGGTGCTGATGGCCAGTGCCTCAATTTCCTCGATCATTCTGGGGCGCATTTTTCTCAAAGATGCCATCACCGCGAACGCGACCGTGGGCGCCGCACTGGCTATCGCCGGGATCGCGGTGATCTTCGGCGCCGACCTGCAGCAGGGCTTTACCCTGCAAGGTGCTGCGCTAGCCTCCATGGCCGGCTGCGGCTATGGGGCGTTTTCGGTTGCCATGAAGCGGATGGGCGTGTCGGGGGGGCTGCACTTCACCCGACAATTGTTGTTCTTTGGCAGCCTGTACCTGCTGATGCCGGCCGCGGCCGATGATTTCGTGATCGGCGAGCTGTCGCCGCTGGCGATCGCCGCGCTGCTGGCGCTGGCCGCGCTGCTGGCGCTGGCCGCGCTGCCGACAATCCTGGGCTTCTTCTGCACCACCAAGGCCATCGAGTATCTCAAGCCATCCCAAGTGCAGGCGCTGGAACTGACCGAGCCGCTGTTCGCCGCCCTGCTGGCGTTTGTGGCGCTCAATGAAGTACCGCGCGAAAGCCTGTACGCGGGAGCGGCACTGATCATCGTCGGCCTGTGTTTCTCCAATGAACTAATCCGCTTGGGCAGCAAAGCATCCGTACCTTCGACCGAGTGAGCTATTTTCGGATCCTGATTACTTTAGCAACCAGTGGTTTTTAAGTGTTTTGAGCTACTGACCGCTTCTGGCCGTTCTCTGCCGATCATGGTTACAAAGCGTGCTGGTCAAATCCGATGCAATCGGTGGTCAGAACGAATGCAAATGACTGGTCAGGTCGAATGCAAGCGGGTGATCAAGTAGAGTGCAATTTCGCAGCTGAATATCGGATTAGTGTTGTGGGGACTTGTAAGGGGTGATGATGGGGCTCAACAAACCAGTGCAGGACCTGAAGCGCGATCTGCAGGGTGTCGCCTCTGATCTGAAGTGGTCGGCCGTGGAGTTAGTTCGGATTGCCGAGCGGCTAAGCCACGCAGGTAATGGACCAGACGCTGAGGCGCTTCGAAGGATGATCACAATCTTCCAGCAAGGTGAGAATCGGTTAGATGGCTGGATTAAAGAAATCGGTGCAGGCCAGGTAGTCCCGCCGGCGAAGGCTGACCACTGCCAATGATCGCGGAAGGGATTGGCAGGAGGTTGTCATGGCACTTAACAAACCCAATCAAGAGTTACGCCGCGACTTGAAAGCCGCTGCATATTCCCTCGAAGAAGCTGCCCTGGAAATGTTCAGGCTTGCAAAACAGCGCGGGGATACAGAGCTTCTGGAGGCAATGGAGACGATCGAAAAGCTGCATGAGCAAGCTGATCGGCTGACTGCTTACACAGATGAGGTGAAGGCGGGAAGGATTGTCCGGAAGGCTGAATAGCCATGCGTTCTGGCGGGCGTATTCGCGCTAGATCCTGAAATACAAGCAATGCCCTGCAAACGGTTACTCAATGAAGAAGAAGCTGACGGACAGTAAAGCAGCAGTGACTGCTGCTGAAATTGAGCGTTCTATCCAAGCTCTGAACAAAATGGCTGAACGCCTATGGGGGGATGGCCGGGAAGCCGAGGCGAAAGCTCTCCTCGATGCCTTGGACGCGTTAAACCGGGCGCTTGATCGGATCAGGACTGGAGAGAGTCGCAGGGTTCTCCATTGAACGGCACAAATTAGCTGGCGGGTTATGAAGGCGAGAAGGATTGTGCGGGGGAAGGCGGAGTAGGCGCGTGGTATGACGGCGAGATGTTGTAGCGGCCTGGCGGTCGTACCGATGTAACTCAAATGCCCGGTTCAGAGCTTACCGCCAATACTTTGGGTCGCTCTTTAACTTTTCTCGCTCAAGGCGGCGAAGCTCCTCCAAACCCTTGGATCTACTCTTGATCTCGGTCCACGCCTGCGCGAATACCAGTAGATTCAAGTTCGCTTCAATTTCCTCCAACCAACTTTGCCATACATCCGAAACAATGCGTCCACGTGCTCGGAGCGAAACTTGCTCGTTGATCAGATCAACATATCGATACAGTTCGTCGAAGGCCTCTTCATATTCGTCGTCGTTTAAGCACTCGCCCATTAAAGCTTTCTTCGACAGTTCACCGGCCAATTCGCGATATTCCTTCCCCAAGGCGTCTTCGAATTGCAGCTGCGCGATCTCACGACTGGTCTTTAGCTAGTGTCGTGCGTACCAGACGCCGGCCGCAGCTACGCCGGCCGCAAGTGCCGAGATTGCACTACCAACTGCGCTAACGATATCGGTGGTCTCAGACACGTTTCTGTTGAAAAAGTCGGTTTTCTCAAATTGCCAGAGACTGATCGGTGAACGCACCTTTTTAGTACGCTGCTATGTGAAATCCGAGTCCGAATGTCTTCGCGACAATTCAATATTTCAATCTCAAACGCTTACTTTTTGGCCATAGAAACCAAGACCGACTTTCTCAACAGAATCGGCCGATTGCTGCCTGCTGAGAAGGGTTGCAATCGACCTATTTCTATCGATCAGAAGGAACATCCAGCGATCAACGTAAATGCAGGGCAGCCGTTTGTGGCCGCCCTGTAGACGTTATCCCCAGCGACGGCTTTTGCGAAAACCGGTTTGTGTTGTTTTCCCAGTCTGGGAACTGGCCTTGCTGCCCTTGCAGATCATGCACACGCGGCCGAAACCGCCAGCACCGCCGCCTAGTGCCGGATCGTAATAATCCGTCTTTTCCCTAATTTGGCCGCATTTCGAGCACGGTTTGAGCTCTTTGTTTGCCAGGCCTTGAGCCTGAGACTGAATATGGTTGACCGCTTCTGAAATCTGCTCACCCACGGCAATTTCCACTAACTGGTAAAGACGATCTGAAATAGTAGCGACAGGGTCGTCACCCAAGTTGAAACGATTGATGCGTAGGAACCGATAACCGTAGCTCTCCAGCGTTAGCTGGCGTTCCACGTCGGCCTCATTCAGGTAGCGTTCGTGATTGCCCACGTGAACGTGTTTGCCCTTGGCAAAATGGTAATCGAAGCCGTCGTACTCGATCACGATCTGGATGGGGCCCTTGCTCGACTGGTACGTCACCAGAAAGTCAACGCGCCATTTTGGATGCTCGTAGGTCGGGTCAAGTTGCTTGAGATAAGTTCCGATCTCGAACTGAGCAAAGACATCGATGGCGTCGATATTGGACTGATAGAACTTGGTCTGGCGAAACCACTCCAGAACCTTGGCTTCCATAGGGCTGGACTGATCGGTGTGTTCGGCAGAAGGTATTCTATTGGCGTTCTCAAGAATGTTCGCATAGTGGTTAAGCGCTTGTCCGATGGCGCCGCGAAACTCATTGAGTGGCTTGGAGTGAACAAACCAAATCATTTCCTGAGCGCGGCTAAAGCCGACGTTAAGACGCTGTACCTTGAGTTTTTGCTCCACTGCCTGTTCTGCGTCACTCAGTTCAACCGGGAAGATATAGTTGAGCGCATCCTCATCAGCCGTCGCTACCATCGAGTAGAAAATGATGTGCCGTTCCTCTCCCTGGCAGCTGTCGAAGGTCATAACCTTCAACCGCAACAGACGTTCGAAGTCTGCCCCGCGGGGGTGATTAAACAGCTTCTTCGACAGTAGGGTCTGCTGTTCACGAAAGGGCGAGATAATGCCTACGGTCGGTGGCGATTCCTCCTCGATCAGCTCAAGAAGGCGGTCAAGAATGAACTCCGCCTCCGCTTCATTGGTACCTCGTGTCACTCTCTTGTCTGTCGTATCGACTATGTCGAATCGGATGACTTCGTCGACCGGGATGCCGCGGATTTTGATGGCCTGCAATTGGTGCCCATAAAACGTGCCCGAGGAGTATCCGATTAGCTCCTGGTAAGAGCGGAAGTGCTTGCGCAGCATGACTGAGTATGAGGCCGCGTGATTGCAGAATTCCAGAATGGAACGTTTAACGTCGAACATGGACAGCCGCTGTAGGGCGTCGGCTGCGCCGCTGACGTGGGTCGTGAAATAGTTTTTCAGCTCATTGCGGTACTTATCATTCTGCTCAATGCTGGCATTCGCCGATTTCACGTTTGAAAATTGTTTGTCATCGCCCAGCACGACGACCTTCTTCGCGCGTAGTAGCGCCGGTAATGCTTGGGCGACTGAGACCTGTGAGGCCTCGTCGATGACCACCACGTCGAACATGTCAGGGGCCAATGGCATGTATTCACCAAACTCGCGAATACTGGCGATGATGACCGGGAAGCTCTCGCGTACGTGCGTGAACTTGTCTTCTGGAAATTTTTGTCGGTTAGCGATTACGCCAGCTAGCGCCCGTGCGTCTGAGCGGTAATTCTCCATGAAACTCAGTAGGCGAGTGTCTACGTGTGCGTTCATGACCGAGGTGTTGAGGCGCTCGAGCTGGGTCTTGGTGCCGGCATAATCATACTGGGGCGCCGATGCGAAGGCCTCCCGAGTGCGCAGCCAGCCGTGCAGGAACCGAACGGACAGGGGCCAGAGACGGGCATCATCCTTTGGTTGCTCAAGCAGTACATCCACTATTTTGGTATCGACACGACGCAGAATGGCCATGGCTTTTGCCGCATTGCCTGCGTTGAGTTTTGGCGTTTTTCCTCGGGTAAGCAGCCGATAACAACCCTCGAATTCGTCTTCTAGATCTTCGCTCTGAAGCTTCAATCGGAGCTTATTTGCCGCCTCAACGAGGTTGGATAACATTGCTTGCCGTTGCTTGAGCTGCAAGGGGCTGCTGACGGGTAGGGCATTAAGCTGACGTTCAACTTCGCGCACCTGTGCGCCACGGAACAGGTAACCGAACAGAGGCATCTTCAGTTGACCATAGCTGACTAGAAGTCCGCCAAGCGTGCGCAGTTGGGAGGACGACATCGACTCGAACAGATCCCATGGGGCGTCAGAATGTTCCTGAGTGAAGGCTGCCAGTAATGCATCCCTTCGCGTTCTGTTCCAAAGGCTTTGTGGGTTAAAGTCTCCCTCCGAGAAGACCTCAAGAAGATACTGTTCCACCCCCGTTAGGTGCTCGGTGATGCTCTCGAGCTCTGAAATCAGACCGGCTCCACTTGCGCGTTTCAACACTTCCAGTACTGACGGGGCAAGCTCAGCGAGCTCGGTTTCGTCTTTGAGCATTGCTTGTACGCTGGTCATTTCGATGGCGCCTAATGTCGCCACAGTCAGCTTGATCTGTTCCTTCAGGTTCTCCGACCGACTTTTTCGCTCCTCTTCGAGCCGGGGCTGATTCGCCTTCATTGCCTTGGCGTAGGCCCCGATCTGGGTCACAGCCTGATTCGAGGTCAGTTTGCGGAAGTTATGGGCTTGCTGGCCGAGCCGCAGTATCGGATTCGGGAAATCACGATCGTGGCGTACGCGTGACATGGCTTCCGACAGTTTGTCGTAGACCACATCCAGCGCTTCGGTCTTATCCGATAACACCAGACAGGAGCGCTGATTAAAGGCGCAATCGGCGGCGATTGCTGTGATCGTATGGCTCTTGCCGGTACCTGGAGGGCCGGAGACAACAACGATCTTTCCTTCAGGCTGTCGCACGGCAATCAATACTTTGCGTTGCTCTTCGTTCAGGGGGATCGGTGAGTCGAAGACCATTCGATCCACCATCGGAAGCGCATCCCAGGTGGTCTCCACAGCAGCAGCGATGGACTTGGGGTTCTCGCGCAGTACACCACCAACGATGCCCTCGAACAGTTCAACCACGGCCGATCCGCCATGCTTAAGTGCTTCGAGGATCTCTTCGTAGTCGTTGAGCAATGCCTCGTCCGAACGTTCATACGCAGCCAGGGACAGAGAGCTGGACAGCCCAACCGCAATTGTCGAGGTATCGGTAGCAGAGGAGGAGAGGCTGATCTTGCCACCGAGGTCCAAGGCATTGGCTACGCGCTGGAACAGGACGCGGGCCTCTTCGTATATGGACTGCTCGGGTTTGATGTAATGGATTCGTTCGGGGATCGGAGAAACCCATGCGCGTTCAAGCCCAGCAGCCAGCTCCTGCAGAATAAAGTCGATAGCCTTGCGGTTGGTATAAAGCTGGTTAAGCAGCTTTAACTTAAAGCCGGCCCCCTTTTCCTCCCTCTGTACCTCAATGGGAAGAAAGAAGAGTGGGTATTGGTTTCCACCGTACTTCACTGCACCGATGTATAGGTAGAGCTGCATCCCGTCGCTGGTGGCAACATAGGTCTCAAGATCGCGGAATTCGTGGTAGGCGTCAGCCGCCACAAACCCTTCAAAGAACACCATCAGCGCCTGACGAGTTCCTTCAAGAGTCAGGAACTGTGGGATCGCCTCCTTGAGCGGGGCTGAGTCCTGGGTGGCGAGCAGCTTGGCCAGCAGCTCTGGGAGGACTCGGGATAGGTCACCGCAGACACGATCAACGAGGTCCTTCTCCGCGGCGAATAATGAGTCCATTACCCAGTACGCCTGATTGCGCAGTGGACCATCCAGGTGAGCAATCAGGGGCTTGATGATGTGCTCGGCGACTTTGCTGCCCAAGTGGTTTTGGACTGACTCCACCCACAACTCCGGGTCTTCTATCGCTTTTGCGTAGGACTCTGCGGCTAGTTCCTCCACCGAAGTATGTACAGTTTGTAGGGATGAAGCAGGGATGGCGTTTACTTGCTCGTGGATCACTTTGCGAAGCACATCACTGATCGGACGCGTATAACGCCGTGGGTCGATCGTCAGTGACAGGTCCTCGCTAGATGGACGCCCCAATAGATTCCATAGGTCGCGATCCAAGGAGGGGTAGGGCGAGGTACGCATCCCCGATCTGAATCCGGTGTCGGTGGTCAGCACGATTCGGCGGCGCGGAGCTTGTTGACGCTTGAAATCCGAGTCTAAAAAGTCGCGGAAGTACTGACTGATCCGCGTGGCGACCGGCCGAAGTTGCTGCCCCAGAGCTTCCATTAGATTCCCCTAAAAACGAACACTGGACTTCGCTGCTCGAAACCCCGTGAAATCGGTATCGAGAGCAATCCAAAAAATGACAATGAGATGGGCGTCACAATACTGGCTCTGGCTCGACCGCGCCAACACACTTGCGTTTCCGCTACCGCCCGACATATCGAGACCGCAAGCAGCTAACCGGAAACGGTCTTTACTAAGCCGTCACAAGTGCGTCAAAGTACAGTGGGCCATCATGGTAAGGAGACAAGAGCATGCCACGAGGCGCAGCTTTTTTTGCAGGGATGACCAAGGCTCAGTTACGAGCCTGTATCCGGTTACGACTGAAAGAGCGGGAGCTTGAGGAGGTCTTTCAAGACGACTTGATCTCAGACCTTATCGCCGAAAAACACTACTACTGCTCTGTCCACGATCTGCGGCCGAGCCAATTCCGCATGCTGTATCGACCTGGTGGCGGCTATGACTTTTATGGTCTGTTTGATCCAAGTAGATGGCATAAGGTGTCTTGGTCTCAGTGCTTAGATCCAAGGGATCAAAACGACTGGATTCAATCTGCACTGCGCCTGGCATCAGCGCCCTTTTTATCCGCTCGAAGGCTTGCATTTCCGATCTGTGAGCGTTGTGGCGTTCTTCCCTCTACCGAAGTGGATCATGTGAATCCCGAATTCCAATCGATAGCCCGTCAGGCGATGCAGTTTATGACGACGTCTGAGTTTCGCAACGCATTTCGTGGTTTCGATTGGTGGAGCGACCAACCTTTCACATTACCTGTAGACAACTCCGCTCTCGCCTACACGCTACAGGCGCATCAGAGCGCGACGCTACAAGCCGTGTGTAAGGATTGTCATCTGCAAAACGCCGCTGACCGTAAGACGTTGCGGGCGGATCCGCCTAAAGCGCTTCATGGGCGATCCCTGCGATGAAATCCTCAGAAATCATAGCAAGGGTTCGCGGAGGCGTTTTTACACACTCTGGGCCGTTTTTTGCCTGTCGCGAAGGACTGCAATCGACCGATTCTGTTGAAAAAGTAGCTCCCCTGTCTGGCTAGCGGCAAAATCTCTACATTGGCCAGCAGGGAAGCACGCAGCATGATGGGACAGTTATCGAGTGGGCAGGAACGGCTGTTTTACTCGTTCAACCTTGAAGAGCACATCCCCGCCAATCACCTTCTGCGCAGCATTGATCGGTGTCTCGATCTGAGCGACTTGCGCCATTCCTTCGCCGATTTTTACAGCCCGATTGGGCGTCCGTCGATTGATCCTGAGCTGATGATCCGCATGCTAATCGTGGGCTATTGCTACGGCATTCGCTCAGAGCGTCGGTCGTGCGAAGAGGTCCATTTGAGCCTGGCGTATCGCTGGTTCTGCCGGTTAAGCCTGGAAGATGAAGTCCCTAACCACTCGCCGTTTTCCAAAAAACGACACGGTCGTTTTCGGGGCAGCGAACTATTTCGCTGGCACTCCACGCGCGCATGGGGCTGCCCTTGCGATGCTAAGAAGTAAGATTGAGGAAAGGATTGTCAGTAGGGACAGGGCTCAGAAGAGTTTCAGCATTTTGCAACATGTAGCCATTGAGGGAAGCCCTCCGGCGGGGGCCCTGCACTGTGCAAGTCCATATGTTCTGCCCGTTTGGTCGTTTGAGATGTACGCCTAAGTGCTCAAAGTGACGTTGAGTGCGCCGCCATGCATCGGTCTTGTCGTCACCTGCAGATAGCTCAGGGTGCTCCGAAGCGTAGCGCTGGAAAATGCCGGGTGTGACCAGGTAGAACGTGCCGTCGACTGTGTGAATCTTTGCCTTACAGTCGTTGACGAGCAGGCGATGGCTTTGAATCCCCTCGCGTAGCCAGTCGACAAAGGCCAGCCCTGGTGCCTCGCGGGGTGACGCAGTTGAGGATTTCAGTCCTTGAGCGCTCGACTCATCCTCGTGCTCAACCGTCTCTTGCAACATATCCATCAAGTCATCGAGATAGTCGAAGTCATGGTTCGGAGGTAAGGGCTCTGGCGTTTCCTGGGCCGAAGTTGCTTGTGGCTGATCCAGGGCCGACTCGATAGCTTCACCGCTCGGCACGGTATTGTCAGCAACGAGCTCAACTGTCCCTTCAAAGCATCGGGGCCGGCTTTCATCGGCCCAGATCAGGCTCGGTTGGAGACGCAAGAATGTGAAGCGATGCTGCCATCTTTCATCTGACACGGTTGCGCTCCATACCGCTTTGCCTTCTGGCGTGGTGTCTACCAACCCGTGGGATTGCAGTTCATCGAACATGGCAATGTTGGAGGAGGGGATGCCACTTACGGCCTGGGCCAGGAGGTAAGCGCGAAGTTTGTCGGTTGCGGTCTTGCTGACTAGCCACAGATGATTTTCGGTGAGCCAGCCAGCAGCCCCGGGCTGGTTGAGTTTGAACTCGTTCTTGACCAGATGGCGTAAGCCAGTCAGCAGGTGATGCTGAAGCGACCGAGTGGGCGCCTGTAGTGCCTTGGTGGGATTGGCTCCGATGTTCTGCGCGGTAGATACCCGGTCAGCTTGCAGCACCAGTTCCCCCAGCGTCGCGGCGTATTCATAGTGGTTGGCCAGCAACGACAGCAGGTTGCCCCATAGAGTTGGGTAACCGCTGAGCCAGTCGAGCAGGCGCGGTGTCAGTATTTGGGTGTAGAGCAGCCCAGCGGCCGCAGCATGTAGCTGGTAGTCGCGCCCTGTCACGTAGCGGAAGCGGTAGGGCTTGTTCAGGGGGCCGTGCCACGGATGCCAGAGCTCACCATTTTGGTACTCCACCTGCAGGTCGACGGCAATCTTGCCGATGTCATGGAGCAGGGCGCCATAGGCGATGGCGGCGCTCCAGGCGTCGGTCTGCGCGGCCTGGTCTTCGGGCGCGGCGCCGCTGGGTAGCAGGTACGACTGGCGCAGTTTCAGGCTGCAGGCCATCAGCTCCAAACCGTGGTCCAGCATGCCTCCCGGATAGGCATGATGATGGCTTTCGCTGGCAGGTAGTTGCTGTACATACTTGGCGTAGCGGTGGATTGGATCGAGATAGAGCTGATCGAACTGAGGTTGGGAAAGGGCGGTGTATTGGCAGATGCGCTCGAGCAGCCGCTTCCGGTGATCGGCGGCAAGGAGCGATTCTGATGACTCAGGCAAGAAGTAACCTTCGGCGACAAGTGCTGGCGCGGGGCTGGCGGCGTTGCCTTTTTCATGTTTGAGCCACCAGCGCATCATCGCAATACCTGCTTTGTACCTGGGAGGTCCTTTTGCCTTTTCGGATAAGCCTCTTACCCTTGCAATCCCTTCCATTGGCGCCGTTATCCTTTACTGTCTTTGTCCTTTTCGCGAACGCGAAAATCCGAAGGCGGGAGCGTCGAGTTAGTCGGTCGATCGGGATAGCCGGTCCCTTTTACAGGGGGTAAACTGGCCGGCATCATTTTTCGGAGCAGGGGCGCTGATGACGCTTATCGATGCAGTGTTGATCGTGCTGCTGGTCGACCGGATTCATGGAACTGACGTTTCCATTCGCTCAGCTGCGAAGCGCTGCGCGAAAAAGCTGCCACGTGGTCAGCGCGATATTTTGTTCAAAATTGGGAATAGCCCTGCACCTCGGCAACTTGTGGGCCACCTGTGCCAATACTTGGCAGAGTGAAAAGTCAGGCAGATCTGTTAAAGCTGGACACCAGACGAGCTGCAGTGAGGATCAAAACCTCGGCTAAAGTGCGGGTCTCAGATACTATTCCCACACTTGTCTCATACTAGGAAGAGCCCATGTCTAAGCTTGCCGAATTCAAAGCGCTGGAAGCGCAGCTGGCCGCGCAACTTCAACAGCTGGATGCGATGAAAAACGATTCCGGGCTGAAGCAGGAAATCGAGTTTGAACAAAAGCTTAAGGCCTTGCTGGAAGAGTACGGCATGAACCTGCGGCAGGTGATCACCATTCTTGATCCGTCCAAAGGGGTGAGCGTAAGTACCGCAGGCGCCTCCAGCAGCGTCCAGCGCAAGCCTCGTGAGATCAAGCGCTACAAAAACCCGCACAGCGGTGAGGTCGTGGAAACCAAGGGCGGCAACCACAAAGTCCTCAAACAGTGGAAGCAGGAGCACGGCTCCGACACCGTCGAGAGCTGGTTGCAGTAATCAGTCGTCCAGTTATAGCGGCGGATGACCGGCGTTGCAGGCAAAACAAAGGCCCCAGATGGGGCCTTTTTGATGCTTGAGTGAAGTCACGCCGTTAACCGTTCAGTCGTTTCAGTGGCCTGATCGGACTGCAGCGCCAGTAGGTACTCGGAGGCTTCACGTGCCTGGCTGCTGGCGCGGAAGATCGCACGCTTATCCTCCTTGAGTATCTTCAGCCAGGACGCCAGGTACTCCTCGTGACGTAACTCACCCTGGGTACCGGTCAGCGCACAGAGAAACGCTGCGCCCATTTCCGCTACCAGTTCCTCGAAGGCGTACGCCGCGGAACCAAACGCGTGCCCGCCAGTGATGCCGTCGCGGTTGAGGCGCGAGTGGTGACCCGACCAGTGCGTCAGCTCATGAAGGGCCGTTGCGTAGTAGCTGCCGACGTCCTCGAACTGTGCCTTGGTAGGCAGTTGGATGAGATCCCGCACCGACTGATAGAACGAGTGATCGCCGTAGCGATGCTCAATCCGCGCCCCACTGGCGACCAGCAGTTGCTCGGCTGGGGCATGATCAATGAAGGCCGGCTGGTCGTCACACTCATCGTGTATTTGCTCTTCGGCAGGCAAGTCTTCGGTCTGCTCGATGTTGAACAGGCAATGCGTCCGCAGTAGCGCGAATTGCACCATTTTGATGTTGCCCTGTTCATCACGAACGACCTGACCGTCTTCGTCGTGCGCCTCCTTGCTCATCGGTTTGTATAGCACCGCGAGGGTTGATTGCTCACCCTTGCGAACATGGCCACCGGCTTTGCGCGCCTGGTTGAACGTGAGCCAGCGATCCTGGCGGAAACCACGCAGGCGCGCTTCGGCCCACAGCAGCGGAATGTTGATGCCGGCGTAGGGGCGTCGGCTGATGGCGTTGATCGGGAAAGGGCAGTCAGCACTCGAGCCTGTGGTTGTCCAGGGTTTGATCCAGGGAATGACTCCTTGATTCAGGGCGCTGACGATCTTGTTGGTGACGTCCAGGTAGATATCGGACATGGCGTTCTCCGGTCGTGAAGGGGGAACGCTGCCCGGCCGGGAAGGGTTCCCGGTGGGGTAGTGGACAGGGGGTATGCAGGCTGTGTCAGATGGCCGCGATATCTACAGCGATCTCACTTGGCAGCCGGATGAGCAGAAAAGCCGGGCCACTGCGAGGTGTGATGCGATCCAGCTGTAACAGCGTTGAGTGTTCGACTGCTGATGAGTCGTCGCTCTGTGGGTGATCGAACTGCAGCTCGATTGGACACTGCAAGGTGCGAGGGACTGAGGTCAGGGCGCTCTTGAGCAGGGCTGCCAAGCGCTGGGCTGACCGTCTGACGGGGTCGTTGCTTGGGGCAGGTTCAATGACGTGTCGCCATACACCTGGACTCAGGACAACGGCGGTTGAGAAGAGCTTCTTTCTGGACATCGGAACCTCCGGGTAGCTGATCCCGCGACACCTCAGCTGAGGTTCTTGCGCGGGCTTGTCACTCAGCGAGACATGGAGTGTTTGTGTATTAAAACGCGTTCGGACGTGGGGTCAATCTCCAATCCAGACACCAGAAATGCGCGGTACTCCACGGCGTTCCAAGGAAGACTATCTGGCTCAAGTTCCAGATAAACGGCGGTGTCCATCCGGGTATGAGTTGATGCGAGAGGCGCTCCAAAGAGGCCCGGCTACAGAGCCACTCTGGAAACGCTGAGACTCGCATTTGCGTTTAAGATTTTCTCGTCGAGTCAACCTCGGCGGCTAGGTACAGGTGCGTGGAGGTTGCCTCCACCACCAGCGACCCTGCTGTCCCACGAAGACTTGCCAGGACCGGGTCGTCGATATCGAAGTACTCGGCAAAATCATCGCCACCCAATTCAGCTAGTGCGCGATTCCACCAGGAATCGAAGTCGTCGACGTCAGGGTTGCAGCCGGTGGCGTAGGCCACGCTTTTGCGGCCTCCTCCATCCGGTTTGTTCTCGCCGATCTCGGACATAAGGTAGACACCGTGGTCCTTGACCAATATCACTCTGCAGCCATTGATAACGGCTTCGGCCAACACGGCGTGGAGTTCAGAGCCTGTAAAGCGCAGCATTATGAGATCCTCCAGAAGGTGCGGAGGAATGCCACCCGTGCGGGGGAATTCCCAGCACTGGAATGGATTGAGTAGGGATGCATCGAAGACGCAGGCTCAGGGAGCCTGGGGATTAGAAGGCGTTCATCACCGCGGAACGGTGACCGTGCGAGCTGCCGAACGCGAATCGCATTTGGGGATAACCATCACGAGCGTGACGTAGCTTCAAAGGTTATGGCTACCTGGGGTGCTGGAAAACCAGCGATTGCCCAGTTGGTGTATCAAGCGGATCGGCATAGCGTCAACGATGTTTTTTGTTTGAATGAGCGGCCCAGATCCATATAGCTCCACTCGCCATTATCAGCGCAGTCCAGGTGATCAACGGTCATGGAAATCAGCGGGAGAGGAGTAAGCTAAGGCTTGGATCCAAACTCTCGGTGGATCCTTGGCCGCGAGTGCAGAGAAGAAAAGGGAGGCATTAAATGAGTGTTCCAACGTCTTCTACTTCGAGCCGTACCCCTGTCGGCAAGTATTTAGTTCGTGCCGCGGTGCGTGCTGGTCGGCTGCTCCGCCAACTCGAAACGACAGTTTTGCAGTCCAGCATGTTGGCTTCCGTGCCGCTCAAATATCGCCAAATCGGCGTGCAGATTTTTAGGTTGATATTCGTGCTTGCGGTTGCATCAGTCGCGCTTACCCTGGCGATCGGGATGGTTGCTCTGTGGACCATTGCAGCTCTGCCCATTAGTGCTGATAAGCAACCTCGTATTCACGAAGTGAGCCACCCCCAACATCAACTCAAGTATCCCGAGCTGTACGACGACAATGGGGCGCTCAGATAACAGGCTATTTTAACCTTCGGGCTCCAGACATGAGCTGAGAGGATCCCTTCTCTGCTTGGACCTGAGCAGCTTCTGTTCCTCGAGTGAGGAGTGTTTGGACGCCACTGCCCACGTTGTACCCCGCCCAACTCATCGAACCGATAAAAATCATTGGTAGCACTACAAACATCGCACCCATCACGTACTCGATCACTTGCGCGGTTACCGTCCCGTCCATGAACCCTGCCGTCGGCAACGACAACAGCGTCTGGTCTGTGGCAGACACCTGGTTGTACAGCGTCTCCAGCATGCTTGAGTCGATCCAGCGTGCGAGCTCCCACCAGAACGTCAGCATGTGCAGGGTAAACAGCGCGAACGTGACAGTCATCAGCGCCTTGAGCTGATAGGTGCTGATCAGCAGTACCAGCGGCAAGCTGATGATCGTGCCCATGATCAGAAAGGCCTGGACCATCGGTAGTGCGGCGCGCAACGCATTCATCGCCGGGAAATTGCTGAACGAGCCCAGGGCCAGCCCAGTGTTCGTGGCCAGGTTGTTGAGTCCTTGCGTCAGTGATCCGCCACGGGCCCTGCTGCCGTAATCCTGGTACACCTGTCCTGGCGCCATGCTCAACGATTGCTGCCGTGGGCTCACCAATTCGCGAAGGGTGGCGTCTTCGATCTCGGTGCTCGTACGCCCGGTCAGCCAGCCGCGCAGACTCGACATCAGCGACGGATCGACTTCGGCAACCAGACGATCACGCAGCCCGACCGTAGTATCGCTCCACCATTGCTTGCAGGTAGGGTAACCGGCGCCGTTGTCGAGCCGGGGCAGGGAGGTATCCCGGTTCTCGTCGTACGGCCAATCGACCCTGGGTGTGCGCGAGCGGTCGATGTCGTAGTAGCCCGTCGTGTTGAGTAAGTACGTCGAGCCAATCCAGGACGCGTCGTAGCTCTGCGACTCGTCCAGTTCGGGGCGATTGGTGAACAACCGCGAGCGCGAGTAGCCGTAACAATCCCGGGTGAAGTCGGCGACTTCCTGCAGCAGGACCTGGTCGTTGATACGCGAGCTGTCGATTTCCATGCGCATCGCGCGGATGTCAGGCGCGCATGGAATCGACGCGGTAGCGGCCGCCGTGATGCCTTTGCTCATGGCATGCACGAGGAACCACCACACCGGCACATTCGCTGATTTCTCGCCGATGGTGTTGAAGGTTGTGCCCCAGGCCGTTTCGGCGGGCTTGATCATGGAAATACCACAGCGTTGGCTCGCCGTATCGTCGAAGGTCACGGAGGACAGGTTCAGCGGAAAAAACGGCATGCAGCCAAACAGGATGACCACGTAACTCATCCACAACCGGTTCTCGATGCGAGGGATCGACAGCAAGCCCTTGTTGCCCTCGTCAGCGCCTTGTTGGCGAGCGGACAGCCATTCCTGCAGGATGATCGCACCAAAGGGCGCGGCGAACAGCCCAGTGTCTGCCAGTGTGTTCCAGATGCCGTTGTTGATGATCCAGGCCAACAGCGACAGGTAGTACTCGAGGTAGCTGTTGGTGCTCATGCTCATGATTGCACCTCACACGCGAAACAGTTCGACCAGGATGATTGAGCTGAAGCCGATCAGTCCCAGGCGTTTGAGCCGTTGCTGGTCTGCAGGCGCCGGCCGCAAGCGCAACGCCGCGGTCCAGCCTGCGAGGATCAGGGCATACAGCAGGGCACGCCAGGAGGCGAGGTAGGGCGTAGCGGTGCGCGCCTGCCCGAACCAATCAAGCTGGGCACCTGTCAGCTGCAGCGCCATCCAGGCAATCAGGAGCATCAAGGCCATGGCGCTGAGGATTAGCAGCACATGTGCAAGAGTGGACTTCACAGTAAACAACTTCATGGTGTGCTCCTCCCCTGGTCCGCGCGGTGCAGCCGGTCCGACTCAGGATCGCGCTGATCGATGCTCCGGGAAGCGTCGGCGCCGCCGGCGTGGCGATCGAGGACCAGGCTGGCGGTGTTGGTGGCCAGCGACTGGCGTACCTGCAGCTCCGTTTGCAGCAGGCGTATCTCGCGCTCCAGCATTTCGACGTTACCGTTGAGGGCGTGGGTGGCGGGCTGCGCCGACGCGACATTAGGTTCATGACTGCCGGCAAGGAGTGTGCGCTGCAGCAGCATCGACTTGTAGATAATGCTCGACAGCGCGGTCTCGCTGGCCAGGCGCCGGGCTAGCAGGTTCTGGTCGGGATCGTCGCGCAGGCCCTCGATGACGCCTCGTGAGACCTGCAGCAAAGGACTGGAGACTTTGCCAAGGTTCTCCGGCGTGGGTTGCTCGGTGCCCGACAACATTCGTTGCAGACCCTCAAGGTGTTCTGTGTAGGTTTCCTGGATCAGCGGCGAGAGGCCTGTCCCGGCGGTAACGCGCAGCGTCTCGCAGTCGTCGCAGGTCGCCACCTCGGTTTCACCAAGCACGCGGGTGGCCCATGCGGAGGCCTCTTCGGGGCTCGACCAGGCCTGGCAAATCGCACCATTCTGGCAACCGGAACCGACGGCCGATGCGTCCTCGACCGTTCGGTTGTGCAGTAGGTTGTAGCCTGCCTTAACGACGTCCGAGGTCACCCGTATGGGTTCCTGACCGTTACCCCCCGCTTTCTGCCCACCGACCCAGCTGACACCGTTGTTGCCGTTGTTCGATTCGGTGTCCTTCACCGCCACCACAGCATCACCGTCGGACTGCTCGAGGTTTTTCTGCATCTCCTGGTTCTGCGCCAGTGCGCCCCAACCGGCCTGGTCCACCTTGTCGGCCATTTTGGCCGCCATCGCCTGGCAGGTGAGCTTTGAGCGGTCAAAGTCGATGCGCCCCTGCAGTACGCCGTTGCTCAGCAGCTCATACAGACCGGGATTGGCGCGCTGAATGATCATCGCCGGCAGAGACATCACGGCCTGTGTGGCATTCTCGATCACATTGCCCATGATCTGCTGGAAGCCTTGGGTGGCGCCATTGAGCTGATTCTGCAGAGTGTTGGAGAGGTTCATGTTTCCGCACATCATGTTCGCGCGCCAGGACATGCCCACGCCAAGGCCATTGGGGCGGTAGAGCGAGGAGGGGGACCCCGTCGCCGATCCGCCGCCAATGGTGTACATCACGCGGTCATCCAGGACCTGGGCCTGGTCACCAAGGTGGTAGCCGTTATCTGCGGCATAGCCGACGGCACTTACGAGGGCGCACACCAACCCGAGCGAGAGGTTATTCATCATTGGCCTCCATCAAAGTCGATGCTGAACAGGAAGGTCTGGCCCATCCGCTGGCAGCAGTGGTAAGGGCGCCAAAGCGACCAGGCATAGGCGCCGTCGGCGCTCTGGATCGTCGGGCTGGGGAAGATGGCGCAGGTGGTCTGGATCACCGGGGCGAGCAATTGCCAGCGGTGGTTGTTGATGTTGTTCTCCATCATCGGCTGCGGCGGCCAATAGCCGGGAGATGGCATCGTCTGCAGCGGCAGGTAGACATGCGGTTGGCCGACGCGCGTGATGAAGTCGCTGGCACGCTGGGCCATGACGGCGGATGCTTTGAAGTCGTCAGGCTGCACCAGAAATCCGTGCCGCGGATAGACACTGCCCCACATGTTCCTAAGTGCCTGGCTGCCAATCTCGCGCATGCCCGGAATGAGCGCTTGTGGGTAGATGGATTCGGGAACGGCCTGACGCCAGGCCAGCGGGTCGAGCGTGCTGAGGTAGTATGGCGCAAGGGGAGTCGCCCCACTTGGGCACGCATAGCCGAAGCCATGCGCAAAGGCTGTCAACGCCGAACCGCCGGGATGCCCGATGCCGTCGACATTCTTGAACCGGGGCAGATTATCGCGCTGCTTCGAAGGCGTGATCAGGTTGCCACCCCCTTGTGACGCCGGTGTGGGCATCGACAGTGCGGACACCTCGTCCCAGGGATTGCCGCCTGTGTCGGAATAGCTCGATACCACCAACTCGGGAATAAAGTGGCGGACCTTGGGCGAGGTCTTCACCGTGCAGCCAAACGGTGTACAGAGCAGCCAGAAGCAGATCCCGACGACTCGGTACTCCAGGCACTGCAGCGAAGTGACGGAGGCGATGATGGTGGGGGTAGTCAGTGCCGCGCACTGCTCGGCCGCGACGAGCAGTGCAGCCGCGGTGAAGGCTCGGCCACGGCCAATCTTCCTGGACTTTGGCGATCTGCAGCGGGTGGTGGCGGTCACGATCATGGGCAGCGCTCGACATGTGGCAGCGGTGTGCATCCGTGCGCCAAGCTTCAGCATCCAGGATCCGACCGAATAGGACGGCGGACAAACCGAGGCCGGAGTGATCGGTTTTGTCAGTCACCGGGTTGAGGGCCGCGAATTGTGCAAAATCACCGAAGGAGTACAAATGTGCTTATGCCGATTTTTGTTGATTGAAAGTCTTTTGAAAGTCGCCGGCGCTCGGGTGTTCACGACATGCCGCGCAACCGATCGATCTCCGCCGCGACCTGGAGGGCGGCGTCCAGCTCGGACTGTTGGTGCTGTTCCATCAGTCGCCAGCGCTGAGCTTTTTCCTCGGGCTCGGTCATGGCCAGGGCGAGGTACAGGCTCGGCGGCACCGCGCGAAACAACGTCTCCAGGTTCTTCGACAGGACCACGCCCTCGGTGTATTTGCCCGAGGCCTTGCTCGCGGAAAGCAGTAGGGCCTTCTGAGCGGATGTGAGCTTTTTAAAGCGGGCAATCTCTTCAATTTCTGCCGGTGGCATGTTCAGACAGATCCACCACTCGATCATGTTGAGCATGGTCTGGGCTGCATCGGGGAAGTCGGCCAGGTTCTGCGTCGCCATCCAGAACCACGCGCCGAGTTTGCGCCACATCTTGGTGCCCTTGACCACAAACGGCGCCAGCAGCGGGTTCTTGGTGATGATGTGGCCTTCGTCGGTGACCATGATGATCGGGCGACCGAGGTACTGATCGCGTTCGGCGAGGTTGTTCACCGTGTTCATCAGGCTGATGTAACTGATCGACATCTGCGCCTCGTAGCCCTCACGGGCATAGGTGGCGAGGTCGACGATCGTCACATCGCTTTCTGGCCAGGGTGTGCCTGGCCGGTCGAAGAGGGCACCCTCGAAGCCTTGGCAGAACAGGTCGATGGACTCGGCCATCTCCTGCGCCCGCTCGCGACGCTTATCGGGCAGATGGGCGTCGCTGGCGACGTGGCGCAGTGCATCGCGAACGTGGCGTGTCATGACCTGCTGCTCGGTGGCCGCGCAGTGTCTGGCGGCATCCAAGATGCACTCGCGGATCAGGCTGCGGTCTGCCCGGGTCAGCCGCGCCTCTTCCTTGGCTTCGCCGCCGGTGATCATCAGGCGGGCAGTGATTTCCAGCTCGCCCAGCACGTCGCGTTGCTCATCACTGTCCGTCTCGGTTTCATCCAGGTCCTCGGTCAACAGGCTGGCCACCTGATCGGGGTGTTCGATCAGACGGCGAGCATCGGCGAAAGGCGCCAAGCTCAAGCCACTGCCGGGTTTGAGCTGAACCTTGTTGACGGATAGCCCAAGGGTAGCGAAGTAGTCGCCCTGCAGGCCAAAGGAGTTGCCTGCTTCGACAATGAACAGCCGCGGTCGATACACGGCCATGACCTGCATCAATATCGAAACCAAGGTGGCCGACTTGCCGGCGCCGGTCGGACCGAACAACAGCAGGTGGCCATTCATGGAGCGGTCGAAACGCGACAGCGGGTCGAACGACAAGGGCGCACCACCACGGTTGAAAAAAGTGATGCCCGGATTGCCGGTGCCGATGCTGCGCCCCCAGAGGGGCAGCAGGTTGGCGACATGCTGAGCAAACAGTAGTCGGGTGTACCAGTTGCGCGTGTCTCGAGCCGGGTTGTAGGCCATCGGCAACCAGCGCAGGTAGCTGTTGCACGCCGCGACTTCGTCGCCCTCGCGCACCGGCTGCAGGCCGGCGCCGAGCAGCACGTTGGCGGCCTGGGTCGAGCACTGGCGCAGTTGCTGTTCATCGGCACCGCGCAGGTACAGCGCCAAGGTGCCGCGGTACAGCTTGTGTTGTCGGCCGATCAGCGCGCGGGCCTCTTCCACGTCCTGGCGGGTTTGGGTCGAGGCGAGGTTCTCGCCGATGGCTTTGCGCGCCAATCGGTTGAGCTGCTCCTCGAGCACATCCTGAGGCGTGATTACCAAGGTCAAACACATGACGGCCTGCTCGGGTAACTGATCGAACAAGGCGTTCAATGCCTCGCCCTTACGCGTTTCGCCGGTCAGCTGACCGATATGGGGCGGTCTGCGCAGCTTATCGACCACCATCACGGCATGCGGTTGCTGATCGAAGTACCACAGGCCCTGGTCGCTATCCGAGCGTGGCTCCTGAAAGAACAGTCGCTCGGCAAAATTGTGGTCGAACGGCAGCGGCAGTCCATCGCCGTCGTCCTCTTCGGGGTAGGGCACTTGACGATAAAACGCTGCGGGTGATTCGCCGGTGAGGGCAGGGGCCGGGTTGAACCAGGGCAACAACCAGGTGTAGAAGTCACGCCCGGTTAGACGCCGCGGGCTGACCCCGCAGGCCTGCAACGAGGCCACCAGACGGTCACACGTCCGGCTCAACAGCTGAGCCGGGCTCTGCGTATCGTCGTCACCTTGATCCTCCAGCCAGCGATAGACCACTAGCCGAATCCGCCGATTGCTGCCGCGCCAGGGCAGGTGAGACACGACATGGTCGTCGAACAGTCCGCCCGGTTTGGCGATGGCGTCGAGGTGACAGTGCATCGACGCGAGGAAGGCCTCGGTGAATGGTGTGCCTCGTGCCCGTGGCGCGATGTAGCGCTCCAGGCGTTCGAGGTACGGGGAAAAGTCACTGTCGTCCTGGCAGAAGAACTGCACCACCCAGGGCGCTTGGTCAAGCTCGTCGAAGCTGTCCTGCAGCGCATCTTCCAGGGCGTCGCGTGCCGCCATCAGCCACTCGGGCTCACGGCCCTCGGTGCCGATCGGCTGCAGCTCGAACACGGCGCCCACTGAGCGGTTGTCGTCGAGCAGAAAACACAGCTCATCCTCGAGGTACTCGACCCAGGGCAAGTGGTCGGCGAAGCTAGGATTGTGTGCGTACTGGGCTGCTTCATCGGCAAGGGTTGCCCGCCGACGCTTGGTCGAACGCCAGGGCTTCCAGCGCGGTGGGTCGCGACTCGTGTCATCGGCCATCACAGATCTTCCAGGCGCTCGCCGGGCAGCGCGTACTGGACTTTCTCGTACAGCGGGAACACCGTCGAGTAGCCTGGCACCGGCGTCTGTTGGGTGCCGGCGAGGTGCGGGTAGACGTACATCACCAGGTCGGGGTTGGGTAGGCGTGGGAACTGGTTGCGGATCTCGTTGGCGGCCGTGCGGGTATAGGTACTCTGGTCGCTAATCAGCCGCTCCGGATCGAGCACCGACCTGCGCAGTTCGCCGCGAGCCTCCTGCAGCTGTTGCTGCGCTCCGACCGAGCCACTGCCGTTCCAGATGTCGAGCATGGTTTGATCGCCATGAGGCAGCATTTCATCTTTGCTGGTGGAGCAACCGGCCAGGTGCAGACTGAGCAGCAGGCTAATCCAGATCCAGTACCGAAACGGATGGGCTTTCATGATTCACTCTCCGGCCTTTGGGTTCGTAGTCGATGCTGATTTCATGGTCCAGGTGCAAGGCCACTTTGGCCCCGGGTGGGACGTAGATGGCCGCGAAGGCTTCACCGTAGAGCTTGTTGATCCATTCACGAATGTCGCCAATGCCACCGCTGATGACCGAGTTCAACGCGCTGTTGCCGCTGTTCTGGGTCAGGCCCAAGTTGCCGCTGGCCGAGTTGATGAAGGAAGTATTGGTCTGCTCACTGCCCAATGCGGCGGCGAAGCCGGCACCGGCCGCAGTGATCAAGCTCTGGCTCCCCAGGTACTGCTGAGCATTGGAGCGGCGTTCGCCGGAGATGCACGGGATGCCGTAGGGGTCGGAGATGTAGCCCAAGCCGCCGCGGATTTTCTCGGTGTCTGATGTCTGGGCGCTGGTGCGATTACGGCTGACGATTTTCTGCGGCTGCGGGACCGTGCGGACGGTGCCGTCGCTGAAGACAAAGGTGATTGATTCAACCTGGCCGCGTACACAGGACAATGTCCAGTCGCCTGCGGCGGTGCCGCTCATCACTGCGCCGACTACGTCCGGCAGGTCGATGCCATTGGCGGTGAGGTTGTCCGGACCCACCAGCACCTTGAACGGATAGGGGTCGTTCACCGTGCCATCCACCGGCACGCGGCCAATCAGGGCGGTCATGGCGATGGAACCCATTAAGGTCGAGTTTTCGGGGATGGTGTAGACGGGCCTGGCACCTTCGGTGCGGTCTTGGGCGCTTCCCAGGTCGCGCTCGCCCTTGGCAGCGGCACGCAAGTGGTCCTGGCCACGGTCGATCGCGTTATTGTCCAGACCGTGCAAGTCCTTGAATTTCGAGGTGAGTGTCGACAGCGGACCACCGGCTTTCGTGGTGTCCTCTTGGCTGGCGCGCGCATTCGACGGTTCGATCCACTGCACCACGTCAGCCGATGCTTGCGCGCCTGAAAATTGCTGCTCGTCACCTGGCTCGAGACCAAAGCCCACGGGCACGTCGGACTTCGTTGTAGGTTTGTCGGTGAGTTGGTCCTTGAGCCTGGACAGCAGCCCTTGGGTTTCGCGATGCTGCTGCTCGGCCTTCTGCCGGGCATCATTGGCCTGCTGGCGCTGTTCGGTGACCTGCTGAGTGACACTGCTCAACGTGCTCTGGATGCGGGTGTCGATATTGCCTTCGCGCGTGCGTAGCCGGCTGTTCTCGGTCTGCAGCCCATCGTTGCCTTTCTTCAACGACAGCATCTCGCTGCGCATCGCCTTGACCTGTCCAATCAGCGTGGCCACGGTGTCGCGCGGAGTGTCGCCGGCGATGCCCAGAGCCTTTGCCTGTTCCGGACTGAGTGTTGCCTTGTCGGGATCGTGAGCTGGCTGGCTACCAGGTGCGACCACCCAGGATTTGCCGATGATTAGGACAATGCCCAGCAGGACGCCGGGTACAAGCCACTTCAGCAGGCTGTTAGCTTTCATGATCGGCAGCCTCCGGCGTCGGCGGGGGCAGCAGCAACGCGTGCTTCAGGTCGCCACCGCGGGTGACGAGGTAGACCACGGTGGTGTCTTCGGGCGTGCCGGCGTTGCCGAGGTACGCATGCTGGAACGTAGCGGCGTACAACGTGGCTTGCAGATGACGCGGGTCGAGCGTGACTTTGCCGGGTCCGCGATTCACGATCTTCACCGCCGTCACCCAGTAGTCGCCCAGGCGCCAGGCCGCCAACCCCTTAATCGAAACCCGTTCGGTAGGCAGCAATGTGCTGAAGGCGATGGAGTCGCTCAGCGGCACCCGACGTACACCGGGCAGTGGCGCCACCGTGCGCAGAGGCGCATACAGGTTCTGCGCCGCATAGCGGGTGAGCACCACCGGTACCGGGGTCGCTGCAGGTGCTGAGCCCCGTGCGATTTCCTCATCCGGCGCCTGGGTCTGGGTGATGATCTTGACTGGCTCCAGCGACTCACTACCGTTGAGTGCTTCGATGTCGATCAGAATGATGTCTCCCGATTTCACCGACTGCAGTTGCAGTCGGGTAGGGGGAAGGGCTTCCGTCGCGCGGAGGTAGACCGTCCCACCGACGGACTGTACGCGCAGCTTGCTGGCGATCGCACTGGGCAGCCCGACACGGATGTCTTCGTCCAGTATCAAGATGCGTTCTTGACCCACCGTAAGCGGGATGGCCAACGGCAGGCGGTCCCAGTATTTGACCTCGACGGCACCCGCGGCTGAGCACCAGCCAGCGGCAGTCACGAGTATCAGGAACAAGGCACGCATCATGATGCACCTCCAGGCAGCGTCAGCTTCTGCGGTGTACCCTCGTAGCAGTCCAGGGCCAGGCCCCACTTGTTGTGTTCGGGGTCGACGTCGAAGCGCACCACCCGCAGCGGGTAGCGCACCACCACGCGTTTCACCGGCTCGGCGGCGTAGTATTCGTCGGCATTGAGGTCGAGCTTGACCAGCCAGCTGTGCTTATCCAGCTGCTTCACTCGCAGGTTGGGATCGTCGCTGTAGCCGCGGCCCAGCACCTCGTACACACCGCGCACTCGGCCGCGCAGTTCGCCTGCTGCCTTGCGGTACTCGAAGTCGCCGTCGAAGAAGGTTTTGCATGCCGGGGTGAGGTAGGGTTGCAGGGCGAAGATGGCGCGGTGGTAGTCGATCTCGCCATCGGTGGGCCAGCGGTTGAGCTGGCCGAAGATGTACAAGGCGAAGGCATAAATGTTTTCGGGCGGTACGTCCCACCATTTGCGCGTACTGCCGGAGCGCAGGTCGGGCGGCACGTGTATGGTCAGCTCAGAGGGTGCAGTCTGCCAGCCGTACCAGAACCCCGAGCACAATAACGCCAGGATCGCCACGGCCAGACGCAGGCTGAGGATATGCGCCTGCTGCGCGTCCACCTTATTGCGGAAGCGGCTCATGTGGCGGCCCTCACGTGCCGGCGCGTACGCCGGACGGTCCAGGGGCCGGAATGCAGGATCGTTTGGCTGGTACCGATGCCCCAGTGCACCGCCAGTTGCCACTGCAAGCGCCGGTATAGCCAGGTTTCGGGGCGGGCACGCTTGGCCCGGCGCAGCAGTTGGCCGCCGCCGAGTAACACCAACGTCATGCACAGGAACATGCAGGTGGGGAGGGTGGCGATGGAGGCGGTGGCTACCGCCAGCGGCGCACCGAGGATCACGCCCAGCGTGGCGCCGACGATCAGCGCGACCCACATCTCGTCGTTGGTGAGGCCACGGAGGACGGCCGGATCACGGTTGAGGCGCTCCGGCAGGAAGGTCAACGTGCCGTCAGGCAGGGTGGTAGGGGTGTCGGACATAGTGACCTCACAGAATCGTGGCGGCTTTGGTCAGAAACCACAGGATCACCACCACCAGCAGTGCGCCGACACCGACCACGGCGCCGAGGTCTTTCCAGGTTTTGCGCTGGTTCTGCACGTCGGCGTAGACGGTGAGCGAATGCCAAGCCACGCCCAGGAACGCGAGGGTGGCGATCAGCAGCCCGAGTAGGATGCCGCCGTCGTAGGCGTAGTTCTTGATGGTATCGATCAGCCCCGAACCTTCGCCGCGGGAGGGCGCTTCCATGGTCGGCAGGTCAGCCCAGACTAGGGTCGAGCCCAGCAGCACCAGAGCGCCGAGCAGGGCTTTCGAACACGTATCCCGCAGCATGGCGAGCTGGCGGTGGCAACGGCGGGAGAAGTTCATGGCAAGGTCTCCTGATTTACGACAGCATGAAAAACATCAGCACGATCAAGACGAGGGCGAGGCGCAAAGTGCTGCCGCCAAGCGCGCCGAAATTAGTGTTGCCGGCCGCCCAGCCGCGGTAGCCGCTCCACAGCGCCCAGGCGCACCAGAGCAACGCCAGCACCAGAACCGAGGAGCGCCACAGCACCGAACTGAGCTGGGGGGTAAACCCGGCCACTGCGGAGAACGCGGTGAGTTGGGCGTCAGTCATGCTCATCGGGCGAACTCGGGTGAGGCGCTTCAGCGCGATAGTCACTGGTCAGCTCGGCTAGATCGGTAGGCTGCGCTCGGGAGGGCGACAGGTACTTGCTGATGCCGCGGCGCATATGCTCGAGGTCGGCTACGAACCTCGGGTAGTCGAAGTGATACCGAGACGTTTCGACATCGACCTGGCTACTGCGCGCGTGATCGGCCAACTGCTCGATGACAGTGATCTGCCGCTGCATAAG
This sequence comes from Pseudomonas sp. PDM30, assembly GCF_019218985.1. NCBI lineage: Bacteria > Pseudomonadati > Pseudomonadota > Gammaproteobacteria > Pseudomonadales > Pseudomonadaceae > Pseudomonas > Pseudomonas sp. PDM30. The sequence continues at coordinate 29,451 of NZ_JAHUWM010000010.1, forward strand.
GCCTAGGTCCGAACGCTCGCGAGCATCCTGTGCAGCGGCAGATAGCGTCACAAAGCAAGCAAGCAGCAGCGGATAGCGTGAAGAGATCATGGCGAAATCCAGCCGAGAATCTGGCATTCACCTTGATGTATTAGGCAGGTGTTGACATGACCTTAAAGGATTGTCGGGCCATCGATTTACAGGGGGCTTGATAGATAGGTTTCGAGGCAAACCGGTGCGCGGGAGATAATAAACAGGCCAGCTAATTGACCGGTATGCGAATTTTTCTGTGTGTAACTGTGCGCTGGACACTGCAAACCTCAAATGCACTATTTCGTCAGCTTTTAGAGGTAAAAGGTGAGTGATCAGAGGTATTTTTTGAAAGTCGCAGCAGTAATGGCGACCATGCAGCCGAGCAGCGTAGCGCATGGGAGCAGCACCCAGTTGGGATTAAGCGACCAAGGTAGAGAAAGATAGATTACCCAGGGGCTCACCGTCAGCGGCAGTAATGTCCGCTTCGCTCGGTGGTAAACAAAGCTGCTCTCCCGGTCGGCTCCGAACTTACGAAGGTCGCGTCGCATCAAGCCATCGACGGCACCGGTGATCACGGCGAGCAGGAACAGGGGCATGGCCAGGATGAGGACGGCCAGGCGAACCACGAAAGTGAAGACCGTGAACAAGGCTGCCAGCAAGTAGTCCTGCAGCACGACGTATGCTTGGGCAAACTGCCCCTGTAGTGACGCCTCTCGACTGAGCAGCTTCAGTTGAGCATCGGATTGCGCCCACCCGGAGCGGACCACGACCCAGTCGTTGAGGTGCTGAAGAACCTTAGCGGTCGCTTGCGCCGGTTCTTGCACGAGCAGTGAACTCTTGAAATGACTGCTGAGCCAGCCCAGTTCACTCAGCCACATGGTATGGCTGTGATGCCAGCCCTGTTCCGGCCAGAACCACAGCAGGCCCACAAACTCCAGCACGATGGAGAAAACCAGCGAAGCGAACAGCAGGCCGAACAGCCGTAAGCACAGTTCGACCGTGCCGAAGATGAGCCCCGGACGTCGTGGCGCAGGAGTCGCGCTAGCAGTGGTGGTGGGCATATGGGCTCCACAATACTCGGTTGCTGCCTGGGCGTTTACGGTTCGCGTCTACGCCCAGACGGTGGCATCTCGGGATCGAAGTCGACGGTCGGTGCACCTCCCGCAGTGGTCCACCAGTTACCCGCATTGGCGTTGTACGAGTCGCGCATGCACGCGGCCAAGGTCTGCAGATCCGCCGGCATCGCATCGTCGCTGGCCGGTGTGGGCAGCGGCATACGCACCTTCCACAGTTGCCCGCCCTCCTGGAACGAAAACATCTGTCCCTTGGGCAGGGCGATGATGTGTGCGGGTTCGATCAGCGGCACGGCGCTGGTAGTGACACGGTCCTGCGAAGAGGAGGTGAAGTCCGTACGGGCTTCGGGATCCGCGGTGTCCGTCGCCCCTGAGACCAGGGTGCGGGTCTGCACGTTGACCTTGGGCAGTTGATTGGTCAGCAGTTCCGCGGTTGCGGTTTCCCGTACACGAAGCATCTGCAGAGTGTTGAAGTTGCCGATGACCTGGCCGGCTTTGGCCCGGCTGCCGATGCGCGCCTCGATGTCACTCAAGGTCTGGGTGTAGGCAGTAACCTGGATACCCGCACCACCGCCCTTGTTGATCAGCGGGATGAATTCATCCCCCATCAGCTCGTTGAACTCGTCGGCGTGCAGGTTGATCGGCACCTTGTCCGCCGCGCTGGAGGAACCCGGCAGGCCGTGGTCGATGCCGTGCTTGTAGATATGGCCGGCGACGGAGACCAGGTCGGCGAACATCGAATTACCGACAGCGGCGGCGACTTCGGCGTCTGACAGTGCATCCAGGCCGACGTAGACGATGCCGCGTTTGCGGATGATTTGCAGCCAATCGAAGATCGGCCGTGGATCGTCCAGGTCGGCGTAGTTGGGGGCCAGCAGTTGCGCCGTCTTGCCACTGGTGAGCTTTTCCAACAGGGGCAGTAGCGAGGCGACGATCTTGTCGAAGTAGGTGCGGTCATAACGTACGGCCGAGCGCAGACCATCCATCACCGGGTCAAAGATGCGCTTCGCAGCCAGGTACTGCTCGATGGCGACCACGCGCTTTTCCCGGCCGATCATATGCCGCGGCACATTCTTCTCGTTAAGGCGACCCTCGATTTGCACGATCGCTTCCCAGGCCTGCGCGTCGTGGTGGGCGAAGAAATGTTGGGCGTATTCGATGAACAGCGCGTCGATGTTCACCACATGGCGCTGGATCTGCAGGTAGTCCGGACGCCGGCCCAGTTCGATCAGAGCCCGGGCAATGATGTTTACAAAACGCCAAGCGAACTCGCGAAACGCGGCGGAGTTGCCTTCGCCGCTTAACTGTCCGGCGATACGGGTAGCAACTTCCGAGATGCGACCGAAGCGGCCGATGGCGTTGTAGCGTGCGGAGATTTCCGGCCACCCGAGGTGAAATACGTAGAATTCGTGCTCGCGGCCGGCGCGGCGTGCCTCCACGTACATGCGCTTGAGCAGGTCGGCGTCGCCCTTGGGGTCGAAGACAATCACCACCTCTTGGGTTGGACGGTGGATGTCCTGGGTGATGTAGACCTCCGCCAGGCGCGTCTTGCCGACCCGGGTGGTGCCCAACACTAGGGTGTGCCCAACACGCTCACCCAGCGGCAAGGTGGCTTCCTGCTCACTCGGCTCGACGCCGTGCAGCAGCGGTGAGCCCCCGACCGGTGGTAGCGGGCGTACCGGATTGAGCGGGTTGTCCCAGGCGGTGAGGCGGGGTAGCAGCGAGAGCCCTGAAGGCGCCTTTTCCAGCAGACACTCCAGGCGCCTGGCCCACTGATACGCAACCGATTGGTTCATATAGCAGGCCAGCGCCGGGTCCTGAGCTTCGAGCAGGCGCTGGGTGTGCAAGCGAGTCCAGCGGAAGCCACGCCCCATGAACAGTCGCTTGCGGCTCACCGGAATCTGTCGGCTGGTCAGCGAGTAGCGCGGCAGGCGACGAATGTTGCGCCGATAGCACAGGACAATCCGGGCCTCGTTAAGCCGTTTGAGGCCGAACGCGGTGTAAGCCAGGGCCATGCCCGTACCCACCTCAGGCGACAGGGCCACCGCCCAAGGCGAGTGCAGGCACAGGGCGCCAGCTCCGGCGCAGATACCCACGGTGTACAGCTCCACTGCAGGGCGCAGCAGGGATTCCATCGCATGGTCGCCCATGATCCTCCCTCACTGTTCCAAGCCGGTGGGCGTGATGAGCACCGGGTAGTGTTCCAGCTCCAGCCGCTCGGCGATGTCGTCGCCACTCACCGGCCAGATGTTCAGTCCAGGGGCTGTCGCCTGGATGCGGCGCAACGCCTGGGCGTCGGCGACCTCGACAGCTAGCCCGCTGGCGCCCAGGTCCTGCAGGGCCTGTGCATGCTGCGCCAACCAGGCCAGCGAGGTTGCGTCCTGCCCGACCAGGAACAGCGGCGTGATGCCCGGCAGGTCCAACTTTCTAGGCGGCACTGCGCCCGGCGTGAGGCGCGCGCTGTGCACCGGCAGCACCCAATTCAGCGCGCGTGGATCGAGGGGCTTGGTGGGAGCGGCGATCACGGTTAGCGACAGCCACGTACAGATGGCCAGTGCCACCAAGCGCGAGAGACTCATGGCTGTGACCCTCCGCGAAGGGACGCGATCGCTTGGATGCGCTGCCAGTGCCGACTGAACTGTGTGCGGTAGCGCGCCGCGGGCGCACCGCCGGCCGGACGGTGATAGCGCCCAGCAGCCACGACCCAGTCACCCACATCGGCATAGTGCGCACGCAGTAGCTCGGCGGTGATGGCCAAGTTCGCCCGTGGATCGAGTGCATTGCAGGCGCTGGGGTAGCGGTCCGAGTGGTAGCCGAGGTTGGTCTGTCCCAGACCGACATCGATGCGCTTGGGGTCATGGCGTGTGAGTTCTAGCCTGAGCGCAGCACAGGCCTCATCGCGACTGGCAAAACGCTGCGGTGTGCCGGCGACATTCAAGGTCCAAGGCCAGGGCATGAGACGACCGCGTAGCGGGGTGCCACTCTCCTGCAGGGCGATGGCGAACAGTACCGAGGCGGGGATGCCGGCCCGCGCGGCGGCCAACTGGTACGCGGGCGGAGGCAGGGCGTCCGCCTGGACCACGGTCACGCCGGTCAAGGCCAGCGTGAGGATCAGTCGATGCGCTGCCATTTACCATCCACCTGCTGAAAACGCGCCGGCAAGGGTCGGGCCGCGCCCAGGGCGAACCACCGGCCGTGGTCGTGGTTTAGGGTGACCTGGCCGCTGCTAACCTGGGCTGGGGTAATGCCTGCGCCACGCGCCCAGTGTCGGAGACTCGCGTCGTCACCCTGGCTGCCCACCAGGTACACGTCCAGGCGGGCGCCGGCACGGAGCCACTGCTGGGTGTTGGTCGCGCAGTCAGGACAGCGTTCTTCCACGAACAGGGCATAGCGGGTGTTGCTCGACGTTGCGGACTCATCGGCCAGACCCTGCACCGGCAGCATTCCCGGGAACAGTCGTGCCCAGGCGGCGGTGTAGGCCTTCTGGTAAGCCAGCTCGCGTTCTGCGCGTTTGGCTTCGAGGCGAACCTGTAGTTCGGCGTAGCGCTGCCGCTCCTGCTCAGAGTCGGCCTCCACGCCCAGGGTGGTGAGAGGGTCGAGCTGCGGCGACCAGTAGTGGCGCGGCCCGGACTGCAGTTGCTCGAACTTGGCCCATTCGTCATCCGTTAGCCCCCAAACTTTGGCCTGCGTCGCGACTGACGGCTGCCGATCCAGCGGCGCCTGCTCGCTGTACTGCTGGTCTGATCCGAGCATTTTCGGTGCACTCCATCCCGGCCCTGCCAGCAGGCAGGTGGGAAGCAGGATCAGCGGGAGGGCGGAGAGCCGAAGCATAAGCACCTCTTCACGGCAGGGGCAGTGTGCGATCGCCATGGCCGGGGGCGTGGAACACGGCCTCGTCCTCGTGGATCGTACGCAGCTGCCAACCGTTCAGGCTGTCGCCGGGCTGCAGCAGGTGCACGGTCGACAGCGAGTGGGCACCGGTGGGCAGGGCAGTAACGAACCTCATCACGCCTCGGGTCTCGATACCCAGCAGGGTCAGCGGCGGCGCCGGGGCTTTGGCCTTGGCTTTCTGGCCCATGGGCGCCAGCGGCCGTGTTGTGTCGGCCGCTGGCACGGAGGCTCGTGCCGACTGGGTCTCAAGCGCAATTTCTGTCCTGCCAAGCCTCTGTTCCAGTGCACTGAAGTCGGCGCTGCTCGGCCCACTCGGTGCCGCTTGAACGGCCTTAAGCGATGCGGCCATCTCATCCAACTGCTGGCTGAGCGTCGTCTGCGCCGAAGCATGCTGACCTTGCGCGTCTCCCAGCGCCGCCACCTGCAGCTGCAATGTCGCGAGCGTATTGCCGAGCGCATCGACGTCGCGCCGCAACGCGGGAGCCGGGTCGGCAGGGGCACCGCGGGCTGCGGCCTGGAGTTCGGCCAATTGCTGGTGTTGGTTGTACGTTTCGCCAGCCAGCACGGCGGCGCCCAGGCACAGGCCGCCGATCACTAGGGCCTGAAAGCGGTGGACCTTCATGGCGCGATCTCCGATGTCGAGAGTGGCGGTTTGGGCTGTGGCGAGCGAAGGGTGTAGCAGACGGTCCGGTCGACCGGATCGATGTTGATCCTCCAGGCCGGTCCGCCGATGATGGTCAAGGCGTCCAGCAGCGAAATCGGTCCGAGTTGGTGGTGCACGGCGGGCAGGGGACGGCTGAACAACCGATCCACCGCTGCGCTGTCGGGGCAGAGTGAGTAGCCCGACCGTTGCAGCACGTGACGCAGTGCCTCCCCGACATTCGCGTGCAGAGCAGGGGCGATCTGTACGTTGATGAGCTGATACAGCGGCTGGCGCTGTTCCAGGGTCGGCTGTGTATTGGCCAGGGTGTATCGGTCCTGGCGGACCCATTTAGGTAGCTTGGGTTTCTGCTTCTGCAGTGAGGCCGGCGATACGGATGGCGCTGCTGGGGCGGGCGCCGGTGGCGACGTGTTACAGCCGGTCAGCGCGATCATCAGTCCGAGGGTGAGGAGTGTGGGGGTATGCATGTCCGGGTCTCGACAAAAGTTGCCGTTACCTTGGCGAAAGTGCGAGCCGCGCTCCTACCGAAAAACCGAATCTGGCCGTCCGGATTACCGTGAAGCACTCATAAAAAAGGCGCCCGTGGGGCGCCTTGGGTCAGTCTTCAGTGAATAGGGACAGTTCCGGGAGTGGCGCTGCGTCGGGGTCAAAGATCAGCAAGCGGGTGTCGGCATGACCTGCCAGCAGTAACAGCTGCAACAACACGGGCGGGACATCGTCATCGCGCATGCGAGTGCTGACTTCGTCGGCGCTGCAACTGCAGTGCCCTTCGGCCTCCATGCTCCAGGGTGTCGAGTACAGCTTGCACCCCACGGCATGGCTGCTGCTGAGTTCGAAGCACTCGAAGAAGCCTGTCGGTGAAGGGTGCCAAGCTCGCTCTTGCAGATACTCGAATTCCGTCGTTGGCAGGTGGGCAGAGCTGATCTCCCAACTGCGGCTGTAGTGCCCCGTGGAAAAGGACAACAGCTCGATCAGGGTGCGTGCTGCTTCCTCGTTGGGGAGGTCGCCGAGATGCATCGGTCGTCCACGGTGATGGTCGATGATCTGGTAGATCACGCTACTCACCAGGCCGGCGCCCGGGCGGCGCATACGGACAAATCTGGGCACGTTTTGGCCGTCGGTGATAACCGCGCAGTCGTCATCGAATACGCAGGGTTGGAAATAGATGGCCTCGTTGGGCAGCTGGATTTGCGCTGGGTGCAGAGGGCGGTAGCAGGGTGGACAATTGTTGGCATAGCTGATCTGGACGACGCGTTTGTAGCTCAGATCGTGGAAACCGCGAAGGAAGGGATTGCGAAATGATGGGGGCATGATGGTTCTCCTTAGGCGCAGAGGCCCCCCAAACTGGCGGTGACCTCCGAGGCAGGGATGGGCTGTCAGATCCAGCCATGTTCGGCGAGCGAAAGCGGGGTACCTGCGCCGACGATGATGTGATCCAGGACGCGCACCTCAACCAGGGCCAGGGCCTCGGTCAGGCGTCCTGTGAGTACCCGGTCGGCGGAGCTCGGTTCCGGGCAACCGGAAGGGTGGTTGTGACTGAGGATCACGGCGGCGGCGTTGTGCTCCAGCGCCTTGATCACGACCTCGCGTGGATAGACGGAGGCGCCGTCGATGCTGCCGGTGAACAGTTCGTCAAAGCTCAGCACGCGATGGCGTGAGTCCAGGCAAAGCAGAGCGAACACCTCGTGTTGGTAAGGGGCGAGCCGCAGCTTCAGGTAGGCTGCAGCGTCGGAGGGGGTCAACAGCAGTTCGCCGCGCTGGAAGTAACGTTGATCCAGCAACTGCAGGGCTTGGGTGATCAGTGCATCCTCATGGGCGCGTTGGGCCAATGCCGGGTCGAGCGCGTCGACCAGGTTCAGGGCAGTGTTCATGGGCAATTCCTCGTGGGAGATGGAGCGCCCCTGGGGGAGTGCCCCAGGCTGGTGAAGTGCATGATTCACAGACGCGTAAAGCGATGACGGGCACCGTGTAGCCGGCTTTGACATCCCTCGCACGCTCGGGTGGAAAAGGACTCGATGCCGGAGCCGGTCTGCGGATCGAAATCGGCGCTCAGTGGCATCAGGGCCTGCAGTTCGGTGCGCAGCTGCGCGATGCGTTGCTCGATTTCAGCCTCGCTGTAGTACAACGAAAGTGCGCTGAAATCGTCATACGCGACCGCTTGCAGGCAGTCCTCGCAGAGCCAGAAGCTTTCCATGACGGCCTCCGACGTGAGTGGATAACAGGCGCTCGTGGGAGCGCCTGTTGGTGGCGGTCAATGTGCCTCAGGCAGACTGACGTGCAGCGGTGGACGCGCTCGCGCGGGCAGAGGCGGGTTGGTGCTGTTCGGCGACGGTGTCGGCTTGGTCCGATTCCGCTGCTGCGTCGATAACGGTAATGGAGTCGGTGCGAGCGGGTGCTCGGTAGCTGAACTGGCCATCAACCTTGATCCACTCGATGAAGATCAGCCGGCCTTTGAGGCTGGCACCGGGTTGGCCCTTGCGCTCGCCTTTTTCGTACAGGAAAGGGTCAACCCAAAGGTCACCAATGCGAAAGGCGATCAGGACCTTGCGTTCAGCACGGACGTCTTCCAGGTGTTCACGGATCAGCCGTTCGGCTTCACTGCTGGCGACCTTACAGTCGAAGCGGGTGTACTCGACGTCGTCCGAGGCACCGTGCAAGGCGGCAATGTCACAGGCCATGAACGGTTGCCCGCGACGTACAGGGACTTCGCGAACGCGGTTCAAATAACCAATGCCTTGGGTGTGCAGGTTGAAGTAGGTGGTGGGAGCGTTGTTGCTTGCAGTCGTCATGGTGGATCTCCTGGTTAGCAGAAACGCGGATATCCACCGGCCCTGGCGGCTGGTGAGTTCCGCAAGGGGGAGGTGCAAAAAAAGCGTGGTCGGTAGAAGGGCGCTCATCACCGACAGGTCGGTGACCGTGCGAGCTGCCGAGCGCTGATCGCACTGGGGGAGAACCACCCGAAATGGGCGTAGCCTTGAAGGTTCCGGCTACCTGTACGCTGTCAGCGACAGCGGTGTGCAGTTCATCTATAAAACGGCGCCAACGGCCCGTCAACAGTGGATTGGGGGAGGCTTGGGCGGGCGGAAGTGGGTGGCACTCAGTGGATTCTGCGTGACGAAAAAATAGCCCGACGGTCATCAGGCTAGGAAGAGCTAGACCACCCTTGACCCGGTAACGTGACACCGGAGTTCATCGCAAAACCTCCGCTGTCGATCCACCTGGATCAACCGACCCTTGTCGTGGCCTGGGTCGAAATCAACTGGCACGCATCCGCGCACAAAAGGTGCCCAGTGTTTCGCCGGCGGGCACCGGTGCTGAGCATCGTCGCCGAAGCGGATGACCCCTGAGACCTGACACCAAGCCGCACGGGTCATCCACCTTGGGGACCTGAAACGCTGGGGAGAAATCCGAAGAAAAAGTGAAATGCGGCTCCGAACTCTTCGAGTCTGACCGAGCTGCCCGGAGCGAATCGGTCTGGGGTCGCCAAGCGGCGACGGACCTGATCACTACACCAGTGCTGCCGTACGCCGTCAAGTCACACATGCCCGCTCAGAAGGCGCCTGGCTGCTTGGTGCGCTTGGGTTTGGCGACCGGCTTGGTGCCCTTGCACTCGGGATAGCGGGTGCACGACCAGAAGCTGCCGGTGCGGCCTTTGCGCTGGTGCATGGCGCTGCGGCACACGGGGCAGCGCGGGCCTTTGGTAAGCGTTGGCGGCAAGGTGAGCGAAGCGTGGCCACGCACCAGCCGGGTCAGCCATTCCGCCTGCCTGGCGAGGAAGGTTTCGACGCTCAGCTGTCCCGTCTCAATACGATCAAGTGCCTGCTCCCAGAGTGCGGTCAGCGCCGGATCGGCGACCTCCGCCGGCACGGCCTCGATCAAGGTGTGTGCCGCCGCCGAGGCGACTAGGTTGCGTTTTTTCTTGGTCAGGTACCCGTGATCGATCAGGCCCTGGATGATCGCCGCTCGGGTGGCCTCGGTCCCGAGGCCGCAGCTGTCCTTGAGTTTCTGTTTGAGTCGTGAGTCATCCACCTGGTTGGCGATGGTTTTCATGGCCTTGACCAGTGTGCCTTCCGTGTAGGGCTTGGGGGGCTGTGTGCGCTGCGCGTTGACCGTGGTGTCGGTCACTGCCACCGCTGCCGACTCGCGCAGTGTGGGCAAGCTTTGGGTTTGCTCTAGAGGTTCGTTGCCGTCGGCCTCGTCGATCACCGCCTTCCAGCCGCGTGCCAGGATTTGCTTGCCGCGCGCCAGTAACTGATCTTCGTCACTGTGCAACACCACCTGGGTTTTCAGGTACTCATGGTCGGGCAGAAATTGTGCGAGGTAACGGGCGCGAATTAGTGTGTAAACCGCCCGCTCGCGTTCGGAGAGCTGGGTCAGGTCTAGCATCACAGCAGTGGGGATGATGCCGTGGTGGGCGGTGATCTTGCTGCTGTTCCAGGCCCGGGAGCGTCGGCTGGGGTCAGCCTCCTTCAGCCATTGTCCGATTGACGGGGCGGCCGCCGCCAGGGCGTGGAGTACGCGCGGCACCTCATCCAGCATGCTTTCCGGCAGGTAGCCGCAGTCGGTGCGTGGGTAGGTCGTTGCCTTGTGGGTTTCATACAGGGCTTGGGCCACCGCCAAGGTTTCCTGGGCACCGAGGCCAAGCTTAGCCGAGCAGATCTCCTGCAGCGTGCCCAGATCGAACGACAGCGGAGGGCCTTCGCGCACGTGCTCGACCTCGATGCGGCGGATCTGGGCAGTCCCCAGTTGGCTCAAGCGCAGCGCCGCGCTCTGTGCGACCGCTTCGTCAATGCAGTAACCGGCTTCGTCACAGGCTGCGGTCGGTGGCTGCCAGCGCGCCTGAAAGACCGTCCCGTCGGCCTCCAGATGCGCATCGACGGTCCAGAACGGCTGAGGCTCAAAGCCCGCTATCGCCCGATCTCGCTGGACCACCAAGCGCAGCGTCGGCGTTTGCACACGCCCCACCGGCAGCAGGCCGTCGAAGCCGGCGCGGCGCCCGAGCAGGGTGAAGAGCCGGCTCAGGTTGATACCCACCAGCCAGTCCGCGCGTGAGCGTGCCAAGGCGCAGTGGTACAGCGGCAAGGTCTGTTCACCTGGGCGTAGCGTGCCCAGTGCACGGCGAATCGAGGCATCGTCGAGGGCGGAGAGCCACAGGCGCAGAATCGGTCCCTGGTACTGACAGCGCTCAAGGATTTCCCGGGCGATCATCTCGCCTTCACGGTCGGCGTCCGTGGCGATGACCACCTCGGAGCAGGAGCGCAGCAATTGCTGGATGACCTTCAGCTGGCTGGCGACCTTGGGTTTGATCACCAACTGCCAGTGGGCAGGAATGATCGGCAGGTCCTCCAGCGACCAACGTTTGTAATTACCATAAGCCTGAGGCGGTGCTGTTTCCAGCAGATGGCCCACGCACCAGGTGACGGTGGCCCCCTGGCCTTGCAAACAGCCGTCGCCACGCCGGGTGGCCTGCAGCACGCGGGCGATGTCGCGGGCTTGAGATGGTTTTTCGCAAATAAACAGTCGCATACGTCGGCCCTCTCGGTGAGGTACCGATTGGGTGGCGGTGTGGCGTGAGAGAACCAGCGAAAACCTGAATGCGCCGAGTTCATATCGGCGGTTTAATGGAGGTGAATGGTTACTTTCTTTGCGCGAGGTGAGCGGCCAGCGTTTGCAGAAACTCCAGGGCAAATTTTTTATCTGCTTCGCCAAGCTCCTTGATCAGCGATGCAATTTTCTGGCCTTGGTCCTGGGGGCGAGGACTGATGGCTAGCAGCAGCTCATCGGCGGGACAGCCGTACATATCGGCCAATTGCAGCAGCTTGTTGACGGTTAGTTCGACCACGCCGCGTTCAAAGCGCGATACGGCTTCGGCGCCGATTTCCAGACACTCGCCGACTTACTCTTGGGTCAAACCACGTGCGCGGCGATACTTCGCCAACTGGCGACCGATGTGTTGTGGGCTAGGCTCTTTGACTGGCAACGGGGGCGCTCTCCAATTCGACCCGTATGGTTGACCAGCAACCCGAATATATGAACGCCTCATAAGGTTGACTAGCAACCCTATGAGGCGTATCACCTGAATTGAGTGTGATAACCCGCCCGTCAAAACGGAGCTTACGACTTGGACGGATCTAACGAGCGTGAGGCAGATGCGTTAGCGATCAAGGCCCATGAGTTGTTCATGGCAACCCACCTGGAACCGGACAATCTGAAGGCGCGCGCGAGGTTGATCGCATGGGTTCAGGAAAGCCAGGCGCACTGGCGGGCATTTCTTGCTCTGGACCAGTACCTGGCTGAGGTGACGCAGCTGCTGGATGCTGATCAGCGGGGAGAGGCCCGGCGGCATTGAACCACCTGCAGTATCCAGCGTTGCGCGCCGAACGGGCAGCGAGCCCTCAGGGGTATCGCGCTGCAGGCTGTGATTCCACTGAGGACCAGCCGCTTAGCCGGACTTGCGTGGAGTCTTCTTGCTAGCCCCCTTGCGTCCGGAGCCGCTGCTTTCATTGGCCTTTTCGCGCATGGACACCGAGGCCAGACGGTGGGGTAGGATGCCGATGCGTCGGGCCTCCACCTTGAACGTGACCCGCGCGTTGTCCTCGCTGTCCTCCCATTCATCCTTGACCGTCCGGCCCTCGACCAGGATACGCATGCCTTTCTGGTACAGGGTGCTCCAGTGCTCGGCGTCCCGGTGCCAGAGCTCGACGGGGGCCCAGTAGCCGCCGCGATCCTCGTAGCCGCCCTCGCGCGGTACCGGATTGTCGAAATAGACATTCAGCCGCAACAGGCGTCGCGGTTCATCCGGGGGGTTGTTGAACTCCTGGAACTCCGGGGCGCTGCCGATGTTGCCTTCACCAACAAAGAACGTGCTCATGCTTGCTACTCCTGGGTGGGGGAACGGGATAGATCGAAGATGGTCTCGGCGGCGTGCAGCTTGCTGACGCCGGTTTCGGCCTGGCGATACAGCGACTGCAGGCTACTCATCTGCAGGTTCAGGGTGACGCGGTTGACCTCCAACTGGTACAGCGCCTCCCGCAGCGAAGGCGCCAGATGCGGAAGTGCCATCGCCTGCTGCCACACCTGTACCCCCATGCGCTGGAAGTCCGGGCTGCGCCAGCGCAGGAAATCGGTTCCGGAGGCGCTGTGCTGGACGACCAATCGCAGGTCCAGGAGCGAGAAGGGAGGCTGCGCCATGATGGTCAGCATCACCCCCATCAATCCGGCGACCCGGGTGCGCAGGCGCAGGATCGTCGAGGCGAATTGCTGCAGTTCCCCCTTACCCTTAAAAGGCTTTAAAAGGCCTTTTAGGGAGGCACCTTGTTCGAACTCGCGATAGGCATCCGCTGACAAACGCCGGACGATCGCTTCGGCCAAGGTCATGCTTCACCCCCTTCGGATGGAATGTCCTGCGCGGGCTGAGCCTCTGTCTCTGCCTGATCTGGCTCATCGCGAATCGAGGCCGTGGAACCGCGTGCGATGGGTGGGGCAAATTGGGAGCGGCGGCTGCCCTCGAGAATGTTTCGCGGTGGCGTGCCGAACTTGTCGATGGCCTCGCGGGCGCGGGCGTTGTTGGCGGCCATGTCATCCCGGCTGACCCCGGCCAGGCGGTAACGCTGCGCCAAACCGAACAGGCTGCGCAGCAGATGGGCGCCACGATCGATCCAGACTTCCATGTCGCTGCGGCCGATCAAGGCGGTGTGATGGGCGAGGAGCACGCGGCGCACCAAGGTGTCGTAGTCGGTCAGCAGGTAGACCGCGAGAAAGCCGAGCTGGCTGCCGATGAACAGCGGCAGGGTGACGGGATGGATGTTGAGGTTGTCGCCGACATCGACTTGGGTGGGCAGGTCGCGTTCCACCTGGCTGATCTGGCTGGTCAATGTGAGCATTTCGGCCTTGGCCTGCAGCAGCTTGTCTTCCAGCTGGAGCATGAACCAGTCGGCAAATGGGTCGTCCTGGCTGCTCGCGTGCTTGAGCAGGTTGGTGACGCTGATGTAGCCGGCCATGCCCATGATGGGGTGCACACCTTCGCGGGCCATGCGGCCTTGCCACAACCGCGCGGCATGATGGGTGTGCAGAGTGAGGGTGATGCTGCTGCGCAGAGAGCCCAGGTTGAGCTGATAGTGATCGACCATCGCCAGTACCTCGCCGTCGGAATGACGCAGACAATGGGCTGTTCAGTGAGGCGCGGCGCGGATCAACGCGAAGCTGATGTGCTCGCATTTACTGGCAGTGGATTTCCCTAGATTTGATGGCACCGGCATTGATTCCGCTGGCGTCCAATCTTAAGGCGCTGCGCCTATGCCGCGACAACGTTGCTTCAGTTCCTCCAGGCACGCCAAGGCCAGTGGCGAGGCCGTGCGTTCGCCGCTGCGCCGTGGACGCTCGCAGGGCGGTTCTGCCTTCGGATCGCGGTGGGACGTGGTCACTTGCGGAGTCATCTCGGCCCGGGCCGCCCACAAGGTAAATTCCCCTTGGCATGCGCGCTTGATCAAGCCCATCAGGTAGGCAACCGGTTTGCGGATCTCGCCGCGGGCGCACCGCACCGACGCTTCGTTGATCACTGCTTGTTGCTGTTCAGGTTCGAGCTGGCGCATCGCCTGGATGGCCATGCGTCGCTCGGTTGGGCTTAGTGGTAGGTCTTCTGGCCATCGGGCTTGGCCGAACTCCACCTGCGCCAGTACCGTACTTGTTTTGCTTTTCTCTTTTTGTACTGTACGGCCGGCGTCGGCATTCCGAATCACAGTAGAAATCGGCGCGTTGCTGCAGGGTTCGGAATCCGCTGGCGATGCGCCTGCAGTTTGAACCTGGTGGCTTTTTCCAGGTTCGGAATTTTCCGCACCTTCGCTGGTTAGGGGTAGCGATTGCTGCTGAGCTGGCATAGCAGGTGCGGCGAGTTTCTCCTTATCGACTGCCGCCACTTGTGGGTCTGCGTAAATTTCCTCAATCACATGCTGCGCCACGTCACGCACGCCTTTCGTAACGTGGGTGAGGTTCTGCTGGAGCAGCGATGCGTAGCCGCCGTCGAGCTCAAGCTGTTCGGCGGGAGTCAACGGGTCACCGTGCAGCACGTAAATGCAGCCCCGCAGGCAGCCTTGCGCATCGCGGGATCGGTCGACCAAGCTGAGCCAGCGGGTAGTACGGAGTACGTTGAGCGCTCGGGCGATGGTTTCACGTGATGCCCGGGAACCGCAGGGGCTGGTGGCCAGGTAGGGCTGCAGGTCTTGGTAGCGAGGCGTTTTCACCCGGCGTTCGGTGATCAGCCAGCGCAACACCTGCCAGGTGTTGCGCTCCAGCGGCGTCAGCCGGCGATCAAGCAGCAACGCTTGGGGCAACGGATCATTGTCGCCATAGTAGATGGTCCGTAGCGGTGCCTCCGCAGTGGAGGCAGCCATTTGGGCCTGTGCCGCCTGCCACTCCATACGACGCCGCAGCGCGTCGTAGCACTGGCGCACCACATCCTGCCAGTCGACCTGGTAGAAGTTCAGCATGGCGCACCTCCGTACAGTTCAATCTGCTGCCAGATCAGGGTCAGGCTGATGTGTTGTTCCTCCGCCAGCATCATCATCGCGTCCAGTGGATCGTTGTCCGGATCGTCTCCCCGCAGTTGGCTCCAGCGGTTCCACACCGCATGCTCTTGCGCCTCGCTGAGCTGAACCGGCCGACCGCGGTGGGTCTCGATTTTAAGCACGCGACGACGCAGCGCGGTTTCCGAATGGTCCAGGCCAAAGCAGCGGTACATGATGCTGGAACTTGCCCCCAATTTGAGAGCCCGGTTGATCAGCCGCTCGTTTTGTTCATCCCGTTCGGCCTGGGCGATGAGGCGTCGCAGCACGGTCGTGTCGACTTTGACCTCCACCCAGGCTACGGACGAGTGCGCCAGGTGGGACAAGGTGGTCGGTGGTAGCGACTGCAGGACCTCGATGTCTTCATCGGCCAGCCCCAAGGCTTTGCACCGCTGCAGACGCCCATGGCGCAGTTCATGCAGCACCTGATTCAACATGGCATGGTTCAACAAATTAAAGGTGGTGGTCATGAGGCAGTTCCTCACGTTAGCGAGTGGACGACAGCGTCAGATCGATCAGCCGCCGGGAGTGGCGGATCAGCGAGAATAGATGCTCCAGCTGATCATCGGGGAGCCGCTCGAGGCCAACCGTCAGGGAGGGGCGTTCGGCAAATGGCAGGTCATAGGCACCGATCAGCAGCTGACCAAAAAGCGCGGCCGGCAACTGCTGACGTTGTTCCCAGGCCACGTCATCTTGTAAACGCAGCAGGGCCGAGAGCAAAAGCTGAATGCCGGTATATCGTGGGCTGAGCAGTTCGCCGTACTCCAGTGACAGCGTGAAGCCCAGGCCGTCAGCTTGCGGCCTGACCATTGCACTGGCGTCGGCATATTTGGCTAGATCGGTCGCCAGCGTGACGCAGGTTTCGCGCAAGCCGTTGATGTCATTCAGTGACGTGACGCGTGGTGAAACCGGGCTCGCCGGTGACTGAACGTCATCGATGCCATGCTGCTGCTTCACAGTAGGCTGCTCGTCACTTAGCGCCTGGCGAATGTGGGAGAGGCGGGGCTCTTTCGCCGTCGAAGGGGCTCCGCTACTTAGCTGTTGCTCGGGATTAGACGACTCGATTGATGTTTCGGAGGCGTCCACGCTTTCTGGCGACGGGCGTGGAGAGTCATCTTCTGAACTTTGAGGCAGAGGATGAGCGTTAGTTGCTGCGTGAGGCGACACGTGCTGTTCCTGGTACATTTCCAGAGCTAGCAGGCGGGGCGTCTGATTCAGGATCATTGCCATTTTGGCGATCAGCTCGTCCTGTAGCTCACTCGAGTCCAGTTCGGGTTTTTCACCTTCGAATGTCGACAACACTTCTAACCACAGCATCGCGAATTGTTGGGCATCACCGAAATACTGGTTCCAGGTCGACTCCGCTCGGCGCCGCAGCGTGATCAGCCGCTCGATGGCGGGTTTGCCGAGACCTGCATAAAGGATCTGCGGAATGGCAGGTAGCAGATGCTCGAGCGCATCGAACATACGGCTGATATGCGATTGCGAGACAGGGTACCCACCTTGGCTCAAGCGCGCGGAGAGCTCGCGTTGGCTCAGGGGGGCACTAGGCTCCTGAAACATGTCCTTGAGTTTCGCTACCGCGAGGGCCCTCTCGATGAACGTGAGCTGACCGTGCAAATCGCTTTCGGCCAAGTGCCCAAGCAAGGCATGTGACTCGGATTGCCAGGGACGGAACAGGCAGTGGATACGAAAGAAATGCTCTTCGCGGGTTTCCTGCCAGAGTTCACCGAGGATGCTCAAACGGGTGTTGCCGCCGTTGCGGATGATGAAGTGCTGCTCATTCGGCCGACGGGTGATGGAGGGTGGTTGGTCCAAACCGCGTTCGCGGATCGAGGCTTTGAGCTCGTCATACAGCGGATTGCGAATGACACGCGGATTGAGCTCGTAGGGACGCAGTTGCTCGAGGGTGACGACCATCGGTGTGTCGCTGACGGGAGCGGCCGTGACCTCACGGTCCGGCTTCTGCGGGAAATGGGCTTGCTGCAGTTGACGTGTGATTTCTTCGGAGGTCGGCGGCTTCATCACACATCCTCCGATCAGTCGCGACGGATAAGCCGGCTACCGGCTGTTGACGTTTGACTAGTTTCGTACGCTGTTGGGGAGCTCAGTAGGTCGGTCCATTCTGGAAACAACTCGAGCGCCAGTGCACGCATGACCTCAGCGGCGCAACGGCTATGGCTACCAGCCGGTGGAGTGAAGTCGACGCGGTGCACGGGCAGCCCCAGTGAGGCCGCATTGAGGTAGGCCACCCGATCGGGAATCACTGTGGCGCAGAGGCTGACATGAGGATCGGCCTTAAACGAATCTTGGAGGCTCTCCATAATCAAGCGGGTATCGCGGCGATTGGCGTTAACCTGATTGAGCAACAGCTTCACTGACGGCAACGCGACCCCCAGGTAGCGGTACGGCTCCAATTCCTCAAACAGCCCGAGCGTGCCGCGGCGCAGCTCGCGCGCTGCGAGCATTTCCGGCGGGACTGGGCACAGTGCGCAATCGGAGGCGAGGAAGGCCATCTCCACCACCACGCTGCGCGCGCCTTGGGTATCTACGATGAGCACATCGTAACGATCCTGGAAGGCTGGTAGCAGATTGCGCAGTCGAAGGCGGCCATCGTCCGCTTGCATCAGCAGGGCGTTAATATGCCCGGCGCGGTCGTTGGACACGATCAATTCAAGGTGTTGAATGACGGTGGTGGTGATCACCTGCTCGGGAGCAGTGAGCCGTTGCGAGATTAGTTCGTAACTGCCGGCCTCTCGGAGCTCGCACAAGGCGAAGTAGCTGGACAGCGTCGGTTGGCTGTCCAGGTCCAGCAGCAACACCCGCAAGCCTGAGTCGGCGAGCAATCCACCAATATTGGCGGCGACGGTGGTCTTGCCGGCGCCACCCTTGGTCGAGATCAACGAAAGAACTTTCATGACCCTAGGCTCCCGTCGACAAGCGATCCTGAACCCACTGCTCAATCTCCAGTGAGTCCCAACCGACGGCACGCGTGCCGATGCGGCGGCATTGCGGGAACAGTCCGGCTTTCATTAGGTTGTAGATGTGCGAGCGTTTGAACCCGGTTTTTTGTTCGACCTCATCACGACGCATGATGTGGCGCTCGGCTAACAGAGGGGCAGGGCTGGTAGATTGCATGGTGTCACTCCGTAGCGCCATGTGGCGCGTGGTGGGATGTGACAATCAGTGAAGGTCGGCAAAGGAGAGAAATCATTGCCAGGCAATGGCGGTCATTGCCTGGCAATTCGGCCTTAGGCCTGTAAGGCCTGGGCCAAATGACGGCGAGCCTCCGCAAATTTCCGATCAAGGGTGCGTTTACTCAGTCCAGGAACACCAGGGAATTGTGTAGTAATGGCCTCGACAACCGCAGCCTGGTTTTTATAGATCGACTGCAGACGGCCGCTGTTGGACTTGCCCAGCGCGACCTCCAGCAGTGCGCCGATGATTGTGTAGTGCACGAAAGCGGACGCCTCGGAGGGGACCTCAAATGTGCCAAGCTGTGCTGATAGCTTGTGATGGTTGAGGGCGTGAGCCTTCGCCTCATCGACAATTGCCGAGTGCGCTTGGCGTAGTTTTTCAATCTCGCGGGCACCGGCGTCTCGCTCCGCTTGCAGGGCCAGATGTGCGGTCAGGCTGACGCATTCGGAATGGTCGATATTCTGGGAAAACAGGAACGCTGGCTTTTCTTCCGGGCAGTTGCGTGCAAACCAAACCCGCAGATCAGAATGGCGGATGGACCAATAGACACGTTCAACCTGATCGATAGAGGTAATGGGTCGTCCAAGGTAGGTCGCGGCTAACTCGCCACAGACGATGGCGTCGTAGATGCGTTCGGCGTAGGCATGGAGAAAGGGCCATTGCGGAAAATGCTTGAGCAGACTACCGGGGTGAGAAAGATCTACCTGCAGAATTTCGCCTTGATGGTCGGCGAGGTTGCACCAGAGGATCGCGGCATCGATAGGGTGATAGGAGCTTCTGATCGAGACCATTGTAAAAGCCTCCTGCTAAATTCGTCCTAGAATCGCTGGCGCGGGCAATCCTTCTAGACCTCCGAGCGAGCCAGATTCCAAACCTCAATTGGATCCAATTATGGAGACAGCTCTACATGGAGATAGTTCGCTGCACGAGACGCGGTTGCGACAGGTTTTGACGTAGTGCAGGGGGAAGCGCCGATCATTTGAACAGGCAGTTGACTTACGCGCATTGTAAACTCCGGCTTGAGCGCCTCGATCACATTGAGCATCTTGGTGTTGGCACTGATGCGATTTTGACCCTGCCTTTACTGGGTCAGATCTCTGTGAGCGGCAACAGGCTTGAAACGGTTGTGTCCGGTGAAGGCGTATGAGGATTGGCTGACGTTCAGTCAATTACAGGCGAGGCCGGTTTGCCGTTTGTTTGGAGGCCCTGTCGATGACGGGAACCTATGACTCGTAGAGCCAAATTTTTGACAAATAGTATGTAGCGCCCAATTGCCTGCGGATTCTAAGGATCAATCACCGCACGCTAAAAAACCCAATTTCAGTTTTTGGTCCGGTGCTGTTTCGGTGCAGCGAACCATTGTAAATTGCGCAAAGGCAATCGCTCGTAACAGCTCGGTGAGTATCGCACGGACGCAAACTCAACCCCTGTAGGTCTGGATACGGCATCCTCCGTCGTTCACCCACTTAATATCCGGCCGTCAGCCCTCCAAATGGAGCAATGGCAAAGGGCTGCGTTCGGCTGATTCTGTTGAAAAAAGTCGGATTTTCATCTCGCCTGAACTCAAACACGACCACCACCGGAGAACCTACTCACCACATTGAGTGGTTTCTCGGCACTTCGTTGACCTTTGTTGCTTTGTTATTGGGATAATTTGAGGTTTTTGGCTTAGTGCAGGCGCATCTATCCTATGACTGGTGGCCCGTGAGATGTCAATTTGGCCGGCCGTCGTAGGCTCTGCACCGTAGCGCCAGCGTGAACTCATCGGTCGCGCCACTCATGCCACGTAGTCTCAGGCGATCCAGTTTCAGTATGCGCTAGAGGGTGGACGAACATCATTTCGAACCTCTTACGTTCGTGGCGAGAGCGCACGTATTACGCCCTCGCTGCGATGCGCCGATCCACATCACGAGTGGCTTCATGGAAGCGGCGAGCTTGCGAAACAACACTTGGCTTTCATCGGACAAGCTACGCAGTCGGTCTGCCAGGATCGGAAGATGATGGTGTTGGCTTTGGTGAGGTGCAAACGCTCGTTCTTGGAGGCTCGCCATTCGCGGCGTAATAAGTTGCCGGCTTGGCAGCGGTATTCCTCGGCCTCTTCATTCCAGTGAAAATCGTAACTCGAAAAGCTATCGTTCTTGCGCTCAGTTTTGTCCCACACCGGCACATTCGGCTCGATGTCTTTTTCCTCCACCACCCAGGCCAGCATCGGCGCAGTACCGTAAGTGGTGTCGCCAATGAGGCGTTCCGGCTTGATGTCGAACTGCGCTTCGACCCGATCGATCATCTTCTTGGTGCTCTCGACTTATGGTTCGATCAGCCGGTGTGGGTTCCACATCCACGATGACGCCGTGTTCGGTATCGATCGGATAGTTCGTGGAATAGGCGTAGAGCGCCGAGCGACCTGAAGCTGCGGTTCAGCGGGCTTGAGGATCCGTCAGCGATAGGCGCTTCGTCTTACCTCTGTGCGTCTCTTCGGGAACGAGCCCCGGATTTCATTTCGCACAGGAGGGGTTTTCGGCATTATGACGTTTAGACTTGTGGAAACACTCACTTTCAAGGAGGCATGCTTGCGCAAAACCAAATCGCCAGAAGAGGAGCTAGAAAGTGGCGCCAAACGCGGACGTCTACCGCCGCTTTCGATGGTCCGCGCCTTTGAGGCAGTGAGCCGGCTCGGCTCGATGCGCAAGGCTGC
The DNA here is from genome assembly GCF_019218985.1 of Pseudomonas sp. PDM30. Taxonomy (NCBI): domain Bacteria; kingdom Pseudomonadati; phylum Pseudomonadota; class Gammaproteobacteria; order Pseudomonadales; family Pseudomonadaceae; genus Pseudomonas; species Pseudomonas sp. PDM30. The sequence goes on from NZ_JAHUWM010000010.1 coordinate 50,541, forward strand.
GGATGATCTCAATGTCGGCCATACGGTCGTTTCCCGCCATGTGCGAAATCTTGAATCCTGGCTTGGCACGCGACTTGTGGATGCTGGACCACGAGGCATTCGGCTGACTACGGAAGGCAGGCTTTTTGCCGAGACTGTGGGAATGGCTTTCGACATGATCGCCAAGTCGACGGCGGAATTGCGTCCGGCGGTAAGCCGCTCGGTTTTACGAATCTGGTGTGTCCCTGGTCTCGCGACGCGCTGGCTGGCGCCGCGTTTTAACCAGCTCCAACTTGCGCTGCCCGGTATTGATTTCGTCATGCGCGCTACCGATCTAGAGCCCGATTTCGCGCATTACGACGCCGATGTCGATATCCGTTATTTGGATGAGCCGAAGGGGAATGTGCGCTGGATTTTGCTGGAAAGGCCGCGGATTTTCCCGGTCGCTAGCCCGGACTGGATCAGCAAGAACGCACCCATCCGCTCTCTTGACGATCTTGTGAGTCAGCCGTTGATACATGAGGAAAGCCGCGATCAATGGCGACAATGGTTCCATCAGGCTGGCTATGGGCATGAAGTAGTGTTGAACGGGCCGCGGCTCTGGTCAGCCAATCTTACGGTCGACGCGGCCCTAACGGGGCAGGGAATCGCACTCGCGACACGCCTAATTGCCGCCGATGATCTGCGCACCGGGCGGCTGGTCGAGTTGCTTGGAACCGATGTTCGGCTCGGAGGCTATTATTTAGTTGGACCGCGTGAGCGTTGGAATGAAGTGACATTGGCGCGTTTCCGCGCTTGGATGCAGCAGTCTATCGCGGAGACGACGGGTGGCCAGTCAGCTGGTGTGATAAGTCAACACGATTGCGCTGAAGAATAATTTAGCCGTCAATTAAAAGTTCTGTTTGATACTTGAGTAGATCCAGGTCTAATAGCCTCAAACTGATCTTCCGCTCAACACATGCGCGCATGTTCCTCCTGCCATTGACGCTGGCTCGTCAAAGTTTCGTCCATCCACAAAAGTATCTCCCAGTTATTGTCGCAACCGCGCTCATTCACCAACATGCTATGCACGCGCCCATCACGAACGGACCCGTTGCGAATGACTGGCGAATGACCTTCGACTCGGCTTGGGGGGGCGCTGTCCGCTAGTTTCGCTGTTAGTGGCAAAGACTTGCCGTTTATGGCGATTTGCTCTGGATAACGATCCGTTCGGAATGTACGAAGCTCATGGGGGAGGAATTCCTCCGTACTAGCTATGGAGTGGTGACATGAAGGCACCACTGAGGAAGTAATAAAGTGCCTGTCTGAGCAGGAGAAACTGTATCAAACTCAGCTCTCAAATGAGTGGGCACGGGCTGAATATCAAAAACAGCGAAGGGGAAAACCACGTTAGAGCACAGCGATTCTCATGCCATAACCGCGTTATAACCAAGTGCCGCAAGCTAGTCTGGAACGACTGTGTTCCGGACTAATTTCCCAGCCAAAACTTAAATCCATACCCCGCCAAGTTGCTATTAAGGTGAGCGGGGTCGTCACTTTCTTTCTTGGAGACACCCATGTCCAATGCCACTGACACACTGTACGCGAGGGATATAGCCCATCACCTTCATAGCTATACCGATGCGCGGATGCACGAAGGTGTCGGTCCGTTGGCAATTGAGCGCGGGGATGGGGTTTTCGTCTATGACACCGAGGGGCGTCGCTATATCGAAGCCATGTCGGGCCTGTGGAGTGCGGCACTTGGCTTCAGCGAGGTGCGACTGGTCGAGGCGGCCATGACGCAGATGCGTAAGCTACCTTTCTACCACACCTTTACTCACAAAACGCATCAGCCTGCCGTGGATCTCGCGGAGAAGCTCATCTCGCTGGCGCCGGTGCCGATGAGCAAGGTTTTCTTTACCAACTCCGGTTCTGAGGCCAACGACACGGTGGTGAAAATGGTTCGTTACTACAATAACGCCCGTGGCCTGCCGCTGAAGAAAAAGGTGATATCCCGCATCGGAGCCTACCATGGCGTGACCATCGCTGCGGCGAGCCTAACTGGCTTGCCGAACAATCATCGTGCTTTCGACCTGCCTATGATGGATATAGCGCATGCAATGTGCCCGCATCACTATCGTTTCGGCGAACCCGGCGAGTCGGAGGAGGCATTTTCGGATCGTCTTGCAAAAGGGCTCGAAACCCTCATCCAACGCGAAGGGCCCGATACAGTGGCTGCGTTCATCGGCGAACCTTTGATGGCGGCCGGTGGGGTTATTGTTCCTCCGCGCGGCTACTGGCAAAAGATCCAGGCGGTTTGCCGCAAGTACGATATTTTGTTGGTAGCAGACGAGGTCGTCTGTGGATTTGGCCGCACTGGCAACATGTTCGGCTCGACTACGTTCGGCATCGAGCCAGACATTATGGTGCTGTCTAAACAGTTGACCTCGTCATATCAACCGCTTGCAGCAGTGTTGATCAACGAACGGATTTATCAGGAGATCGCGGGGCAAAGTTCGACCATCGGGACCTTTGGACACGGCTTCACCGCGAGCGGGCACCCAGTGGCTGCGGCAGTGGCGCTGGAGAACATCAAGTTGATTGAAGAGCGACACCTGGTAGAACACGCGGCCGAAATGGGGGCGCGACTGCGAGCTGGCCTTTCGCAATATGCTGACCACCCGTTAATCGGGGAAATCCGAGGTGTCGGCTTCATTGCCGCCGTTGAGCTGGTCGCAGATAAATCGGAGAAAACCCGGTTCGAGCCGCTTCGCCGGGTCGGTAGTTATTTCAATGCTCGCTGCCAAGAGCACGGCATGATTGTCCGCAACATTGGCGACAGCATTGCGTTCTGCCCACCTCTGGTCACTACAGCGGAAGAAGTCGACCTGATCATCAACTGTTTCAGCAAGGCGTTGGAGGATACACAGCGGTGGCTGGCGGAGGGGCATTGAGTACGGGTACGGCTCGACTTTGATAGGTTTGGCGTCGTATCGCGGACGATTCTGTGAGAGTAGGCAGCGGGCCTGCTAAATGGCTTACAGGCAAGCCCGTTGTAGTATTCACGGAAAATGCCACGACATATATATGTTAGAGCCCTGATTATTCGGGGCTTTTTCGTTGGTGCCTGCCCCGGCCTCGCCTGCACCGGTGGTGTTAATGAAGGCCACAGCGGTGACATCTTGGGTAGCAATGGGCGCGAATTACAAATATGCAGCCGATGTTAATTCTGCCGATGGGTCAGGAATAGCTGGATAAGCTTTTGTATTTGTTGAATATTTACTCACCTAGTCGCTATGGTCGGGCTCAATGCTCGCGTCGATCACGGGTTGGCAATGCCGAGCTTCTGCGCCACTTTCAGGCACTGTCTTGCACTGAGCTTTTGAAGCCGTGACCCCAAGCGACGATTAGTTCAGCATGTTGTCAATTCTGGCGTTAGGAATACTCTTTATGGTCAGTTCCAGTTCATCTCAGTCGATGCAAGACTTCAGTCAAAACTTGCGCCTTCTCTGCGGATATTATAAGTCGGTGGCGAAGGTGTGCCGCTCCCTTGATATCAACCGCCAGCAGTTCAACAAATACTTGGGGGCGCAAGCGACTCCCTCATCCTTTACCCTGCGCAAGATCTGCACTTTTTTTGGGGTGGATGAGGAGGAAATATTCTCCGAGCATGAATCCTTCCGTGCTCTGCTCAACAGGCAACGCACGGCGCGAGAGCCGGACAGTGCGGTACCAGCCGATTTTTTCCCGAGCTCCGCGCAGGAGTTGTCGAAGTACCAGGGTTACTACTTTGTCTATTTGATGTCGCCTGCCGCGCCGGGGGAGGTGATCAAGTCGATTACCCGCTTGACCCGCTCCGGCGAAAAGATCCTGAGTAAAACCTACGAGCGGATGAGGCTGGGCGATGACCAACTGAACAGTTTCGGCATCAATAAATATCGTGGGTTCTGCTTTGCCTCATCGGATCTGATTTACATCGTCGAGCGCGAGTACCTCTCGTCCCGGGGCTATATCTGGTCAGCGCTTTATCCCTCCTACCGCAGTCGTTTCCGTTTTCTCAACGGCTTGGTACTCGGCGTTTCGGGTGACAATTTCCGCCGTCCTTTTGGTGCCCATATTGTATTTGAGCACCTAGGCGAATCGATCGACCTGCGTAACGCTCTCACCAGTTGCAGTTGTTTTCCGATTGATGCCCCTGAGATTCCCGACGAGGTGAGGTCGCGGCTGCTGGTACATCCATCAGAAGGTGAGTTCAACCTCGTCCCTCCGCTGTTTTAGTCTTTTCTTAAAATTGACGCTAGGTGACGCTTTGGGGCGTCACCTGGCGTTTTTTTCTTCGTGCTCGCGAAATTGAGCTGGCCGTGCGGCAGATCGATAATGCCATACACCACTCAAATGTCAGTTTCGTTAACGGCCAATCACATTATTCATTCCGGTTGAATGAGTGCCTGTTTCTACAAGTGATCCGCTGCGCCCGCCATAAAAATAAGAGGAACACCTATGAAATTCAAAAGAACATTGATGGCGGGGTTGATGGCGCTGTCCATTACTGCGCCATTGACCAGTGGTTTGGTGTATGCGGCAAACAATACCTTGGTTGTCGCTGATCGAGCCTCTTTCAAGGATTGGGATCCAGCCTCGGCCTTTTCGGAGGAAGTGCGGGTACTGGGCAATATCTACGAGACACTAGTGGTATATAACGCGCCAGGCAGCGCTGAGGAGTTTTCCCCCGGGCTTGCCACGTCCTGGGAAAGCAGCGACAACGGCAAAACCTGGACCTTCAAGCTGCGGCACGGCGTTAAATTTCATGACGGTTCGGCCTTTAATGCCGCAGCGGTCAAAAAGTCCATTGATTACGTCAAGGAGCTGAAACAGGGCGCTGCATTTGTATGGAACGGTCTGGATGCCGTCGAGGCCCTCGCTGACGATACGGTAGTGCTCAAGTTTAAGAGTCCCACTCCGGCCAATCTGATCGCGGCAGGTCAGTATGCCGCTTACATCATTGCCCCGGCGGCGGTGGAGAAAGGTCACGACTGGATGATGGCTCCCAACGCCATCGGTACCGGTCCCTACAAACTTGGGCAGGTCGAACAGGGCCAGCAAGTGGTGCTTGAGCGATTCGATGGCTACTGGGGAGGTTGGAAAGAAGGGCAATTTGATCGGGTCATCGTGAAGGTCGTGTCCGAAGCCGCCACTCGTACCCAGATGATCAAAAATGGCGAGGCCGGTGTCGCTTGGGATATCCCTCTTGATCAGCTCAAGGTATTGGGAGAGAACCCCTCCATCAAGGTGAGCACCGCGCCTTCGTGGAAGAACTTTCAATTTTTGATCAATACCCAGAAGTACCCTACGAACAACCTGGCATTTCGTCAGGCGCTGCAGTACCTCTGGGACTATGAAAGTGTCACCAAAGATATTTTGCATGGCTACGGCAGCGTTCCCAAGGGGCCTTTGCCCACCAGTATCTGGGGGCATGCCAGCGTGCCTATGGCCTCTTACGATCTGGATAAAGCCCGACAATTGTTGGAAGCCTCCGGTGTACCTAAGCAGGACTGGAAGGTCTCGATGCAGTACATCAGTGGCATCTATGCAAACGCTGCTGAACTATTCCAGGCCACGGCGTCTCAGGTTGGCGTTGAGGTGGAGTTACTCCCCGGCGAGTGGGGTGTGATCTGGGATAAGGCAAAGAAGCTGGATACCGCTCCCAACATGCAATCTATGGCTTGGTGGCCGACGTATCCGACACCCAGCGATTGGCTTTTCAGTGAGTTCCATACAGAAAAAACCACGCTATTCAATCTGTCTCACTACAGCAACCCAAACTTTGATCAGTTGATCGAAGAGGCGGCGGCGTTTGAGGGCAGTGATCGGGCCAAGTCCACTGAAAAGTACGTGCAGGCCCAGCAGATACTGGCCAAGGACGCTCCTGCGATCTGGTACGCCGACGTGCAGCAGATACGTGTCTCCCGCAAAGACATCAAGGGTATGGAAAAGAGCCTGAATCCTGCTTATGAGGCGATTCTCTACTACAACCTGAATCGCTGAATGCTGAGTCGTCTTTGATGAAGTGGTACGTGTAATACCTGATTTGCCATGTAAATCTATAACCAGGCAGTTAGTTAATTTGCCTGGTCATTCCCTCAAGGGTTAATCCGCTTTTGGGGTTTTTAGTAGGGCGTAAGAAGTCAGGGTCAAGTTTTTTAGCCACAAGGGGTATTCCAAATGGCGAAGTATATAGCTCAGCGATTGATAGTGATGTTCTTCATTCTTTTGGGAGTGTTGACCATCACCTTCGTTCTGAGCCGAGCTCTTCCGGGTTCCCCGGTAGAAATGATGCTGGGAAACCACCCCACGGTGGAGCAGATTGCCGTCGCACGGGAAAAACTGGGGTTGGATAAGCCTCTGCCGATCCAATACTTCAATTACATCGGTGATCTTCTCCGAGGTGATTTTGGCACTAGTCTGCGCACCGGGCGGCCGGTGGTGGAGGAAGTGGTCAGGCGGGTTGGTGCGACTTTTGAACTGACATTCCTGGCGATGTTCTGGGTGGTGGTGCTAGGGGTGCCGATCGGTGTCATCTCAGCGGCGCGGCAAAACTCAGTGGTCGACAATGCGGCACGAGCGGGGTCCATCGCCGGGACGGCGTTTCCAGTTTTCATCCTGGCCATGGGCTTGCAGTTACTGTTCTACGGCAAGCTCAACTGGCTGCCACTACAAGGACGTATCGATGCTTCCATTCTTCTCGATAGCCCTTTTGAGCGTGTAACAGGCTTTTACCTGATTGACACGCTGCTGGCCGGTAATTTCGTAGCACTGTGGAGCGCCATCAAACACCTGACGCTACCCGTGCTCACCCTGGTCATCGTGACCTTGGCCACTGTCACCCGGATCACCCGAAACATGATGGTGGAGGTGCTATCCGAGGAGTACATCCGTACGGCCGTTTCTTACGGTGTACCCAAGTGGCGTATCCATTACGCCTATGCCCTGAAGGCGACAATGATTCCGCTCCTGACAGTGGTGGGCCTGACCTTCGGTTACCTGCTCGGTGGTGCGGTAGTCGTTGAGTTCATTTTCGATTGGCCTGGCCTGGGCGGCTTCGTGGTGTTTTCGATTGCCCAGAATGATTTCCCCGCTGTGATGGGCGCCACCCTGGTGCTGGCCACGACGTATCTGTCGATCAACCTGATCGTTGATCTCTTGTATCACCTTGTTGATCCGAGGTTGCGAGTCCAATGAGTATCCAAGACGTATCCCTGTCCATGCCCTCGCGAGCCCCATCATGGCGTATCAAGGCCCTGGCGTTTGCCAGCGATAACAAGTTGTTTGTATTCGGCGCGCTGTTATTGCTGCTGATCATCCTGGCGGCAGTCTTCGCCCCCTGGCTTGCACCTTATGAGCCGAACAAGATTGTCTTTTCCCAGAAATTGCTGGCACCCAACTGGGCACACTGGATGGGCACCGACGAGTTTGGTCGCGACATTCTTTCACGGGTGCTTTATGGCGCACGCACCTCGCTGATCATCGGAGTGAGCGTGACTCTGATTGCGATGCTGATCGGGATTCCGATTGGGCTTGTTTCCGGTTACTTCGGTGGTCGAGTTGATACGCTGCTGATGCGTTTATCAGATGTGTTTCTGGCCTTTCCGCCGCTGTTGTTGCCGATCGCTATCACCGCTGCGCTGGGATCGGGATTGGCCAACGCCATGTTAGCGCTCGCTGTCTCCTGGTTTCCCTGGTACGCGAGGATCATGCGCGGTGCGGTAGTACGGGTTCGGTCAGAAACCTATATCCATGCCGCCCGTTCCATGGGTGTCAGTCACTGCCGTATTTTGCTTCGCCATGTACTGCCCAATGCGACCACGCCTGTGATCGTGCAGGGCTCCATGGACTTTGGTTACACCATTCTCGCCGCTGCTTCGCTGAGCTTTATCGGGCTGGGGGCTAAGCCTCCCATGATCGAATGGGGACTGATGGCCGCGGCGTCGCGCTCGCAGTTACTTGAGAATCCCTGGGCGGTGCTGTTTCCCGGAGTGGCGATTTTTGTCCTGGTGCTGGCTGTCAACCTGGTAGGTGACGGGCTGCGCGATGTGCTTGATCCAAAGAAGGGGACGCGCTGATGATCGACGAATCCTTGCAATATTCTGCTATCGAGAGTCTAGCCGCTTCGAATAACGACGCAGCTCAAGACCTGGTGCTGGAAGTGGAAGGGCTGACGGTGTCCTTCCCTGGTTTGTTCAAGACCGTAAAGGCCGTACGCGGCATAGACCTTAAGGTAAGGCGCGGCGAGATCCTCGGGTTGGTGGGGGAGTCGGGCTCGGGCAAGTCTATGACGGCCATGTCCTGCCTTGGATTGATGCCTGAGGCCGCTCGACTGGGAGGCAATGTCAGGGTCGCCGGACAGCAGGTCAACGGCGCATCGGCATCGCAGCTGGCGGCTTTGCGTGGCGGTGGCGCGGCGATGGTCTTCCAGAATCCGATGAAGGCGCTCAACCCGTTCTTCACTGTCGGGCGGCAGATGTTCGATGTCATCGGCTGCCATCGGCAACTGAGTAAGGCACAAATCCGCGCCGAGGCGCTGAGCTCGCTGGAAGCGGTGAGCATGCCCGACCCCCCTCTGGCGTTAGCCAAGTATCCGCACCAGATGTCTGGTGGTCAGTTGCAGCGAGTGGTGATTGCGATGGCGCTGGCCTGTCGGCCAAAACTGCTGATCGCCGATGAGCCGACCACGGCGCTGGACGTCACCGTGCAGGCGCAGATCATCGCTCTGCTGCGCAAGCTGGCACGGGAGCAGGACCTGGCGATTCTGTTTATCACCCACAACCTGGGGGTAGTGGCTTCGCTCTGTGACCGGGTGGCGGTGATGTATGCCGGCGAAGTGGTGGAGAGCGGTCCAGTGGGCGAGGTGTTCAAGCGACCTGCACACCCCTACACCCTGAAGTTGATGGGCACCGTGCCCAAGTTGGGGCAGGGGCCCCAGACCCTGGGCTTCATCCCGGGGCAGGTGCCGAACATGGCGGCTCCCCCGGCTGGCTGTGCCTTCAACCCACGTTGTGAACGCGCCACCGGACGCTGCAATCACGCTGCGCCGAGGGTTGTCATCGGCAAGGAGCACTGGGCAGCTTGCCACAACATATTGGTCAAGGTGTGAGGCTTCTTTGAAAGGTAAACGGCTATGAATAACAACAAACAGCCCGCACTGTTGAGCGTCAATCAGTTGCACAAGACCTACGCCAGCAGCGATGGCCTGGTGACGGCCATTGACCACATCAGCCTGGAGGTGCAGGTCGGTGAGACGGTCGCGCTGGTGGGGGAATCCGGTTGTGGCAAAAGTACGGTGGCCGCGACCTTGCTCGGTCTGCTGCCAGCCGATAGTGGGCAAATTCTGGTCGAAGGTCGGCCGCTGCCCACTGATGCCAAGGCGCGGGGCAGGAGCTTGAGTATGGTGTTCCAGAACCCGTACGCCTCGCTGAACCCGAAAATGACGATCAAGGCGATTGTTGCCGAGCCGCTGAAGGTTGCCTTTGGTCTGCGCGGTAGCGCCTTGCACGCGCGCATTCTCACGCTGTTGGGAAATGTGGGGATGGGCGAGGAGCACATGGAACGCTATCCCCATGAATTCTCCGGTGGCCAGTTGCAGCGTATCGCTATCGCCCGGGCGCTGGCGCTGGAGTCAAAACTGCTGATCCTCGATGAGCCTACGGCGGCGCTCGACGTGTCGGTCCAGGCCCAGGTGCTGCAACTGCTCAAGACGCTGCAGACCGACAATGGCCTGAGCTACCTGTTTATCAGCCACGACCTTGCGACGGTCGAGTATCTGGCGCAGCAGGTGCTGGTGATGTACTTGGGGCGCATCGTCGAGGCCGGGCCTGTGGAGCAGGTGTTTGGCCGACCGCGTCATCCCTACACTCGTGCGCTGCTCAATTCAGTGCCCTCCATCGACCCGGAACGCCGTGACCAGTTGCAAATCCTGAGTGGCGAGATCCCCAGCCCCTTGAACCGGCCTGCCGGGTGCCACTTCGCGCCCCGTTGTCCGCGGGCCAGTGAGCGTTGTCGCCGAGAGGTGCCAGCCGAGACCCAGGATCACGGCCACCGCTTTTCTTGCCACCACCCTCTAAACGATGAGAACTGAACCCCTATGTACAATAAAAAAGACATGACCGCTCCCGGCATTGGTTATCAGGACTTAAGGCTGATGCAGGGCTATCCGCCGTCCCGGGAAAAGCAAGTTGGCCTGCATAATTGGGACAGTCCGCCCTATAACCGCTGGTCGTTCCAGCACATGAGCCAGTTGTTTCCGGTGGCCGCTATTCATCGCAGTCCCGGGCCGGTCACCGAACTTGAGCGCAACGAACGCTCACTGGACGACGTGCGTTTCCAGCGGGTCGACGGCGGACAAACCGATCTGGCGACCTTCTTGACCGATAGTTACACCGATGGTTTTTTGGTGCTTCATCAAGGCAAGGTGGTTTCGGAGCAGTATTTCAACGGTATGCAACCGCACACGTTGCATCTGTTGCAATCGGTATCCAAGACCGTCGTCGGTAGCCTGGTCGGCAGATTGATCGGCCAGGGCAGAATCGATCCCCAAGCGCGTGTCAGCGACTATGTGCCCGAGCTTTCGGCAAGCGGTTATGGCGACGCCCGGGTACAGGATCTTCTGGATATGCGCACGGGAGTGAGATTCAGGGAGGACTACACCGATCCGGATGCTGAATTCATCCAGTTGGATATCGCCTCGGGTTGGCGTGAACGGGGAGAGCGAGAGTCACCTGACAGCATTTATGGTTTGTTGAAGTCGCTGAGTAAAGACCGTGAACATGGCCAGTTCTTTGAGTATCGCTCAGTGGATACCGATATGTTGGCCTGGGTCTGTGAGCGGGCCTGCGGCGAACGGCTTCCCGTTTTACTGAGCCGGGAAATCTGGTCAAGACTGGGGGCAGAACAAGACGCGAATATCACCCTCGATTGCGTTGGAACTGCATTGGCCGATGGCGGGATGAGCGCCACGCTGCGTGATCTGGGGCGCTTTGCCCAGATGTATCTGCAGGGTGGACATTTCAACGGCCAACAGATTGTTCCAGAGGAGTTTGTGCGTGCATGCGGCCGTGGTTCCACACCGGCTTTTGAAGTCCTCTATGGCTTCTATGTCAAACACTTTCCTGACGCCGCCTATAGCAATCAGTGCTGGGTGCTGGACAGTGAACAGGGTACCTATTCGGCGCGCGGAGTATTTGGGCAGAGTATCTATTGGGATCCGGCTTCTGAAGTGACAATCGTAAAGCTTTCCAGTTGGCCGGACTTTATCAATGCAGAGTGGACGTTGAATACCTTCCGTGCTTGTGCCGCTGTGGTTGAAGAACTGCAACGCAGCTGACGCGGGAGTGTGAATGACCGCGGCTTGTCAGGCACCTCCCAGCCTTGGTGAAGAGGTGCGGTGTGCAGGCTCGGCATAGCTACACCCAGACCCGGCTGGCCGCCGGCGGCTGACCCCCCCGGCCCTCACTTGGACGCTGTTTGCAGCCTTCGTTCTGGTGGGCCCTACCCCTTTCATCCAGACCGCGCTTTTGCCGTGGCCGGGATGAGTGTTGCCAACAATAAAATAAACAAGAGACGGAGCGACCATGAACTTGAACACCACCCGGGCCTTGCGCTCATTGACCCCGCTGGCGCTGTTGGGGGCCCTTTCCACCCCTGCGATGGCGATCCAGGTCACCGACAACCTCGATCTCGGCGGTGCCGTCCGGGCGCGTTGGGACTATGACCCGGATCGCGACATCCAGAAGTTCAACTTCGACACCGCGATCCTCAGCGCCAAGTACAACTCAGATACCTGGATCGGCGAGGCCCAATACCGTTTCTACGGTCGAGCCTACCCTTACGAGTACACAGAGAATGTCGGTGACGTCCAGTTCGCCGAATTGGCGTGGATCGGCTACAAGTTCAACCCCGACCAGCAGGTTCAAGTCGGCCTGAACCAGCTGCCGTTCGGTTTGCAGCCGTACTTCGGCAGCACGTTCTACCAAACCCTGGGCAGCGTCATAGGACTGGAAGACGTGGAAGAAGTCGGCGCCAAGTACATCCAGCAAAGCGGCGACTGGAATATTCAGGCCGGTTACTACCTGCGCCCCGCTTGGCAGGGTAAAGGCACTAGCAATGGTGAAACCTACTCCACCGTGGTCTCCGAAGCGGACAGCTATGTCATCGACGGTAGCAACAACCAGGAACGCAACACAGTGGTCCTTCGGGTGGCCAAGGCGCTGGACCTGGGACCGTGGAAGTCCGAAGTCGGGATCTCCGGCCTGACCTCGTCCCTGGAGAACCGCGACACCAACAACGATGGCCGGCGCAATGCCATGGCGGTGCACTACATCGGCAAGAACGGCCCATGGGGCGTGCAACTGCAAGCCGCGCGACAGCAGATGTCCCCGCGCAACCCCGGCACCGATGAACTGGTGACTTTCGGCAGTTACGACGCCACCTTCAACGTCGCCAGTCGCGGCAACTTGTACGTGGCGGATGTAAGCTATGACGTCAGCGGCAAGTATCTGTTCGATCAGATCAGCGGTGTGAAGCTGTACGCCAACTACAGCGCCTTCGATAAATCTGCGGACGATTTCAAGACCTCGCAACGGATGATTTTCGGCACCTCGTTCTCCCTCAGCAAACTATGGATCGCCACGGAATGGTTGTACGGCAAGAATGATCCGGTCATCGGTGGCGGCAGCCTCACCCAGAGTCTGGGGGCTGGTGGTAGTAACCAGTGGGAAAACCAGTTGTACATGAACATCGGGTATTACTTCTGATCCGGATTTTTTGGCAACAGCCCTAATGTCCTTTTCGCGAGCGGGCTCGCTCCCACAGGTTTAGCGCATAATCTGTGGGAGCGAGCCCGCTCGCTAATTCGTCAGTCCAAACAACACGTGCATCAGCCCATCCACTGATAGTCAGATAGGCCCTACAGAACAATCACTACCCCAAGAAAAACAATAAACCTGCCCCACGTAACAACTGAGGCTGGTGCGGAGTCATCCTTTCATGCGTCAAATGCCCTCGCTCAACATGCTGCGAGTCTTTGAAGAAGTCGCACGGAATCGCAGTTTCAGCCAGTCGGCGCTGGGTCTGAACGTTACCCAAGGCGCGGTCAAGTGGCTTACACAATCAATAGACTCTACATGCATAAACAGCCCAGATCCGGGCTAGGAGTGGGAGAACATCAGCTTTACTCCAGCCGCTCCGAAAACTAGCGCAAGGGTACCTTCGATCCATCGGCGTGCTCGGCGATATCCCCGAATCATGGGCGCGGTGGAGAAGATGATCGCATAGCCACAGAAGATAGTGACGCTAAGCACGGCGCAACCGGCCAGAATAATCCCGACCGTTTTTGGCGAAGCGTGCGGACCCAAGCCAAGGGTCATGGTAGCGATCCAGCCGAGCAGCGCCTTAGGGTTTGTGAGATGCATGAACAAGCCGCGCTGATAAAGACTGAAGCCCGAGACTTTTGGCGCGGCAGCTATCTCTTTCACGAGTCGCTCATTGGACGTTAGAGCAGAGCGGCCTGCTTTGATGGCAAGGAAGAGCAGGTAAGCACCGCCAACCGTTTTTAAGACACCCAGCGCCTGCGCATACTGCGCCAGGACGGCTGAGACGCCCGTGGCTGCCATCGATCCCCAGAAAATCGAACCACTGATCACACCTGCCGCTAGCAGGAGCGCAGGCTGCCTGCCTTGGTGCATCGCGACGCCCATTATTCGCATGTTGCTCGGTCCAGGACTCGCCGCTCCAACAATATAGGCCGTGAATACGAGGAAGAGATGGTGGTAATCAAATGACATTAAAAGCCCCTTAACGAAGTTCTATGCCAGTCAGCGGCTCCGTTATTAGGAGCCCTATGACGGGGCGATGATGGCCGACCATAAGAGCCAACCCGGCGGACTCCTCTGTAAGCTTCAGCGCGATGCTGTCTGAACGTTAAATTTCACGCCCGGATTGGTGGATCTCCGTTACAGACATGGTGAATATCAGTTTTGATTTGCCTTTATTCGAGTAGACATGAGGTACATCTGTTTTTGCTACGGCTGAGCAACCCGCAGAAACGCTCAGTTCGGTATCTCCTACTATGAAGTGGAGTGTCCCTTTCTCCACGTGAAGTAGCTCAGTTGTGCCGTGAGGGTGCCCTGAGGAGGCAAAGTTTTCGCCGGGAAACATTTCCCAGCGCCAAAGCTCAATCATGTTCGGACCACTGGTTCCAGCCAGGAGCCGAGCCGTCCCTCCCATGTTTCCTGTCCAGAGTGTGGGAATATCCTTGCTCTCGATGAGGTGGGCAGATGGGGCGTCGGACACGTTTACGACATCAGCAACTGAAAGGCCCAAAGCAGCAGCGATTTTGCACAGGATCGCGATGCTTGGGTTAGCCGTGCATTTCTCTATCTCGACCACCATGCCCTTGCTGACACCGGAGCGACGGGAAAGCTCGTCGAGAGTGATTTTCCGCTTCTTCCGTTCCTGTTTGAGCCTACGGGAAACTGCCTCGCTAACGGTTTGAACGTCGGCCCCGGTGTTGGTCGGTATATTGACTATTTTGGTCATTGATCGCTAGTATGAAGTGAAATTTAGGATTAAAGGGATTCTCTGATGCTGTCCGTACTGCCGTCAATCGACCAAGACGTAATCAATTTGGCACCTGAGTTCAGAGCGCTCAGCATTGTGGTCGAAGCTGCACCAATCGCCAATCCAGATATTGGCAAGGACGCTTTGGCTCGAGCCTGTCAATCAGTCACGGCGGGTGGTGCACTGTGGGCAGACGCTCACCTGACCGCTTGGGCGGATCTCTTCCGAAAATTCGGTGCCAAGCCGCAGCGCACCCCTTGCTCAGCTGAAGCTCTTCGCAAACGGGTCCTGCGTGACGGCAGTCTGCCGAGTATCGATCCAGTGGTTGATCTCTATAACGCCATCAGCATTGAATACGCAGTTCCGGTCGGCGGTGAGAACGTCGAAGCCTATGTGGGCTCGCCGCGACTCGCTGTTGCTGATGGATCGGAACCTTTCGACACCATGAAAGAAGGCGCTCCAGCCCACGAATATCCTGATTCTGGCGAGGTTGTTTGGCGGGACGATAAAGGGGTGACTTGCCGTCGTTGGAATTGGCGACAGGGTGTCAGAACACGGCTCAGTGCAGACGCGAAGCACATGTGGTTCATTCTGGAAAGTCTGCCGACAATGCCGCTCGAGGCATTGACTGAAGCGGGTGACAAGCTGATAGAAGGCCTGCAACTGATGATGCCAGGCGCTCAGATTGAGAGTGTGCTTATCGGTCCAGGTGCCAATTAGTACATAAGCGAGAGGGTACGGGCTGCTTGTGTGGATGCATACGGGGTTATGTCCAATTTCGCCTCGCACGCAGCCTTTTTATCGGTGGCATTCATGCCCCCCCACATCACCTTGAAAAAGCCTGCAGCTGAATCGAAGAAATCTCCATGGCGCATGGTGTCGATTATTGAGCGATGTATGCTTCGGAGTCCGTCCGTCCTGTGGTGATCTAATTGCAGAATCGCACAATGGAGTCCTGAACTATGTTTACCGGTCTTAGTGCATTTCCTTTGACGCCAATGAATGAGCAGGGTGTGGATGAAGGAGCATTTGCTCGCCTTGTGGAGCAACTGGTGGCTGCAAAAGTGGATTCTATCGGTGCGCTCGGATCTACAGGAAGCTATGCGTACCTTTCTCGGATTGAACGCTCACGAGTTACGCAGTTGGCAGTAGAGGCAGCCGGGAATGTTCCCGTCATGGTAAGTATTGGGTCGCTGCGGACGCGTGATGTGCTGTTGCTGGCAGAGGATGCGCAGAAGGTGGGAGTCAAGGCATTGTTGCTGCCACCCGTTTCCTATCAGAAGCTAACAGCTGAAGATGTTTTTTCCCTGTACGAAACGGTCACCGCCAATATCTCCGTCCCGCTATGCGTCTATGACAACCCCGGCACCACCCATTTCGAATTTACTGATGAGCTTCACGGGCGCATTGCCCACCTGCCGAATGTGCACTCGATCAAGATCCCTGGCGTTCCTGAAGCACCAGATCAGGCCAAGGCACGAGTCGATCGCCTTCGGGCACTGATTCCGGAGCACGTAACGATCGGGGTAAGCGGGGATGTATTTGCTGCTACTGGATTGAACGCAGGCTGTCAGGTCTGGTACTCCGTCATTGGGGGCTTGTTCCCGAAAACAGCCCTGGCAATCACGCGTGCTGCGTTGTCGGGTAACGCCAAAGAAGCGACTCGCCTTTCCGAATCTTTGAAGCCTCTATGGGCCCTCTTTACACAATTTGGGGGAAGCTTGCGCGTTGTTGCAACGGCGGCCGAGCTTCGTGGATTCACCCACTCTCCGAGCTTGCCATTGCCACTCAGAACCATCAGTGGAGCAGGGCGTCAGCAAATTGCTGCGGTGATCGACGAGCTCGAACTGAGCTGAGCAGTAAGTGCTGCGAATGCATCCGAAACGCCAAGCTGCATCTTTACAATGATACAGCTCAGCAGGCGCGGTAGGGCCGATGTTTAGTCGGCTTTGACCGGCGCAGTGGCCCTAATGTTGAGCGAGCAGATCAGTTATAGGAGCAAAGTAAATGTACATCCCCCCTCAGTTTGAAGAGTCTCGTGTTGGCGTTTTGCAAGAAGTCATTATGCGAAATCCGCTTGGGTCACTTGTCACTTGTTCGGGTGATGGGATTGACGCCAATCACCTACCTTTTGAACTTGTACTCCGCAGCGGAGCGCTTGGGGTGCTGCAGGCGCATGTGGCGCGGAATAACCCCCTATGGCATGAAGTCGCCCAGGGCAGTGAGGTGTTGGTGATATTTCGAGCTCAAGATGCGTATATATCGCCGCAATGGTATCCGAGCAAACAGGATTTCCATCAGCAAGTCCCCACTTGGAACTACCGGGTCGTGCACGCATTTGGTCGTGTGACGTTTCACGATGATGCACAGTACGTGCGTCGTGTCGTAGCAAAGCTGACCAAGTCTCATGAAGCAACTCAGCCCACACCTTGGAAAATGACCGATAGTCCCAAGGAGTACATAGATGCCATGCTGAAAAAAATTGTAGGGGTCGAGATCGAAATCACGAGGCTGGTGGGGAAATTCAAGCTCGGTCAGGATGAGGAAGCCCGTGATATCCGAGGTGCTGGCGATGCTTTGGTCTCGCGTAATGAGCGAGGAATTGGATTAGCCATGCTTGAGTGCGCTGATAATAAAGACATTTAGCATCTTCCTTCCCACTTACAAAAAGGCGCCTACTGAAATAAAGGAGCATTTCTATTCGTGACACGCTCCTCATAAAAATCGTAGGCACTTATGAATTTTCTTTGCAGTGAGGACGCCTCAGCAGAAGGTGGCTTGCTGAGGCATTTTTTTGAGATCGCTGCTTCGGGCCGGCAGGCCGGCTTACTCAGTTTGAATCACACCGAAGCCTCGTTCGACATTTGAGCGGAATTGTCTCAGGTTCCTTTTATGCATCCAGCGCTCGTCATATTGGGGGCAACTGGTGCTTGATCGGGTATGCAGAACATCGAAAGATTTCCTATTACGTATCATCGCCATACATGGGCCGGCCCATCAGTGCCTAGAGCTTCAAAAACGTTGTGAAATGGTCCTTGTGATCCAGCAGGAGCTCACGAGGCAAGATAGTCGCCACACTTCCTCGATGCTGCAATCCGTGTGATAGCACGTGTGCAAGAACCTGCTCTTTCGTCATGTTGCCTGGTTTTCCATCCTTGAAAATAAACGCAACCGGATCAGACAGTTCGATTGCAGTGATCGACTGGGTGTAGTTCACAAACCATTGATTCGCTGAAGAAAAGCACTCTTCCAGTCGACCTAGGTCTTGTTTCTGTTCGGTCAGGATGGAGTCAAATTCATCCGGTTTTCCCTGCAGTCTGGCAATGAACAGTTGGTCAACAATATTGATATGGGCTAGCCAGTAGAGTGCTTCCTCCATTTCGGTTGGAAATTTTTTTGCCGCGGGGGCTTTCAAGCACTTGAACAGTTCCTCCTCAGACCATGCCTTGTATTTGTAAAGCGAATGAAGAAGGTTCGTGGCACTCATGGCGTTCTCCTGGATTTCTAATTTTCTGGCTGCCCTGGACCTTCTGATGGGAATGCGGATAGGGCTCCTTCCCGCAGGGGGGATAGCCGTGCACGGTCGGATAGATGGGATAGTCACTATATTGACTTTTTTAGTCAATAGTTGGTAGCTTGAACGGCAAGCGACGAAAGTGGCCGTGTGGTAGCTGAGTGATGGGTGATTGGCCTGGCGCGGGTGATGTGCGACCCCTCACCATCTGCGTTTGCAGATGACGATGATCTCGCTCAACGCTTCAGAAGAAGGCCTCACATTTCACAGGAAAGGCTCACTGCAGCACTGAATTTCAGCAGGGCGCCGCCTTACGGGTGGAAGGCTCAGAAAAGGCGAGAGGGTGTCTCAAATCATGAAGTACGTCAGCACACGGACGCCTGGTAAAGAATTCGAGTTCAGCGAGGTCCTCATGGGGGCGTACGCACCGGATGGTGGGCTTTTCGTTCCTAGCAAGGTTCCTCGCTTCAAAAGCGATGATCTCCTGAAGCTTGAATGGCTACCATTTCACGAACTGGCACGTCATGTGATCGAGCCGTTCCTAGGTGACTATATCCCTCAAAATGAACTGTCTCGAATTCTTGAGGAGACATTTGACCGTTTTAAAAGTAACGCCGTTGCGCCGCTCTATCAGACGGCTACCAATGAGTGGGTATTAGAACTATTCCATGGTCCGGCAGGGGTCTATCAAGACTTCGGTCTCCAATTGATGTCTCGTCTGGTTGAATACTCTTTACTAAAGTCCGGAAAGAAAGCGCTTGTCGTTGGCTGCACTGGTGGAGACACCGGTGTCGCGGCCATCAAAGCCTTCAATGGCATGGAAGGTGTGACTGTGATTGTTCTGCATCCTTCCAGAGGAATAACAGATGAACATCGGCGTCGCTTATTAGGCGCTGCCGAAGAAAATGTTGTAAATATCTTGGTTGAGGGTGATTACGCCGATTGTCATCAGCTGTGCGAAAAATTTCACAGAGGCATTAACGAAACAGGTCAACAATTAATATCTTTCAATTCGGTGAGTTGGGTGAGGGTGCTGGCGCATCTGTCCTTCTACTTCTACTCGTCGCTTCAATTAGGTGCGCCTAAAAGAGAGGTGGCGTTCAGTGTGCCTACCGGAAATTTTGGTGCTCTCTATGCAGGCTATATTGCAAGGGAAATGGGGTTGCCCATCAGGCAGCTAATTGTAGCAACGAATACCAATGCGGGTTTGCATGACTTTCTTCAGTCTAACCTCTATAGGCGTAATGAGATTCGTATTACCAACACGCCTTGCATGAATGTGTCGTTAGCCTCTAATTTCGAGCGGCTGCAATGGAGCATTCTCAATAGGTGCAGTGATAAAGTGGCTAGAAATATGGAGCTACTAGAGACGGATGGCCAAATTCAACTGGAACAGGATGAGTGGTTAGAGGCGCGAAAGCTATTTGATTCTTTGGCGGTAGAGGATGCAGAGGCATTTTCCTGTATTCATGAAGTCTTTGTTAAAAGTGGTTACTTGATCAGTCCTAATACCGCGATTGGATTACGAGCTGCGCGAATTAACAGGCGTAGCTTACTGACACCAATGATCTGCTTGGCCACGACGCATCCTTCAAGCTCTGCCTCAGTTCTGGCTGAAGCCGATGTTCAATCTCCAATGAGTGTGGTGAGTGCTCACCCCTTCTCTAATGACGAATGCATTTCAATTTCCAATGATGTTGGCATCCTTACGGAACTCATCAAGACGATATCCCAAGACACGAAGTCTCGCTCGCTATAATCCTGGAGTTAGAGATGAAGCGCGTTTTAGATAAGACGGATGAAAAAATACTGGAAGAGCTTACTCGTAATGCTCGACTTGCGCATAACGACATTGCCATGAAAGTTAATTTGTCTAGGAATGCTGTCAGGCTCAGGATTGAACGGTTGGAGCGGGACGGATATATCAGGGGTTATACCATAATCAAAGGTGGGCCACCTTCCGAGGTTGCGCCAATTAATGCCCTTATTTTTGTGTATCGAAAAGACCGAATGCGTGGTGCTGAAGTAGTGCGTTCAATTGTCTCAATGCCTGAGGTCGTGTCCTGCAATGTAATGAGTGGTGACCTGGATATCGTAGTGACAGTTGAAGCGGCAAGTTCGGATTGTATTCATCGGGTCTGGAGCGACATATCCACGTTGCCAGGAGTTCTGAATACGGTTACGTCTTTTGTATTGTCTTGCACGAAGTAGGTTGCTAGGAAATCAAAACGCTCTCTCCTGCGAGCATTTTGCTCGCAACAATGATCGGTTTGCCATATTCGTATGAGCACTGCTGCAGTTTAGTATTTCAGTACCGAAAACATAACAATGAGGCCCATGTCGTGACTGAATATAAAATTGCTTTGCTTGGTTTTGGTGGTGTAAACCGTGCGTTGACGCAGCTCATTGCAGATAAGAACGAGCACTGGGCTAATGAATTTGGTTTTAAGCTAAAAATTGTTGGTGTCAGTGATCTTTACTTTGGCTCCATCATCAACAAGAACGGGTTGGATGCCCACGAATTGGCCGCAGTTCCTGCTGTAAAAGGGGGGTTTAGAACATTGCCAGCGGGCAGTGCTGAGCCTGCAAATGAGACGGTTATCCGTTTCTCGGGGGCCGATCTTATCGCCGAGGCGACGTTCACCAACCCTGTAGACGGAGAGCCAGCTACGACTTTCTGTCGCTGGGCTCTGGAAAAAGGTATCAGTGTGGTCACCACCAACAAAGGGCCGGTGGCGTTGCACGCTGAAAGCCTGAAAGCATTGGCCAGAAGCACCGGTGCCCAATTCGAGTTTGAAGGCTCGGTAATGAGCGGCACCCCCGTCATTCGTCTGGCTAAAGAGTCGCTGGCCGGCTCGGAAATCAGCGGGTTTAAGGGCATCTTGAATGGTACGTCCAATTTCGTACTTTCTAGCATGGAAGAAGGTCTCGACTTCTCTGATGCAGTCGCCAAGGCTCAGGAACTCGGTTACGCAGAAGCTGACCCCACTGCAGACGTGGAAGGGCATGATGTTCGTCTTAAAGTAGTCATTTTGGCGAATGAGCTTCTGGGGGCGAAGTTGACTCCGAGCGATGTCCTTTGCAAAGGCATCTCGGGGATCACGTCAAAAGATATCGCCGAAGCAACGAAAGCCAATGCCCGGTGGAAACTAATTGGCAGCGCGGAAAAAATGAGCAATGGCTCCATCACTGCATCTGTTAGTCCTCAATTGTTGCCTCAGGGGGACGCACTGGCCGGTGTGAGTGGTGCAACGAATGCAATTACATTTAATACAAATGTTCTGGGCCCGGTAACGGTTGTCGGAGCGGGTGCAGGTCGGTTTGAAACAGCATTCGCCTTACTCTCGGATATCGTCAGCATTCACAAGAACAAAACTAAGATAGGTAAGTGATCATGAATAGCTTGAGTCTTTCGCTCGCTGTTGATTATAAAACCATAACAGTTTTGAGTCCGTATGATGGCGCTGCAGTTGGAGAGGTGACGGACATACCCGCTTCATTTGCCACTGCGATCATTGATACGGCGAAGCTTGGTGCGCTGATTGCCAAAGAACTTCCAAGGCACGAACGTGCTCGCATACTGGAAAAAACCGCTGCTTTGGTTGAGAGCGACAAGGAGGCGTTTGCCAGTCTGATTGTTGCCGAGTCGGGAAAAACGATCAAGCAGGCGAGAAAGGAGGTTTTACGCTGCGTCAATACGCTGAAACTGTCCGCTGAGGAGGCCAAGCGTAATGCTGGCGAAGTGATTCCGTTTGACTCCTATGTAGGATCTGAGTCCCGTCAGGGATGGTTTACTCGGGAGCCTTTGGGGGTAATTGTTGCAATTACCCCATACAACGACCCACTCAACTTGGTCGCTCACAAGTTGGGGCCTGCGATCGCTGGCGGTAATGCTGTTGTACTCAAACCCTCTGAGCTCTCTCCGTTATCTGCCATTAAGCTGGTGGCTTGCCTGAACGCTGCGGGTCTCCCTCCTGCGGTCGTGTCCATTGCAACTGGGGGGGCTGCGCTGGGCAAGGCACTGGTCGCTCATCGAGCGGTACGTATGGTTTCCTTCACGGGCGGTTTTGTTACCGGTGAGCAGATCTCTCGCAATGCAGGCCTTAAAAAACTGGCGATGGATTTGGGGGGCAATGCCCCGGTTATCGTCATGGGCGATTGTGATCTGAATGAAGCCGTTGAGTCCTGTGTATCAGGCGCTTTTTGGGCGGCCGGGCAAAATTGTATCGGTACCCAACGAATTCTTGTTGAAGAGACAATATATGAGGAGTTCAAAAAGAAATTCGTTGTGAAGACAAGTGCTTTAGTCGTGGGAAATCCTGCTGACGAAAGCACGGATGTTGGGCCAATGATTACTGAAGCTGCTGCAAAACGCACTGAAGAAGTAGTTATCGAGGCAATGGATAAAGGGGCTAACCTGTTATTTGGTAATATACGCCAAGGCTCGCTTTACTCTCCGACGGTCCTGGAGAATGTTAGCCAAAGCTGTAAAGTTTGGTGTGAGGAAGTATTTAGTCCGGTTGTCATTCTTCAACGCGTGGCCTCGCTTGATGAGGCGCTGACACTGGCTAATGAACCAGAATACAGTTTGCATGCGGGTATTTTCACCAGCAATTTGAATGTCGCCATGAAAGCAGCTAAACGACTCGAAGCCGGCGGCGTCATGATTAATGACTCATCTGACTATCGTTTTGATGCAATGCCATTTGGTGGTTCAAAATACGGCAGCATGGGGCGTGAAGGTGTGCGTTTCGCGTATGAAGATATGACGCAACCAAAAGTGATCTGCTTAAACGGTGTTGGCGGAAGTTGATTAAAGGATCGATGTGAATCCCTAGGATTAAATCGGGTCCTCGGCAAGGCTCTTCTGGTCGGTAGAGCCTTGCCCAATACAACAATAAAAGGTAACAAAATGAGTGTGAATGATCTTAATCCCACACGCGTGCCATCGTCTGGTGTAACTCGAAAGAGAGACTTCAGCGCAGAAGATGCGGGCTATCAAAAGGTGCTCAAGCCTCGCCAGGTTCAGATGATTGCCATAGGGGGGGCAATCGGAAGTGGTCTATTCATGGGCGCAGGCGCACGACTCGCCGAAGCCGGACCCTCGCTTGTGTTTGTCTATGCAATCTGTGGCTTTTTTGCGTGGTTCATCATTCGGGCTATGGGCGAACTGGTGATGTATCGCCCATCCTCGGGCTCGTTCGTCTCCTATGCTCGAGAGTTCTACGGTGAGAAATGGGCTTTTGCCGTGGGATGGATGTACTGGACTGACTGGGTAATGGTTGCCATTGCAGATCTCACAGCGACAGCGCTCTACCTGAATTTCTTCAAAGCCTATGTCCCTTTCATGGGCGACATCCCTCAATGGTCCTTGGCACTGGGAGCATTGGGTTTTGTTACTGCGATTAACCTTGTCTCGGTAAAAATTTTTGGTGAACTCGAATTCTGGTTTGCCCTGATCAAGGTGGCTGCATTAACGACCTTCCTTGGGATCGGCATTTACATGGTGCTGTTCGGCACTCCGCTGCCAGGCCATGAGGTCGGATTCAAACTGATTTCTGACAATGGCGGTTGGTTCCCATCAGGCCTCTTGCCCGCCGTAATCATGATCCAGGGGGTGATATTTGCGTATGGCAGTGTGGAGTTGGTTGGTACTGCAGCTGGCGAAGCCCAAGACGTCGCTACAGTCATGCCGAAAGCCATTCGGGCAGTTGTTTTCCGCATTATTGTTTTTTACGTTGGTTCTGTATTGCTGTTGGCAATGCTGCTCCCCCACACAGCGTACTCGGCGGGGGTAAGCCCGTTTGTGACTTTCTTCGGCTCGCTGGGGATCAAGGGTGCAGACGCGATTATGAACATGGTCTTGATTACCGCGGCCGTGTCTTCTCTGAACGCTGGCATTTACTCCACTGGCCGGGTGCTTCGCTCGCTGGCAATCAACGGATCAGCCCCTAGCTTCCTGGCCAAGATGAACCGTCAAGGTGTTCCGTTCGCTGGCATCATGCTGACGACCGTTGCTTCACTAATTGGTGTCGTACTTAACGCCATTGTTCCGGGGGAAGCCTTTGAAATCGCGCTGACACTCACTGCCGTTATGTTGATCGGTTCGTGGTCAACAATCGTCCTGTGTCAGATCAAGCTCTTCAAATACTCCCAGCAAGGTGATCTGGAGCGTCCGGGGTTTCGAATGCCGTTTGCGCCTTACAGTGGTTACGCGACTTTGGGGTTCTTCGGTTTGGTTCTGGTTCTTATCGCATTCGATTATCCCGTAGGTACGTACTCGATTGCTTCGCTGCCGTTTTATGCCACCGCCCTTGTTGTTGGTTGGTACATGGTTCGTGGCCGTGTTCGTGCAATTGAGAGTGGTGAATTAGTCTTTGACGAAAATCAAGAATTGGTCCGAGCAGATCAGACCAACCGTCCTTCTTTCACTCACCTTCAGAATCAATGACACCCAACAAAAAATAACTTTGGAGGAAATAGACATGCGTCCTGACAAAAAGAATCTGTCCACACTTTCGGCGGCTACACTCGCAGTTCATGGTGGTAACGTAACCGACACCACTACTGGTGCTGTTCGCACTCCGCTGGTAATGGCTAACTCTTATCTCTTGCCTGAAGATCCGGCCACGATGGACTGGTCTAGCCCAGACGGCCTTGTGTACACGCGGAACCAGGGGCATAACCAGGTATGCCTTGAAAAGAAACTTGCTGCACTCGAAGGCTGCGAGGCTGCGGTTGTATTTGCTACCGGCGTAGCCGCTTTGCATTCAGTGTTTTTCTCTTTCTTGAAAAGCGGTGACCACGTCATTGTCAGTGATATTACGTATCAGGCTGTATGGCGTCTTTTCGCGGAGCTTTTGCCTGAGCGTTATGGCATTGAAGCCACATTTGTCGACGTAGGTGACCTAGAGGCTGTTCGCCAAGCGATCCGCCCTAATACCAAACTGATCCATACCGAGACGATTGCTAATCCAACCACTAAGGTTGCAGATATCGCTGCGCTGGCTGAAATTGCCCATGCACACGGGGCACTGATTTCCGTCGATGCTACTTTCACTCCACCTCCGTTTTTCCGTGCCAGTCAGCACGGGGTCGACCTGGTCGTCCACTCTCTGACGAAGTATATCAATGGCCATGGTGATGCCATGGGCGGGGTGGTTATCGGTTCCACTCAGATGATTACCAAGATCAAGAATGACGCTCTTGTTGACCTCGGCGCGACCATCTCTCCATTTAACGCCTGGATGATAATGCGCGGTTCAGTCACGCTGCCTCTGCGACTGAAACAACTTCTAAATACGGCTGAAAAATTGGCTGAGTTTCTCAATTCGGATGATCGTATAGCCTATATCTACTATCCGGGGCTTCCGTCCCACCCGCAGCATGAACTAGCCCGTCGGCAATTTGCAGGCAAGGGATATGGGGCGATGATGGCTTTTGCAGTAAAGGGCGATCCGGATACTCAGAATCGGTTCGTTTCGAATCTGCGCATCATCACTTCTGCAGTATCCCTCGGGCACGATGAGTCCCTCATCGTTCATGTGGGTGCGGAAGGCCGAGGCGGCTTTGACAAGTACCCTGAAGAGTTCCGTACCTACGGTCACCTTCGGTTTTCGGTGGGGCTCGAAGATCCGGACGATTTGATCAAAGATATTTCCCTGGCCTTGGACGAGACATTCAAATGATCTGAACGCAAAAAAATTGGTGGCACCTTTAGCGTTGGATGTACGGCATTGCTCAAAATATGGTCTGGTCGGTAACCCTCCTTTGCCCCCGTACCAGCGGGGGCTTTTTTAAGAGCCCGATCCATTGTTTTTATTTTCAGGGGCGCGGCCCCAATACTTGTAGGTTGTATTCGTCTTGGTCGTGACGGATCTTTCAATGGAGGCTTATCATGGCTTGGATATGTTTAATATTTGCAGGGGTACTTGAAGTTGTTTGGGCTTTCTCCATGAAGCAATCTGAAGGTATGACCAAGCTTGGGCCGTCTGTTGTTACCTTGGTCATGCTAATGGCAAGTTTTGCGCTCCTATCATTTTCCATGAGAAGTCTACCGCTTGGTACTGCTTATACAATTTGGACTGGCATTGGTGCTGTTGGCGCGTTTGCAGTGGGTATCATCTTTCTAGGGGAACCTGCCAGCCTTATGCGAGTTGTCGCAGCTGTCTTAATTGTCAGCGGTCTTCTAATGATGAAGCTGGCTTCAGCTTGATTTTTTCTGTTTCGGTTAGAAAATAAATGATAAGAGTTGGAGTGACGCCTCAGCATTTCCTGAGGGGGTTCATGCGCTGATTTTTTGTTTACCTTTGCAAAGCAGGTTTTCAGTCAAGCAGATTGCTCTCTGTTACGAGCGGTTTGCTCATAACATTGATCTGTTTGCCATATTTGGATGAGCGAGCCATCGGCGTACTATCAGTGTCCAGTACCAGGACATGAGGTCTTGATTATGAGTGAATATAAAATTGCTTAGGAGGTGTATAGCTAAATTTCTATTGCCGTTGATTGCGTAACGCTTGCCACAGCTCTTAAATGGGTGTGCAGTAATGCAACTATTGCGGGGGTTTATATCCGAAATGTAGTTGCCGAAAGAAGAATCGTTAAAGTCGTCAAATCGTTCACTGCCCTTAATCAAACTACAACATCTAGGGATTCTCATATGATTTCGCTTCGAAAGCTCTTCGTGTTAGCACTTTTCCCACTTTGCGCAAATGTCGCTCTGGCCAAGGAGTACAAAGAACTGCGTTTTGGCGTTGATGCTTCTTACGCACCATTCGAATCTAAAGCCGCAGATGGTAGTCTTACGGGGTTTGATATCGATCTGGGTAATGCAATCTGTGCCAAATTGAAGGTCAAATGTACGTGGGTCGAGAGCGATTTCGACGGCACGATTCCTGGCCTGAAGGCCAACAAATTCGATGGCATTCTCTCTTCCATGACGGTGACCCCAGCCCGCGAGAAAGTCATTGACTTCTCAAATGAGCTGTTCTCCGGCGCAACCTCTTATGTGTTCAAGAAAAACTCTGGTCTGAGCGAAGAGGTTACTTCCCTTAAGGGCAAGACCGTAGGCTATTTGCAAGGAAGTATCCAGGAAGCCTATGCCAAAGCGGTTCTGGATAAGGCTGGTGTCAAAACTCAGGCCTATCAGAACCAGGATCAGGTTTACTACGACCTGGTTTCCGGTCGCCTCGATGCGGCGATCCAGGACATGCTGCAAGCTCAGCTGGGTTTTTTGAATTCCCCCCAAGGCACTGGTTATGAAGTCAGCAAGCCCGTTGACAGCGAGTTACTGCCAGCCAAAACAGCTATTGGTATCTCTAAAGGTAACAAAGACCTCAAGGCCTTTTTGGATAAGGGCATCCAAGCGTTACACGATGACGGTACCTATGACTTAATCCAGAAAAAACACTTCGGTGATCTGAATCTCTATAGCGGCAAGTAAGGCCCGGGTGCCCGTCCTTGGGGCGGGCGCTTTATTATCGCGATAGGTTCCTGAATTATGTTCGAAATACTGTTGCAGGCCCTCGGGCTCTCCATATACAGCATGAAAGGGTTCGGTCCTCTGTTGCTGGAGGGCGCCTGGATGACCGTCAAGTTGTCAATACTCTCGCTGCTGTTGAGCGTGCTGCTTGGTCTTATCGGGGCCAGTGCCAAACTTTCCAGTGTCAAACTCCTGCGAATCCCAGCACAGCTCTACACTACCCTGATTCGCGGGGTGCCGGACCTAGTGCTGATGCTACTGATCTTTTACAGCCTGCAAACCTGGTTGACCGGGATCACGCAGGCACTGGATTGGGAATACATAGAGATCAATCCGTTTGTTGCCGGGATCATCACGCTGGGGTTTATCTACGGGGCCTATTTCACTGAGACTTTTCGCGGGGCGATGCTAGCCGTGCCCCGTGGACAGGTGGAAGCGGCCACCGCCTATGGCTTAAGTCGCACTCAGCGCTTTCGCTTTGTGGTCTTCCCGCAAATGATGCGTTTTGCTTTACCGGGTATTGGTAATAACTGGATGGTCATCCTCAAAGCCACTGCACTGGTGTCGATCATAGGCCTTGCTGACTTGGTAAAGGCAGCCCAGGACGCTGGTAAAAGCACCTATCAATTGTTCTATTTTCTGGTCTTGGCAGCGCTTATTTATTTGGTGATTACCAGTACTTCAAACTATGTCTTGCGTTGGTTGGAACGGCGTTATGCGGCAGGTTCCCGGGAGGCTGTACGATGATCGAACTCTTGCAGGATTACTGGAAGCCTTTTCTCTATAGCGACGGCCACCAGATCACGGGGCTAGCCATGACTTTGTGGTTGCTCAGTGCCTCAATCTTCATCGGATTTTTGGTGTCGGTCCCGTTATCCATTGCCCGGGTTTCATCCAAGTGTTACCTACGCTGGCCCGTACAGTTCTACACCTACCTGTTTCGGGGAACGCCGCTCTATATCCAGTTGCTGATTTGCTACACCGGGATCTACAGCCTGGCTGCAGTTCGTGCACAACCGGTGCTCGATGCATTTTTTCGCGACGCGATGAACTGCACCATCCTTGCGTTTGCGCTGAACACCTGCGCTTACACCACGGAGATTTTCGCCGGAGCAATTCGCAACATGGCCCATGGCGAAGTCGAAGCTGCGAAGGCCTATGGCCTGACAGGTTGGAAGCTCTATGCCTACGTGATCATGCCATCGGCGCTACGTCGCTCGTTGCCGTACTACAGCAACGAAGTAATTCTGATGCTGCATTCGACCACCGTGGCCTTCACTGCAACCGTCCCGGACATTCTGAAAGTTGCTCGCGACGCCAACTCGGCGACCTTTCTGACCTTTCATTCGTTCGGTATTACTGCGCTGATTTACTTGGTGGTTACCTTCGCGCTTGTCGGACTATTCCGCATCGCCGAGCGCCGTTGGTTGGCTTTCCTTGGTCCGGCTCATTAGGGCTTGGTACTCCATATGGCCGCTCATTAGGCCTCGGGCTTTGTCGCCGGCTGTCACAGCTGCACAGCGACGCCACATTTTCCCTTAGAGGATGATTGCGCACATGTACAAATTGACTGTTGAAGAACTGCACAAGAGTTACGGTAACCACGAAGTACTCAAGGGCGTATCTCTGAAAGCCAAAACTGGTGATGTGATCAGTTTGATCGGCGCCAGTGGGTCAGGCAAAAGTACCTTCCTGCGCTGCATCAACTTTCTCGAAACACCCAATGACGGAGCCATGAGCCTGGACGGCAAGCAGATTCGCATGGTCAAAAACCATCATGGCATGCAGGTGGCCGATGCCGCTGAGTTGCAAAGGCTGCGCACCCGTCTAGCCATGGTCTTCCAGCACTTCAATCTGTGGGGCCACATGACCGTTCTGGAAAACATCACGATGGCCCCGCGCCGGGTGCTGGGTGTCAGCAAAAAAGATGCCGAAGATCGTGCCCGACGTTATCTGGACAAGGTGGGGCTGCCAGCGCGCGTTGCGGAGCAGTTTCCAGCATTTCTCTCTGGCGGTCAGCAACAGCGAGTGGCGATTGCACGAGCATTAGCGATGGAGCCGGAAGTTCTGCTGTTCGACGAACCGACGTCGGCGCTGGATCCTGAACTGGTGGGCGAAGTACTAAAGGTGATTCAGGGCCTGGCCGAAGAAGGCCGGACCATGATCATGGTGACCCACGAAATGAGCTTTGCCCGCAAGGTGTCGAGCCAGTTACTGTTTCTGCATCAAGGCCGAGTCGAGGAGCAGGGTGGGGCAGAGATTCTGGATAACCCGCGCAGCGAGCGCCTTCAACAATTTCTGTCTAATGGACTGAAGTGAATAGAGTTAACAATGAAAAGGAAGGAAAAAAATCCCGATTTTTCACGAACATTGGGGCGTATTGATGAGGCTATCATTGACGTATTACGCCATGACGGGCGCATCACGTACCAGAAACTAGCAACACTTGTGCACCTGACCGCAAGCCCTTGCCAGGAACGCGTACGCAAGTTGGAGAGGCTAGGGGTGATTCGCGGTTATGGTGCGTTCATCGATGTGCAAAAGGTCTCACCGGGATTGTCACTACAGGTATTGGTCGCTATATCGAGCCAGAATCGGCGCACTGCACAAAAAGCCTTCGAAGCATGTGTAGATAGCTGTTCTCAGGTCTTGGAATGCCATCTTATCAGTGGTCCGTTCGACTACAGCCTGCGTATGCACTGTACAGATATGAAGCACTATCGTGCGCTTACGGAAGTTTGGTTGGAGAATGAGGACCTGTGTATCGAAAAACTGGTTGCCTACCCTGAATTGGCTGTTGTTAAACATTCGTCCACACACCACGACTAGCGGTGTAGTGTAAAAGATACGGGCTACGCATGAGATGAACTGGCGCAGGTCTTAATGGCCTGCGGTTGGAGTTAAATAATAAAAACAGAAATTTTTAATCTCGGGTAAATTTCCAATGACTGTCCACTTAAGGTTCAGCCACAAAGTTCTGCTCGCCGCATCGCTCGTAGTCATTGCAGCATTCTCATTATTCACACTGTACAACGATTATTTTCAGCGTGACGCTATACATACAAACCTCGAAAGCCACCTTGAGGGGATGAGCAAAATTGCTGCAAGCAATGTCCAAGCTTGGCTGTCTGGACGTGTTTTGCTGATAGACACCGTCGCTCAGACTGTTGCCAGCGACAATACGCCGGACAGTGTGGTGCGCCTGCTGGAACAGAAGACGCTGCTTTCAACATTTAACTTCACCTATCTTGGGGGTATCGACGGCAGCTTTGCGATGCGACCAAAAGACGAATTGCCCGCCGATTATGACCCGCGTACCCGGCCTTGGTACAAGGATGCGATGGCAGCTGGTGGTACGACTTTGACTGAGCCGTACCTGGATGCATCCACTGGCCAGTTGATGATGACCATCGCTACTCCGGTTCACCATGGAAACCAACCTCTCGGTGTGGTCGGTGGTGACCTGACTTTGGATACCCTGGCGAAAATTGTCAGTTCGCTCGATCTGGGCGGCATCGGTTATGCCTTCCTGGTCAGTGCCGACGGCAAGATACTTGCTCACCCGGATAAAGACTTGGTGATGAAAAATCTTATCGATATCTATCCGCAAGACACACCCGCTATCAGCACCCATTTCAGTGAGACTGAGCAGGCGGGTGTTCCTTATATTCTGATGTTCTCGCCGATCAAGGGGCTGCCCTCGGTCAACTGGTATATCGGTTTGTCCATCGACAAGAAAAAAGCCTACCAGGCGTTAGGCGATTTCCGTGCTTCAGCTATTTTCGCCACTCTGATTGCCGTGCTAATCACGTTGCTTCTACTGGGCATGCTAATCCGCGTACTGATGCAACCTCTGAGGTTAATGGGCAAAGCCATGCGCGATATAGCCCAGGGGGAGGGGGACCTGACCCGACGTTTGGCCGTGCATTCTCAAGATGAGTTTGGAGAATTGGCCAGCGACTTCAACCTTTTCGTGGAGCGAATCCAACATTCAATACGCGAAGTCTCATCAGCGACCGAACAAGTCAACGAAGTGGCAAAGCGAGTGATGTTTGCCTCCAGCTCATCCATAGCAAATTCCGACGAACAGGCCAATCGCACCAACAGCATTGCAGCAGCGATCAACGAGCTGGGTGCAGCCGCTCAGGAAATCGCGTGTAATGCCGGTGATGCCTCACTTCAGGCGTCAGATGCACGCCTTCAGGCTGAGGGTGGCCGGCAAGTGGTAGCTCAGACGATCAACGCCATGAACGAGTTGTCAGGAAAAATTCGTGCATCCTGCAGCAACATAGAGACGCTTAATGGTAAGACGGTGAGCATTGGTCGGATCCTTGAAGTGATCAAGGGCATTTCCGAACAGACCAACCTACTAGCGCTCAACGCCGCTATCGAGGCTGCGCGGGCGGGCGAGGCAGGTCGCGGTTTCGCTGTGGTGGCGGATGAAGTACGCAGTCTTGCCTACCGCACTCAGATATCGGCACAAGAAATTCATACGATGATTGAGGAGCTTCAGGTCGGCGCTCGTGAGGCGGTTTGCACCATGAGCGAAAGCGAGCGCTATAGCCATGAAGGTGTGGTTATCGCCAACCAGGCTGGCGAGCGACTAGGGAGCGTTACTCAGCGTATTGGCGAAATTGATGGCATAAATCAGTCTGTAGCCACTGCTACTGAAGAGCAGACCGCTGTAATCGACTCGTTGAATATGGACATCACCGAGATCAAATCCCTCAACCAAGAAGGCGTGGAGAATCTCCAGGCCACCTTGCTCGCCTGTGATGACCTTGAGCAACAAGCCAGCCGACTCAAACATCTGGTGGATAGCTTCCGTACTTAAGTTGAATACATCGAACGCTGTTGATTATTAATAGTTTTTCCTGCTCAGTGGGAACCCCGAGTTCTTGATACTGAGGGCCCATTGAGCAAACTGAATCGCATCGCGTTTCGGATGTATCTCCTTGCCTTAAACGAGGCCAACTCAAAAAGCTATGAGCAAATCGAACTACTTCGAGGCATTAAAATTCAATCACTCGATCAACAATATCCGACCTTTACGTGACCCGGGTTAACGATGGAACGAACTACACATAATGCTGCCTTTCTCAATCGGGTGATTCACCTACAAGCATCGTTCCTCGCAGGCCTGGGCGGAAACGAAAAGCCTATCTCACGTTTTTGTCGGAGCTAAGTGTTCATGCGCGTGAATTTCTGCGTAATAGACTTCAGTGTCAACCAAGTGATATCGAGGACTTGCTACAAGAAACATTCTTGGCCGTGTATAGCAGGCGCGAAACGTACCTCCCAGATCAACCAGCGACGGCTCAGGTATTTGCCATTGTGCGCTACAAACTCGCTCGAGGTGGGCGCGTCATGATGCGTTTCACGACTCGCTAGACAATACAGCTGCCTGCCAGTGATTGAGCAGAGTTTGCAGCACTTAACGTTGATGAGCTTTATATCCTCGCACTTTGCAGGCGAGCCTCCCTTACATGAAACAGGTGAAGTCCATGACCGTTCGACCCATGCTGCCGGGTATCCGTGCCATTGAAGCTGAAATGATTGAGTTGCGCCGTCAGCTTCATGCTTATCCGGAGCTCAGCCTTAAGGAGTTCAAAACCTCAGATCTGGTTGCTGCCAAGCTCGAGTCGTGGGGGTTTGAGGTGCATCGTGGTTTTGGGGGGACTGGTGTTGTAGGGCGTTTTCAGCAAGGTTGTGGAAGTAAGGTCATTGGTATTCGGGCAGATATGGATGCACTGCCGATTCAGGAGCAGACCGGATTGCCTTATGCGAGCCA
Source organism: Pseudomonas sp. PDM30 (assembly GCF_019218985.1). NCBI lineage: Bacteria > Pseudomonadati > Pseudomonadota > Gammaproteobacteria > Pseudomonadales > Pseudomonadaceae > Pseudomonas > Pseudomonas sp. PDM30. The sequence goes on from NZ_JAHUWM010000010.1 coordinate 83,895, forward strand.
GCATCCAGGCGCCATGCATGCCTGTGGTCATGACGGCCATACTGCAATGCTGCTGGCTGCCGCGCAGCACCTAGCCAACAGCCGGCAGTTCGACGGTACGCTGGTGGTCATCTTTCAGCCCGCCGAAGAAAGCGATGGGGGCGCGCAGAAAATGCTGGATGATGGTCTCCTGGAGCGATTTCCCTGTAATGCGTTGTTCGGTATGCACAACATGCCTGGGTTGCCAGTAGGGAAGTTGGGTTTTCGGGCCGGACCGTTCATGGCCTCCACCGATACGGTTGAAATTCGAATTGATGGTACGGGCGGGCATGGCGGAATGCCACATAAAGCCATTGACCCCATACTTACTGGAGGGGCAATTGTCATGGCACTGCAGAGTATTGTGTCGCGCAATACGGATCCTCTGGAGACGGCGGTGATCACTGTGGGCTCCTTTCATTCTGGTGAGGCGCCCAATGTCATTCCGGGGCATGCAGTACTCCAACTATGTGTGCGCGCCTTGAAGCCTAACGTTCGTGCCGACCTTCTCAAGCGGATTGTCCAGGTTGCCCAAGCTCAAGCGCTTAGCTTCGGTGCCAGTGTCAGTGTGGAGGTTGATAGGGAAGAATCATTGCCACCCTTGATCAATGATCCTCAGCTTACTGCGTTTGCCCGACAGGTCGCTGTTGATTGGTTGGGTGAAGAGGGGGTGATTCAAGACATGGCACCTATTGCTGCCAGTGAAGATTTTGCAGTGATGCTTGAGCATTGTCCTGGCAGCTATCTCTTTATCGGTAATGGTGATGGGGAAGGGGGGTGCATGGTGCATAACCCTGGGTACGACTTCAACGATGACTGCCTGGGGACGGGGGCTAGTTACTGGGTTCGGTTAGTTGAACAATTTCTGGTTTGAGCTGGTTGAGATCAGGTGCAGTACTTACCCGATCCAGTAGCATTTGTGAGTGAGAGACAGGAGCAGCACAGTCACCAGCGCAATGATCGCGGCACTGGTGAAAACCAGGGATTGCCTCCCCGGCAAGCCCCCCATGAATAAAGAAAGTAACTGTCCGGAAAAAATCGCAATTGAACGGTACGCAAGGTTACGTTCCATCTGAAATACGTCACTCTGCTCAACGGTCATGTGGTTGTCGGTCCAGGCCAGGAACGTTGAAGTGCTTCATTCAAAAAGCGGGTGAAGGCTTGCACCCGAGCGGTATGTCTCAGGTCCTGATGGGTGAGGACCCACAGTCCCGTTTTGAGGGCGTTGAGTCCTACGAACGGGACCCGCTCTAGCCCGGGGGTTGAATCGCCCAAATAGCAGGGAAGTGCGGCTATTCCCAAGCCCCCCAGCGCTGCTTGCCTAAGGGTGACCAAAGAGTCGGCCTTGAAAACAATGGACGTTGCAGGAACGCTGGCACGCAGCCATTTTGCAATATCCATTTGACCAAGTGCGAGATCCGGGGCAAGCCATCGATTGAAGTGCGCTGGATCAACGCTCCCATGACGCTGAGAAAATCCCCTGGCAGCGTAAACGGCAAACCCGACATCGGCGATACGCCTACCGATCAATGCGTCGGGAGGACTGTCACTGGTTCGTATTGCTACATCTGCATGCCGTTGGGCCAGATCGCTGATGAAATTGCCGGTGGTGACTTCAAGTGATATCTCGGGATGGAGTTCACTGAATCCTCCAAGTGCCTCCGGTAAAATGGATGCCATTAAAGTATCGCAGGTGGTAATGCGGAGTATGCCCTCCAATCGCAGATCCTTGCCTTCGAGTTTGCGGGACAGTTCGCTGACGGCGATATTCATGATTTGTGCTGTCTGCAGTAATTCTTCTCCGGCGTCAGTCATTGTGTAGCCGGTCGAGAGGCGATCAAATAGTCGAAATGCATGAAGTTTTTCGAAGGCATTGATACGCCTCAGCACGGTGGTGTGATTAAGATGAAGTGCGCGTCCGGCGGCGGCAAAAGACTTGTGTTCGGCAACGGCAAGTATCAGGCGCAGATCGTCCCAGTCCCAAGTGTGCATATATGCAGTCCGTAATAGCTAAATTGCAGATTGTAGGGTTGCTGATTACTCGCAACAATATATTCGGAAGGCAGCGCAACGTGCGCTGTCAGTGTTATTTTGGAAGTTGTATGGACGATTTTAAAGGTATATCCTATGGTGTTTTATTGCTTCGCCTGACAGCTGGTATTGCGTTGCTTGCGCACTCTCTGTATTTAAAGGTTTTCGTTTTTACAATGTCAGGTACTTCAAGTTTTTTTGAGTCGATTGGCTTGCCGGGTGTGTTGGCGTGGCTGGTTCTCGGAGTTGAGGTCACCACGGGTGCAATGCTGGTGCTGGGCTTTAAAACTCGCTATGCGGCCTTGGCGGCCATTCCTGTTTTATTGGGTGCCACCTGGGCGCACTCGGGTAATGGCTGGCTGTTCAGCAGTACCGGCGGGGGCTGGGAGTACCCGGCATTCTGGACGGCGGTGCTGATTGCTATCGCGCTGTGTGGCGATGGTGCTTATGCCCTAACGCCGCAGCGTGCATCGGATAAAAATGCCGCCAGCTGAAAGACGGAACAGACGTCCTGAAAAAACCATGACCGCTGCCCAGGCCGAAGCTCCGTTGCCAACTGAACTCTGGTGCGGTTTTTGGCCAACTGGCGGATCAGTGCAACTGCGCAATGAAAAGCCACCCTGATGAGGTGGCTTTTCATCACATGCTATGGGCCTCTTGCTTTAGTCGACCAGTATTCGAATGTTTGAGGTGCCCCACATGGTGTAAACATCGGCGAGCAGTGCACCGTTATTGATGTCTTCCAATTCAGCTTGTGTAATCTCGGCATCGCCTTGTTTGCCATAGAGCGTTACGGTATCGCCGGGCTTGACGTTTTTTATGTCGGTCACATCTACCATAACTGTGTTCATCGAGATTTTTCCGACCGTGGGCACTTTCACGCCATTGATAACGACAAAAGACTTGTTGGTAAACACTCGGCGGTAGCCATCTGAGTAACCTACTGGGATGTTGGCGAGCCTGGAGTCTCGAGTCAGTGTGAGCGTGCGGTCATAACCCACTGTGTTTCCGGCAGGATAGGTGTTGACCGCAGCAACCTTGCTTTTAAGTGACATGACGCGTTTCAGCTCGGCGCGGCCGATCAAATCGCCGTAAAGTGCTCCGCCCACGCGCACCATGTCCAAGTGGGTTGCCGGGACGTCAAGCGTTGCGAACGAGTTGGCACAATGAACGGTAATTTCGTCACGGTTCAAGTGTGCTGTCTTGATGATCCAGTCCTGCTCCGACATGAACTTGTCATAGGCCTCCATGACGAAGGCCTTATCCTCGACGGCGAAGTGCGTCATGATCCCGGTGACCTTCAGTCCCTTCATTGAGGTGATTTCCAGCACGTCTTTTTTGCCCTGCTCGGTGGCAAGCTCCAAGCCATTCCTACTCATGGCGCCCGCATTGGTAACGAGATGAATTTTGATGGGCTTGCCATTGTGTTCTGCCAGCGTGCTGATGGCTTGGGCTACCTGTGCATTGCCGATAAGCTCTTCAATGTCATAAGGCAATGCGCTGACGATTTCTCCCTCCGTGGCTTGCCGAACGCGAATTATTTTTCCTGTGTAGCCCTCTTTTCTGGCAATTCGCGCTTCTTCATTACTCGCAATGCCGATGCAATTAATGCCCGCTTCCATGATCGTCGGAATCAATAATGCGATGCCGTGGCCATAAGCATCTGCTTTCATCACGGCGCACAAGCTACTGCCTTTCGATAATCTGCTTTTTACGAATTCTATATTTTGCTTGAAAGCAGATTTACTGATCTCTAACCAGGCGTTTGTTTGGGATATTGTTGCATTTACGTCCTGCTTGAAGTTGTACTCCTGTAGCAGCGGTGCAGCGACAGCCTGAGTGCCAAGTGCAATGAAACCTACTGCGGCAAAGTGAGAAAATGTTGTTTTCATTATTTCATCCTTTGAATGCTTTTTTGCAGGGGAAGTTGGTTTCGTGTTATTCGCTCAATGCTACACCTTCAATGCACAGGTGCCAGTTGGCAAATGGCTTGTTGCATTGAGCGTTTTGCTTGTTGTAGCAAGCTAACTGCTCGTGCGGGTTGTTCTGAAGTTAGTGTCTTTGCTGTTCTTCCAGGTGGGCGGGTGGTGTGGGAGCAGTTCGTGAGAGGGGAGGTAAGTGATGACTCTTTTCACTTGTCGGACGGTGACCTGTTCCAGCCAGCCCTTGAGTCAACGCCGGCGTCACACGCTTCTATTGGATTAGGCCCCATGCCCTTGGCTGCATGGGACCACTTCAAGGCTTCAATTGCTCTCTTGTCTTCCCGTCACTCTCCATCCCTCAACACAACGTTTACACTTAACGGCTCCGTACTCTCGAAGGAATCTCCCCGGTGAACGTCAACGACGCCAGTTTCGAAGAACTGCTCAACGCTTTGCATGACGGCGTCTACATCACTGATGGCGACGGCAAGACGCTGAAGGTCAATCAAGCCTATGAGCGCCAGACCGGGCTCAGTGGTGCTGATCTCATCGGCCGATCCATGCAGGAGCTGGTGAAGGAGGGCGTCCTCTCGCAATCGGCCACACTGCGTGTATTGCATGAAGGTCGGCCGGTGTCGGTGATGCAGAGCCTGAGTCAGGGCAAGAAATTGCTAGTCAGCGCCACGCCGATTCTCGACGCTGATAACCGGATTTCATATGTTGTCAGTACCGTACGCGACATGACCGAACTGCTGCGCATGAAACACGAGCGCGATGAGTTGCAACAGCTTAAACAACTGCGCAACAGCACCGCCAAACTTCATGCTGGCCAACGAGACAATCTTTTGCGTTCTCCGCTTATGGCCGATCAGGAGGTTTCAGGCCGCGTCTTCTCGCTGGCCCGGCAGGTTGCCAGTAGCTCGGTGAAGGTTCTGCTTCAGGGAGAAACCGGCGTCGGAAAGACCCTTGTAGCGCAATTCATCCACAACGCCAGTCCACGGGCCAGTGAACCATTTCTCGCGCTCAACTGCGGTGCACTGCCCGAGAATCTGATTGAAGCCGAGCTGTTTGGTTATGCGCCTGGAGCGTTCACAGGCGCAGGCCCCAAAGGCAAGCGCGGCCTGTTGGAATTGGCGCATCACGGAACATTGTTTCTCGACGAAATTGGTGATTTGCCACTGCCGGTGCAGGTCAAGTTACTCAAGGTTATCGAAGAAAATCGCTTCATTCCTGTCGGCGGCCTGGAGTTGAAGGAGGTCGATGTGCGCATCATTAGTGCCACCCACCACGACCTCAAGCGTCTGGTGGCAGACGGTCGTTTTCGGGCTGATCTGTATTACCGGCTCAACGTGGTGCCGATCAACATTCCAGCACTGCGCGAGCGTCGTGAGGAGATTCTGCCGCTTCTAAACTACTACCTCGATAGATTCAATGTCCGTTATGAACGCCAGGTTCAATGGAGTCTCGAAACCCTCGACCTGATGTGCGACTACACCTGGCCTGGCAACATCCGTGAGTTGATCAACATCGTCGAACGGTTGGTGGTGACCAATCAAACCGGGACTATTGAGGCGCTGGACATGCCTGAGGAGATCCTCAACCTCAACCCGCTGAATACCGATGACAGCCGCTTACCGCTGCGCAAGGTGTTGGAAAACGCCGAGCGCAGTGCGATTCGTGCCGCGCTGCGTGTGCACAAGACCACGCGCCTGGCGGCCAAGGCGTTGGGCGTGAGTCAGGCGACTGTGGTGCAGAAAATGAAACGCTGGGAACATTCTGATTAGGATTTTAATCAGCCCCGAATTAATCGATCAGAAAACTAATCGGGACTGACCGGTAAAAAACCCTCTTTTTTCGTGTGAATCGCGCAAAGGCCCACGCCACAGGGCTTTGCGGGTATTGGCACGTCTTTCGCTATCTCATATGGCACGTCTTCCAATAAAACAACATCCACTGGACGAGCACTATGAACATCTCTGCTTTCAAAATCGCCAACAAACTGATCACTGGACCGGCTGCTATCGAGCAGCTTGCCACTGAACTGAATCGCCTCAATGTCAAAAACCCGCTGATCGTGACAGACGCCGTTCTGGTCCAGTCCGGCACTGTGGACTTGGCGCTGGCACAGTTGGGGGGGCGCTGTTACGGCATTTTCGATCAGGTCAAACCGGAACCTGAAATTGCCATTGTTGAGGACTGTACCCGCACCTATCGCGAGGGCAGTCACGACGGGTTGATTGCTGTGGGTGGCGGCAGTGCAATCGACATCGCCAAAGGCGTCGCGGCGTTTGCCGGACATGAAGGCCCGCTGGCCGAACTGTTCGGTGTCGATCAGGTGAAACGCAAAGGCCCCGTGCTGATTGCCATTCCGACGACCGCTGGCACCGGTTCGGAAGTGACCAACGTGGCCATCTTTTCTGATAAGCAAGCGAAGCTGAAGAAAGGCATTGTCAGCGACTACCTGCTGCCTGACGTAGCGTTGGTCAGCCCGATCATGACCCTGACTTGTCCACGCAGTGTGACGGCGGCCAGCGGTGTCGACGCGCTGGTGCATGCGGTCGAGTCCTATCTTTCGGTGAATGCTTCGCCCATCACTGATGCCATTGCGCTGGGTGCGATCAAGCTGATCGCCAAGGCGCTGCCCAAGACTTATGCCAATCCGTCCAACCTCCAAGCCCGGGAAGACATGGCCACCGCCAGCCTGATGGCCGGCATGGCCTTCGGTAACGCAGGGGTAGGCGCAGTGCATGCGCTGGCGTACCCGTTGGGCGGCCGGTTCAACATCGCCCATGGTGTCAGCAATGCCCTGCTGCTGCCGTACGTGATGGAGTGGAACAAGATGGCCTGCGTCGAGCGCTTCCGTGACATTGCCGAAGCCATGGGCGTGCGTGTCGCCGACCTGAACGACAAGGATGCGGCGGATCAGGCTGTCAAAGCCATGGCGGATCTATGTGCCGCGGTGGATATCCCAATCGGTATGCGCAGTTTCAACGTGCCTGAGGATGCCATCCCGGCGATGGCCGAAGAGGCCAGTAAGATCGACCGCTTGATGCGCAACAACCCGCGCAAGTTGACCGCCACCGATATTGAGAAAATCTACCGCGCAGCCTACTGATCCCGAAAAGCCGCGACGCCCCAGCCTGCCGGTTCGGGCGTCTGCCATTACAAGACCAATAAAACAGGTGCACTCAATGTCCAACACTACTGCGCAACGGAGCGAAAGCCCGTACATCCCGCTGGGTCCTTTCAAGGTTCGGTTGCCGTTTGTTCACTACAAAATCGAGCTTCCGGACTACCTTCAAGGCTTGCTGATGTGTGCCGTGGATCTGGCCGCCATTCCGCTGATGACCGAACTGCTCGGCATGCCATTTGAGGTCGCACTGGCCGTCGTGATGCTCAACGGCTTGCTTTACCTCGTGCACCATTTGCTCGGTGACCCGACCGTACCTGGCTGGATCACCCCGGCGGTACCCCTGTTGATGGCTTACTGTGCTCAATTTCCAGTGGGCCCGGAGCGTGTCCACGCCTTGATTGCCTTCCAGTTGATGTTGGGGGTTTTTTCAATTGCCCTAGGGGCGACCGGGATGGCGAAGAAGGTTGTGGAATATGTGCCCTCGGCGATCAAATCCGGGATTATCGTCGGTGCCGGCTTGAGTGCGGTGATCGCGGTGTTCCAGGTTGGCGGTAAATTCAATGTGCTGCCCTGGACCATTTCCATTGCGGTCGGCATCGCCTTCTATCTGATCTTCTCCCAGCACTTCAACGAACTGAAACAGCGCAACCGCTTCTGGTGGAACTTCGCCAAGCTCGGCATCTTGCCGATCATTCTGTTGGCAGTGGTGATTGCGCCGCTGTTCGGTGAGGCGCCATGGCCAACCATTCAGTGGGGCATCAGCAAACCGGATTTCGCCGGGCTGTGGAGCAACTACACTGTGTTCGGTCTGGGCATGCCGCCACTGTCGATGTTCATCTCCGCGCTGCCGACCATGCTGGCGGTGTACATCATTGTCTTCGGCGATGTGCTCAGTGCGAAATCGCTCCTCGATGAGGCAGAAACTGTCCGCACTGATGAAGTCGTCGACTACAACGCCGATCGCTCTCACCTGATCTTCGGCGCGCGTAATGCGTTCATGAGTATCTTTGGCCCGGATGTCGCCATGTGCGGCCCAAAATGGGCGGCGATGCTGGTGGTGGTGATCGAGCGTTTTAAAGGTGGGCCGAAGGCGATGAAATCGATCATCGGCGGTGTCGGGTCGTTCCGTTGGGGGACCAACACCGGTCTGCTGTTGTTGCCGGTAGTGACTCTGGTACAGCCTATTCTCGGTGTTGCCCTGTCGCTGACGTTGCTGATCCAGGGTTATGTGAGTGTGCGTCTGGGCATCCTTGAAGCTCGTAGCCAGCGCGACTTGGGTATCGCGGGCGTGATCGGCGCGGTACTGGCGATCAAGGGTGCGAGCTGGGCATTCGGGATTGGCGTTGTGTTGTGTTTGCTGATCTACGGCAAAAACTTCTTCAAAGGCGAGGTGGATGGGACATTTGCCAAGGATCTGAAGGCGGCGGATACCAAGCCGGCCAAAGGTGCTGAGTCGCCCAAGACTACTAAGAAGGTAGCAGAAGAGGCTATGGCTGACTGACAGGCCTGAGTCGCTCAATCTGACACTATTGCGGTGAGCTTCCTCCCACAGGTTTTGTATTGATCACGTCATCTGTGATCAACACTCATCCATTTGTGGGAGGAGCCACGGGCTAACTCCAGCCATGCCCCACGAAAGAAAGTTCGCCTTGCCTTCGCCATGCGAGCGATACCTTCCAGGTTAGCGATGGTGGTCGGGTTTCTGCGATCGTGAAGCTGTTAGCGTCAAGTGTGTCGCAGAATATGCGGGGAGGAGGGTATCTCCGACAATTCGCAGTCGTACTTCCACCGAGACGAATAGACAGATACAAGCTGTCGTCTCTATGCTGGCAGCGACTTTATAAAAACAATCAAAAAAAGCCATGAACCGTACTGCTTACTTCTGCTTGCTGCGCAAGTGGCTCGCCCGGCCGCACGGCAGCCTGGTGGCACGCTATACCTTGCTGTCCGTCTTTGTGATGAGCATCGCCCTCATTATGCTGGCAGTGCTCTATGAGCAATTGGCCAAAGATTTGCTCAATCGCTTGACTGGTGAACGTCTGGACGCCCAGGCCTTGTCCACGGCGAACCGCTTGTCTTCATTTCTCGATGATCGCTTTTACCAGGTCTCGGCATTGTCCAATCACCCGAACATGCCGGGGTTTATTGCCGATCAGTCCGCGCCCGGCAGTGACGTGGAGTCTTTGCTCAAGATCGAAGCGGATTTTCCGTTCCTGTATGGCGTGCTGTTTTTCGATGAACAGGATCATTTGGTCAACGTGCTGCCGGGGCAAGCCGCCTCTGGTGAGCCCTATTGGACCAACACTCATTGGTCTATCGCCGGACTGCCGATCCAGTGGGTAGGTGATATCGAAGTGATCGGGCCATTGCTGGCTGAACCCGGGCGCTCGGGTGGCTTCTTGATCCGCAAGACCATCCGCAATGGTCGCACCGATCACCGTGTGCGCATCGCCTTGCACCTGCGCCTTGCATCACTCACCGAGTTGCTCGTCAGTGCCGGGATGAGCGGGGTGGTTGCGCCGTTGCTGCGGGTGCCAGGCGGTGCCTTTATCGACCCCACCGGGCGCGCGGTCGAGGCGCCGAATCAGTGGCGTGACGGCCCCCAGATAATTCCCGGTTGGCAACTGGTGTTCAGAGTGCAGCCTGGGGCCATCCTTAAGCCGTTGAACGATGCACGCTGGTGGTTGTACTGGATAGCTGCTGGTTTTATCGTGTTTATCCTCATAGTTTTTTTTACTCTGTCGCGACAGTTGCGCTCGCGGGTCAGCACCTTGTTACAGGGCGCTCATCAGTTGTCCATGGGCGACCTCAGTTATCGCCTGGCTGAACAGCCCCGTGACGACGAAATCAACCATGTAGCGCGGGCGTTCAATGTAATGGCCGCGCGCTTGGCGGACATGTTGGAAAACACTGTGCGGACAGAAAATCTCGCGGTACTGGGGGCCTTTGCCACGGGCGTGGCCCATGAGGTGCGCAATCCCCTAACAACCATGAAAACTACAGTGCAAGCCTTGCTGCGCCGAGAAGAAGAACCCGAGCGACGCCACTTGCTGACCGACCTGGGCAAGGAAATCGACCGCTTATCCCATGTCACCAGCGATCTGTTGGAATATGGGAGGCCTCACCCGGCTCAACCCGAGGTGGTTGCCGTCGCGTCGTTGTTCGAGCAGATCGTCCGGCTGGCAGGGCCGGACGACCCGCAATTGCTGTGCGAAACAGAACCAGGCTTGCAGCTTTACGTCGACCCGGACCAGATCCGGCAGATCCTGGTCAACCTTTGTTTGAATGCCTTCCAGGCCTGCGACAACCAGAACCCTGTGCGCCTGTGCGCCCAAGTATGGGGCGGGCAGGTGCGAGTCATGGTCATTGACCAGGGATGCGGTATCTCCGAGGCGGACTTGCAGCGCATCCGCCAACCGTTTTTTACCTCCAAGGCGCGGGGTACCGGGCTGGGGCTGAGCATCAGTCAGCAACTGCTGGATGCCAACGGTGCGCGCATGGACATTATCAGTACGCTTGGCGTAGGGACTCAGGTGATCCTGGACTTTCCCGCGCCCCCAGGGAACGAGGCGAAGTAAACCACCGATGTCTGACATTCACGTTTTGATAGTAGATGACGAAGAGGCGCTGGTGCGCTCCCTCAGCTATGCCCTGCGCGGTGAAGGAATGCGCATCAGCACGGCCGGCAGTGGTGAGGCAGCACTGGAGCTGTTGGCGGAGGAGACCACCGGCATCGATATCGTGCTGCTCGACCTCGGTTTACCGGGCATCGATGGCCTAGCCACGTTGGACGGTATACGCCAGCTTCACGCACGACTGCCGGTGATCATGATTTCCGCTCACGGTGATACCCGCGCCGCCGTACAGGCAGTGAAAAGCGGCGCCACTGACTACCTTACAAAACCTTTTGAACTCGACGACCTGCTGGCGACCATCACCAGCACCTTGCCATTGGCCAGATGCGAAGAACCCGCAGTGGCGGTGAGTGATGAACTGGCCGCTGGCCTGCTTGGCCATAGCCCGGCGATGAGCACCTTGCACGCAGCGGTGGGGCGCATTGCCCGTAGTTCCGCAACGCGGATTTTGTTGCTTGGAGAATCCGGCACAGGGAAGACTTTGGTCGCCCAAGCCCTGCACAACCATAGCGGGCGGGGCGGGCAACCGTTTATCGAGGTCAACTGTGCGGCATTGCCGGAGCAGTTGATCGAGGCAGAGTTGTTTGGTTCGGAAAAAGGCGCGTATACCGGCGCTCACCAAAAGCGTGCCGGGCTGGTCAGTCAGGCAAATGGCGGCACGCTGTTTCTCGATGAGATCGGCGAATTGCCGCTGGCACTTCAAGCCAAGCTCTTGCATTTTCTTGAGAACGGCAGCTACCGAGCCGTGGGCGCCAATGCCGCGAGTAGCGCGGATGTGCGGGTGGTGGCGGCGACCAATCGGGATCTGGCCGATGACGTGCAATCGGGACGGTTTCGTGAGGACCTGTTCTATCGCCTGAACGTGATCACACTGGATATTCCTTCACTGCGCGAGCGCGGTGAAGACGTGCTGTTGCTGGCCGAGCATTTCGCCCGGCGCCAGGCTGTGGAGGAAGGGGTCGAACCGATCCGCTTCCCGCCGGACAGTGCCCAGGCATTGGCCCGTCACCGCTGGCCGGGGAATGTACGCGAGCTTAAAAACCTGGTAGAGCGCTTGACCATACTGTCACCAGGGCAGGCGATTAGCGTGGCGATGTTGCCTTCAGCGTTGCAAGGCCTGCAGATCGAGCCACTGGTACTGGGCGAGCAGCTCGAACTCGCCGAGCGTGATCTGGTCACCGATGCTCTGAGCCGCGCATCGGGCCATAAGGGCCTGGCAGCAAGCCTGTTGGGGATTTCCCGGCACGCGCTCAAGCGCCGTCTGCATCGCCTGGGACTGGATCGCTCGACCGAGCGGTAACCGCTCAACAATGCGCGCAGGTTGAGCGCTAAGCGCTCAATGCAATCGTCGCAAATCTCAGTAGCCGCTGCCGAGGCACGTGGCTGCGATCAATTTCAAGTGCGCTCACCCCGGGCGCCCAGGTATGCCTGGCAGACTGCATTTCCAAGCTGGCGGCCGCTATGCGTCCGATCGCAGCCACTTGCCTAGGCAACTCCTACAAGCTTTTCAGCCTTTCTGGCACACCCTTTGCTCTATCCCTCTGGCGAACTAACAAGAGGCGTTGCCAACGCCCTAAAGGATACTTATGTCACTGCCACGTCCATGGTTTTATTGCTCGTTCACAGTGTGCAGTCTTTTGCTGAGCGTTGTTGCTTCAGCTCAGGTCGGCCGCGTGGAGTTGGGCGCTGCCGCCTCTCAGGCGGACCTGACGATGGGCTGCCTTTACCCGATGACCGAGCGCGCAGCGATCTACGGCCAGGACAGCATCGCCGGGATCCAGATTGCCCTAGGTGAGTTGCAGGCGCAGCGCGAGGCTGGCCAGCAAGTGCCACGTCTGCGCGTGATCATCGATGACGATCAGTCCAAGGCTTCCTATGGCGTAGGCCTGGCGAAAAACTTCATTCATCAGGACGGTGTGCAAGTGCTGTGCGGTATGGTCTCGTCCGGCGTGGGGCTGGCGGTCAGTCAGTTGGCCAAGCGCGAGAAAGTACTGATGATCGGCACCGACCATGCGTCCTCGCGCATGACCCTGGAAAACGGCCACCCGTACTATTTCCGAGTCACCAATGACACTTGGACCTCGATGGCCGCCGGTGCCCGCTACCTGCAAGCCCTGCAACAACAAACCGGATGGAAACGCCTGGCGTTCATAGGCCCGGATTACGAATACGGCCACGTGTCCCGCGATGACTTGCACGAGGCCTTTGCCCAACTGGGTGTCAAGTTCGAGGACGTCACCGAACTCTGGCCACGCCTGTATGAGCCTGACTACTCCGCCTATATCGCTGCTCTGGAACAAGCTAAACCCGACATCATTGTCTCGGCCCTGTGGGGCGGTGACTTCCAGGCCTTCGTCAAGCAGGCAGCAAGCACCCGGTTGTTCGCCACCTCGCGCCTCGCCAATTTCGACACCGGTGGTAACTACGATTTCCTGGTGTCCCTGGGCGACCAGGCGCTTCCGGGGCTGATCCTCTCGGCACGGCACCATAACAACTGGCCGGATACGCCGCGCAATCGTTCCTTTGTCGAGCGCTTCCAGGCCATCAACGGTCGCTACCCGACCTACGCTGCCGAAGGTGCCTACACCGGTGTCATGGTGTTAGCCAAAGCCTATGAAAAAGCGCTGGGCAGTGTCGACTCCCAGGAGTTGATACATGCCTTGGAAGGCTTGGAAATTGCCTTGCCAGAAGATCCGCCCGGGTTCGTCTCAAGGATCGATCCGCTAACCCACCAAATCCAGCAGACCCAGGCAATTGGCACTCCGGTGCTCAACAACGATTACCCGCCCGCCAAGGTGATGCTGGGTAATTGGGTGGTGTATTCCGCCCAGGAACTGCAGCAGAACAGCGCAACCATCAAGCGTCGAATGAACGCTGAAAGCCCTAACTCGAAAAAGAGTCGTCCCGAGAGTCCCTAGTCAATTCATCAATCGAAAGTGGAAGCACAGATGAACAATTATAAGAAAAACATACTGAAGCACCGTTTGACCCTCGCTATTACCGCTGGCGTGGCCCTGTCCATGGGCTCCTCGGCCATGGCTGCCGAGAACGGTAAGTTTCGTATCGGCGTGGTGACTTTCCTATCGGGCCCAGCAGCCGGGCCGTTCGGTGAGCCGTCCGCGAACGCCGCCAAATTGCTGGTGGAAGGGCTAAACCAAGGCAAGCTCCCGGCGCCTTACAACACCATTGGTATCAACGGTGCCGAAATCGAGGTGGTGATCATCGACGAAGCGGGAGGCGCGGCTAAACAGGTCGAAGAGTTCCGTAACCTGGTGCAGCGCCAGAAGGTCGATGCAGTGGTGGGCTACATTTCTTCCGGTGACTGCCTGGCCATTGCGCCTGTGGCCGAAGAGCTGGGGGCCATGACCGTGTTTTACGATTGCGGCACTTCTCAGCTGTTCAATGAAGACAAGACACCGCAGTTTGTGTTCCGCACCGGCCTTGATGCGGTCGTGGACAATATCGGTGCCGCCCGTTACCTGACCAAGACCCGCCCCGACGCGCAGAAAGTTGCCGGCATCCAGCAGAACTACGCCTTTGGACAAGACAGCTGGAAAGACTTCACCCACTCCATGGAGCAGTTGATGCCCAAGGCCAAGGTGGTCGAGTCGCAGATGCCCAAGGTCTTCCAGGGTCAATACGGCGCCGAGATTTCCGCTCTGTCGGTCAAGCGCCCAGACATCATCCACTCCAGCTTCTGGGGCGGCGACATGGAAGCGCTTGTGTTGCAAGCCAATGCCCGTGGATTGTTGGAAGACGCCACCGCGGTCCTGACCTGCGGCGAGTCCGCCCTGGACCGCTACAAGGACCAGGCTCCCAACGGCATGGTCATAGGTGGCCGTGGCCCGTTTGGTGCGTTCGCGCCAGATAACGAACTCAATCGCTGGTTCAAGGACAAGTACCAAACCGCGTACAACTCCGCGCCAACTTACCCGGCGAGCAAAATGGCCCAAGCCATTCTCGGCCTCAAGCACGCAGCGGAAAGCGCCAAGGTTGAACAGGGCAAGATCCCCGCGCCGCAGGAGATCGCCAAGGCGTTCAAGGGCGCGACCTTTGAGTCGGTGTCCGGCACGGTGCAAATGGCTCGCGCCGGGGGGCATCAGGCGATGCAGGGCATTTCCTATGGCGAGTACCAATTCGACAAGGCGAGCAAGACAGGCAGCGTGCAAAACGTCATCGCCTTCTCCGGCGAATGCGTGACTCCACCAGACGGCACTCCCGCCCTGGAATGGATCAAGGCTGGCTTCCCCGGTGCCCAGTGCAACTGATCAATCTCGCTTGATTGTTCCGAAGTGGCGGCCCGTTCGGCGTCGCCACCTTTATGCCAAGGTAGGACCTCTATGATGAGTCTTTTCGCGGTGCTGATTGACGGCACCATCTATGCCTCGTGGCTGTTTTTGGTCGCGGCAGGGTTGACGGTGATCTACGGGGTCATGCGGATCCTGAACATGGCCCATGGCAGTTTTTATGCCATTGGCGCCTACACCGCAGCTTCGCTGGTGGGCTGGTATTTCAATAACGGTATTGGCCCGGTCTGGGCCGGTTACCTACTGATGCTTGGCTGTGCCCTGGTTGCTGGGCTGATCGTTGGCCTGATTATCGAGCGCGGGCTGCTCAAGTTTATGTACGGCCGAGACGAAGTGCTGATGGTGATCATCACCTACGCGCTGCTGCTGGTGTTGGAAGACACCATGAAAATGATCTGGGGCGTGAACCCCTATTTCGCCTATCAACCCTATGCCGAAATGGGCCGTAGCGCCTTGGCCGGGCTGAAGGTTTCCAATTACGACCTGATGCTGGTAGGCGTTTCGCTGGTGCTTGGACTCGGCTTGTACCTGTGGCTGGAACGCACCAACCAGGGCAAGGTCCTGCGGGCTGTGATCCACGACCGTGAAGTGGCTATGGCCATGGGCGTCAACGTCAAGCGCATGTTCACCCTGGTCTTTGTGTTGGGCACCATGCTCGGCACCTTGGCCGGTGCCTTGACCGCTCCGGCTATTTCCGTAGCGCCGGGTATCGGCGTGGAAATTATCGTCCTGGCCTTCGCCGTGGTGGTGATTGGTGGCATGGGCAGTATCGAAGGAGCAGCGGTAGGCGCCTTGCTAGTAGGGCTGAGCCGTGCGGCGGCGGTGCACTATGCGCCGGAATTCGAACTCTTTGTGATTTACGGCGTCATGGCGCTGGTTCTGGCGGTACGTCCGCAAGGCCTGTTCGGCCGCGTGTTAGCGAGGAAAATCTGATGCGCATGGATAAAACAGAACTGATTCTGCTGGCGGTTGCAGCGCTGCTGGCCGCCGGTGGCTGGATTGCTCCGCAATGGCTGGTGTTTTTGCTGACCATGGCGTTGGCCAAGGCCATGGTAGTGCAAGGCGTGGTGATGCAGATGCGCGCCGGTCTGGTGACCTTTGGCCAGGGCTTGTTCTTCTGCGTTGGCGGCTATGCCGTGGGCATGAGTGGGCATTTCCTAAATATCACCGACCTAGTCGTGTTGCTAGTGATCGGCGTTGGCGTCGCGGTTTTATTGGCGATGATTCTAGGCCTGCTGATGACCCGCTATCGGGAGATTTTCTTCGCCATGCTGTCGTTGGCGTTCTCGATGATCCTCTATGGCGTGCTGGTGAAAAGCTCGGCCCTGGGCAGTACTGACGGCTTCAACGTCAAGGCCTGGACCCTGTTTGGCTGGTCGCCAGCCGCAGGGCAAGGACCGCTGGTTTTGTTCATGATCATTGTTGCCAGTTCGACGGTGCTGGCTGTGTTGCTGCATCGCTATAGCCGCAGCAATGCCGGGATGATGTGTGAAGCAATTCGTGAAAACGAAGTGCGTGTCGAATACCTCGGGCAGTCCCCACGCTGGGTGCTGTACATGAACTACGTAGCCGCCGCAGCCGTTTCGGCATTGGGCGGTGGTTTCATGGCCTTGTCCGCCGGGCATATCGATCCGGAAATGGCCTACTGGATCACCTCCGGTGAGTTCGTGTTCATCGCCTTACTCGGCGGCACCGCCCACGTGGCGGCACCCTTTATCGCCGCCATCGTGTTTGCCGTGGTGCGCACTTACGCCATCGAACTGGTGCCCCATAGCTGGCAGATGATTCTGGGCTTCACCTTACTGGCGATCATCGTGTTCCTACCCAAGGGCTTGTGGAGCCTGTTTACCGGTAACGCTAGGAGGGCTAAAGCATGACCTGCATTCTCGAAACCCAGGGTCTGTGCAAGGAGTTCGGCGCCGTCACTGCAGCCAAGGACGTCAATGTGCGGATCAACAAAGGGGAAGTGGTCGGTGTGATCGGCTCCAATGGTGCCGGCAAGACCACTTTTATCAATATGGTCACAGGTTACTTGAAGCCGAGTCGGGGCGAGATCCTGTTCAATAACCAGTCGATCATTGGTCGCACGCCTCGAGCGATTACCCGCTCGGGCATGGCCCGCTCGTTCCAGGTCGCCCAACTGTTTCCGCAATTGAGCGTGCTAGACAACCTGCTGATTGCGGTGGCGGCGGCCGAAAGCCCGTTTCCAGCGCTGCTTGTGCCTATGCGCAGCGCCTCACGGATTGCCCGTGCCGACGCCATTCTTGTCGAGTTCGGCATACCGCAATGGCGTGACACTCTGGTCACCGCGGTACCGCAGGGGGTGCGCAAACTCATCGATATTGCCATGGCGTTGATTGGTGATCCGCAGATGTTGCTGCTCGACGAACCCACCAGCGGCGTTAGCGCCGAAGAGAAAACCGCGCTGATGGACACCGTGATGCGCGTCGTTGCCGAGCATCAAGTAACCGTGCTGTTCGTCGAGCATGACATGGACGTGGTACGTCGCTATGTGTCGCGCATTCTCGCGTTCTACAGCGGTGAAGTCCTGGCCGACGGCGCCCCGGAAGACGTCTTGGCCAATGCCCGGGTGCAGGAGTTCGTCACTGGCGGCGCCAAAGCCCACGACAAGGCGCAAAGGAGTGCCGTGAAATGAGCCTGGAAATTCGCAATCTCAATGTATCGATTGAAGGTATACCGATCCTCAATGACGTCTCGCTGTCCATCGCCCCCGGGCAAATGGTCGGTCTGATCGGCCACAACGGTGCCGGTAAGACCACCTTGATTCGCGCCATCATGGGTTTGTTGCCCACGGACCGCGGCGAGATGTTTTTTGGCGGACAGGACCTGCGCGCGCAGCCGGCTTTTACTCGCGCAGCAGCGGGTATCAGCTACTTGCCCGAAGACAGACGCCTGATTCCGTCCCTGACCGTGGAAGAGAACATCATGCTGCCAGTGTGGGCCAACAAACTGGCCGACAGCAAACAGCGTTTGGACTGGGTCTATAGCCTGATTCCAGAGATCGCCCAGTTCCGTGACCGCAAGGCGATGCAGTTGTCCGGTGGTCAGCAGAAGCTGGTGGCCATGGCCCGGGCACTGATGCCGGGCAATCAACTGTTGATTCTGGACGAACCTTTCGAGGGCGTAGCGCCGGTCCTGTCCCGGCGTTTAAGCGAGGTGATTGCCAAGCTGGGCCAGGAAGGCCTGTGCGTGTTGATCTCTGAATCCGATGACACACATTCTGCCGACCTGGTCGATGCGTTGTTTCGCATCGAGCGCGGCAGCGTGACAGCAGGGTAGGGCAGATGTATGTCGACATTTAACTTTGAAACCACGCCACGTGTGATCTGTGAGATCGATGGCGCGTTGCGCCTGGGCAGCTTATGCCGCGAGCTAAAGGCCGAGCGGGTATTGCTGGTCAGCGATCCGGGGTTGTTGCGCGCCGGTTTGCTCGATGCACCCTTGCGAGCCCTGCACGAAGCCGGGGTCGAAGCGACACTGTACAGCGATGTTCAGGCCGATCCACCGTCGGAATCGGTACAGCACGCGGTGGATGCCGCCCGTAACTGCCGTGCCCAAGCAGTGATCGGCCTGGGCGGTGGCAGCTCCCTGGACACCGCGAAGTTGGTAGCCTTGCTCTGTGGTCGCGAGCAGGCGCTGGAGTCGATCTACGGTATCAACCTGGCCCAAGGCCCGCGTTTGCCATTGATCCAGGTGCCGACCACGGCAGGGACGGGCTCGGAAGTGACGGCGGTAGCAATTGTCACCACTCCCAGCCATGAGAAAAAGGGCGTTGTCAGCCCATTGCTGTATCCGGATATCGCGCTGCTGGACGCCCGACTGACCGTCGGCCTGCCTGCAGCTGTCAGTGCCATGACCGGTATCGATGCCATGGTCCATGCCATCGAGGCTTACACCAGCGTGCACAAGAAGAATGTGCTGTCCGATGGCCTGGCAATGCAGGCGTTGCGCCTGCTGGCGGGTAATCTGGATCGGGTCCTGGCGACGCCTGGGGATTTACCGGCTCGCTCCGACATGCTTCTCGGCTCGATGCTAGCGGGCATGGCCTTTGCCAACTCGCCGGTGGCGGCGGTGCATGCCCTGGCGTACCCATTGGGCGGCCACTTCCATGTGCCCCACGGCTTGAGCAACGCCTTGGTGCTAGTGCCGGTGCTGAACTTCAATCGTCCGGCAGCCGAGGCGCTGTATGCGCAACTGGCGGCGGCAGTGCTGCCAGGGCAGCGCTTTGCCAGCGAGGCGTTGGCCTGCGATGCCTTTGTTGAGTTCATGACCCGGTTGGTGGGACGCATGCCGTTTGCCCAGCGGCTACGGGATGTGGGCGTGACTGCCGACGACCTGGATCGCCTGACCGATGACGCGATGAAGGTCGAGCGCCTGCTTATCAATAATCCGCGCCCGGTAACACGCCAAGATGCCCGCGCCATCTATGCCTCGGTGCTGTAAACAAAAAGGACTGACCGATGAATTATGAATTCAGAAGCGTGCCGCGCATAGTCTGCGAAGCGGGCGCGTTGCACAGCGTGGGTAAGGTGTTCAAGGATCTCGGTGCGCAACGGGTGATGCTGGTGTGCGATCCTGGCATTGTCAGCCTGGGTTTTGCAGTTAAGGCCCAGGCCTCGCTTGAGGTGGCTGGCTGCGCAGTCACAGTGTTCGACCAAGTGGTTCCCGACCCTTCGTCCGCCGTGGTCAAAGAGGCCGCCGAGCAGGCCCGACAATTCAAGGCCGATGGCGTGCTGGGCCTCGGCGGCGGCAGTTCCTTGGACGCCGCCAAACTGGTGGCGTTGCTGATCAACAGCGAACAGCCTTTGGAGGAGTTGTATGGAACCGACAAAGCCCTGGGGCAGCGGGTGCCGCTGGTGTTGGTGCCGACCACGGCAGGCACCGGCTCTGAAGTGACTTGGGTCTCCGTCATCACTGACGAGCAACAGCGCAAGCAAGCGGTGTATTCGTCGCAACTGATGCCGGACGTGGCGGTGCTCGACCCGCAACTGACACTCGGACTGCCGGCCAGGGTCACCGCCGCCACCGGTTTGGATGCCATGGTGCATGCAGTCGAGGCCTACACCAGTCGCACACGCAAGAACCCGATTGCCGATGGCTTGGCCACCACCGCCTTGGGATTGCTGAGCGCCAACCTGCGCAAAGTATTGGCCAACGGTCAGGACGTGGTGGCGCGTACGGCGATGCTGCAAGGCTCGCTGATGGCGGGCATGGCCTTCGTCAACGCCTCGGTGGCGGCGATTCATGGGTTGGCCTATCCGCTAGGGGCACGCTTTCACATTCCCCACGGCCACGCCAATGCCCTGGTGATGGCGCCGGTACTGCGTTTCAACCTAAGCGCGGCGCAAAGCCAATATGCGGAGCTCGCGACGTACCTGTTGCCGGGCCGCCATTTCGAGCACGAAGCCGAGGCCGCCGAAGCCTTTGTTCAGGCAATTGAAGTGCTGGTGGCCGACAGTGGCCTGGAAACCCGGCTGTCGAAACTGGGAGTGGACGAACCCGCCCTCACCGAAATGGCCAACTCGGTGGTGGTGAACCTGCGTCGCCTGATCGACAGCAATCCCAGGGACATGACCGAGCAGGACGTAGAAGCCCTCTACCGCAGCATCTTCTAACCGACTGACGCGCATCGCCCATTAGCGTGCGGTGCGCCGAAGGGATACGCGCTCTGATTCGACAGTGTGTATCCATTTGTCCCTCCCTTTATTCACCTCGTCTGCCAACGCGGAGGGGAGGGTTTTGTGTGCTTTTTTAACAATGAGTATAAAAATAATGAACTGCTGCAATAAAAACAGCCGCATGTTGGCACCTGTCGTCGGTACCTATGTCTTAGGGCTGGCGCTGGCCGCGTCTGCCTTTCCGGCCGTTGCCGAGGGCTTTCTCGAAAACGCCAAGGCGAACCTTACCTCGCGCAACTTCTACATCAACCGCAACTTTACCAACCCGGCTTACCCGCAGAGCAAGGCCGAGGAGTGGACTCAGAGTTTTATCCTCGACGCCAAGTCCGGCTTCACCCAGGGCACCGTGGGTTTTGGTGTGGACGTGCTGGGGCTGTATGCGCTCAAACTCGATGGTGGTCGCGGTACCGCCAACACCCAGTTGCTGCCAGTGCATGACAATGGCCGTCCAGCCGATGATTTCGGGCGACTGGGCGTGGCGTTGAAGGCTCGGCTGGCAAAAACTGAGCTGAAGGTCGGCGAATGGATGCCGGTACTGCCGATCCTGCGTTCCGATGACGGCCGCGCCCTGCCGCAAACCTTCCGCGGGGGCCAGGTGACTTCCCAGGATATCGACGGTTTGACCCTGTACGGTGGGCAGTTCCGCGGCAACAGTCCACGCAACGACGCGAGCATGGACGATATGTCGATGACCGGGAGGGGCGGGGTTACCTCCGATCGCTTCAACTTTGCCGGGGGCGAGTACAGCTTCAACAGCAAGCAAACCATGATTGGCCTGTGGAATGCCGAGCTCAAGGACATCTACAACCAGCAGTTCATCAACCTGGTGCACAGCCAAACAGTGGGTAGCTGGGTATTGGGCGCCAATCTTGGCTACTTCATCGGCAAGGAGAGCGGCAGCGAGCGGGCAGGGGAGCTGGACAACAAAACCGCCTCCGCCATGTTCTCGGCCAAGTATGGCAGCAGCACCTTTTACCTGGGCTTGCAGAAAATCAGCGGCGACAACGCCTGGATGCGGGTCAATGGCACCAGCGGCGGCACCCTGGCCAACGACAGCTACAACTCCAGTTATGACAATGCCAAGGAGCGGTCCTGGCAGTTGCGTCACGACTTCAACTTCGTTGGTGTGGGCATTCCCGGGTTGACCCTGATGAACCGCTACATCAGCGGTGAAGACGTACACACCGCGACTGTGAGTGACGGCAAGGAGTGGGGCCGGGAGAGTGAGTTGGCCTATGTGATCCAGAGTGGCAGCCTGAAAAACCTGTCGCTGAAATGGCGCAACAGCACCCTGCGTCGCGATTACAGCAGCCTGGAGTTCGACGAGAACCGTCTGATTATCAACTACCCCTTCTCGGCACTTTAATACCGCTAAACAGATCGCACGCTACGCCAGCGGCTACAGACTTTTGTAGCCGCCGCTCGTTTGTCATTAAGCGAGCACTTTCATTTCAATATTTTGTATGTCCTGAGCGGTAAGGACGCAAGGCGCATTAGTCGTGCGCTTCAATAACCACCGTGACTGAAAAGGAAAACATCATGACTGCTGCAGTTCCTAAGATGGATGATTTTTTGAAGGACGCTCCTTCTAACTGGGGCAAGTGGGGCGCGGAAGATGAAGTTGGCTCTCTGAATTACCTGACCACGCAAGAAGTCATGCGCGGGGTTGCGCATATTAAGACGGGAAGCGTATTTACTTTACAGCGTATGATCGGTGATCCCGCAGGCGATCCGGTTTGGCCAGGCCGTACCCCGGCGGAACGTACTATGGTTCTCGATGAGTCAAGCTGGGACAATGATCATGGCCCATGTTATCCCGGCGGGTTGCACTACGCTGATGACAAGATCGACGCGTTCCTGCAAGGCTCCACGCAATATGATGCGCTTGGCCACCTCTGGTACAGCGGGAAAATATGGAACGGCTACGACGCGCGAACAACTGTGGGTGGCCTCGACAAGGCCAGTGTCGCACCTATCGGCGAGCGAGGAGTGGTCGGGCGCGGCGTATTACTGGATATGGCACGGCATCGTGGCAAGCGTATGCTGGATAAAGGTGAGACATTCACTCACATGGATCTTATGGCGTGCGCAGAGGCTCAGGGCCATACGATCGAGCCCCACGATATCCTGATTATCAGGACTAACTTCCTTCAAGCTTTCTATGAGCAGGGCGAGGCGTTTTACGACGGATTCTGCGAGCCAGGCCTTACATATTCGGAGGAGCTTGTTCGATGGTTCCATGACAAGGAAATTCCAAACCTTGTCACCGATACCATCGCCAATGAGGTCACGACAGATCCAGTATCAGGTGTGGCTCTGCCACTACACTGCGCTTTGATGCGTAATCTTGGTATCGCCTTTACGGAGATCTGCGACCTGGAAAAACTAGCCGAAAGTTGCGCTAAAGACAGGCAGTATACTTTCCTTTATGTGGCAGCCCCGCTAAAAGTACATCGCGCTGCCGGATCACCGGTCAATCCGGTAGTGATCAAATAGTCGTTTATGCTGGGGCAGGGTTACTCCTGCCTCAGCATAAGTGAAAGTCGCCGATTTCTGTCTCAATCTAGTACATTTGCTGGCTCAGTGATAGAGATAATCAATCTGTAGCTGGGCGAACTCTATGGCTTCTTTGTGAGTGTCTGCCTCCATTGTTTTTTGCCAAGTGCCTGATACAGATTCGCGAATATGCTTATAAGCGCACAGCTTAGTTAGTGAGCTGAGCTGTTAATCAATTAATTCAATGTTAATAACGCTCGGCTTCGCCTTATGTACTTAAACGCACAGTATATCGTTACCGGTAGATCAATGAATTAACTGCTCAGGACACTAGAGTGGGCGGATATGCTCGCTTTAGCCGCCCCGTTCAACCCCAAACTCACGCGGCACTGCCCATTCCTTGCACCAACATAATCTCGGCGATGATCGGTACCGGCGTCATCAGGTGAGTGCGCATCATGGTGCTGGCCCGTGGCGCATCGCGCGCCAGAATAGCTTCAACCAGCGCAGCATGTTCCTTGCGCTTCAACGCCAGGGCTTCTTCGGAGAAAACCGTCTGGGTCAGCCAAAGGTGGCGGTAGCGTTCGGCCTGATCAAATAGATAGCCACGTGCCTGTAACAGGTGTTTTGAACCACAACCGGTGGCAATAGCCGTGTGGAAGGCCTTGTGCCGTTCGTCCCAGACATCCAAGACCTGCTCTCGGGTTTTGACATCCATAACTTTCGAGAGGGTATGGGACTGGGCAAGGATCTGCGCCTCCCAAGCGTCGTCACCGCGCTCAATGGCCAAGCCTACGATCATCGCCTCGAGGTTGGCGCGGGCATCGTAGATGTCCTGCATTTCTTTCAACGACATGGGCGCGACCCGGTAGCCCTTCTGGCTGATCACCACCACCAGATGTTCGGCCACCAATTGCGAAAGCGCCTCTCGCAGCGGGCCAACCCCCAAGTCATAACGCTCCTTGAGCCCGCTCATGAGGAGCTTCTCTCCGGGCTTGAAGACCCCGCGAATGATGTCCTGTTTGAGTCGCTCATACCCGCTGAATGCAGAGTTCTGCTTGGGGGTGAGGCTATCCAAAGGTACTGCTCCTGAAAACGACAAGGTCCAATCATACCTAAACATCTGTCATACGAAAAACATAAGACGAAACGGTGTTTTATCGACTATAAATAAAAATGTAGACATTTTAAATTTATGGCGATATTTTTGCTCTGAGCCTGATCCGCATCAATGCTGGAGGGGCCAATCCCTACCTTCTGCCCAGGAACTGCCATGAACGCCTTTACGCAAATTCAGGACCTTGTGATGCCACTGCCATCGGAGTGCAAGGGTTTCACTCTCACCCCTTCCAGCCAGTCACCGCGCCTGCTTGAGCTGAAATTTGCCAAGCAAACCGTCGACGCGTTCATAAAGGCGGTGACGCAATGGCCGGTCCAGGCTCTGGAGTACAAATCGTTCCTGCGCTTCCGGGTTGGCCAGATACTTGACGAGCTGTGCGAAGGCACCCTGCGCCCGGTGTTGATCAACACCATTCTCGACCGCGCCACCGGCGGCATGCTGATCACGCCGGAGGGGTTGAACGAAGTGTCCCAGGCCGATGACATGGTCAAGTTTTCCTCGGCCGTCGCGCACTTGATCGGTCGCTCCAACTTCGATGCCATGAGCGGCCAGTTCTACGCGCGCTTTGCAGTGGTCAACACCGACAACTCCGACAGCTACCTGCGCCAGCCACACCGGGTCATGGAACTGCACAACGACGGCACATTTGTTCAGGAGCGCACTGACTATGTGCTGATGATGAAGATCGACGAGCAGAACATGGAGGGTGGCAACACCCTGCTGCTGCACCTGGACGATTGGGGAGACCTGAACCACTACTACACGCATCCGCTGGCCCGCCGTGAAATGCGCTTCACCGCGCCACCGAGCAAGAACGTGCGTGAAGACGTGTTCCATGCGGTGTTCGACAACGACGCCGAAGGCCGCCCGACAATGCGCTACATCGACCAGTTCGTGCAGCCCAAGGACTTCGAGGAAGGCATTTGGCTGACCGCCATGAGCGAATCCCTGGAAGGCAGTCAGGAGAAGGTTTCGGTACCGGTGCCGGTCGGAAGCTTCGTGCTCGTCAACAACATGTTCTGGCTGCACGGCCGTGACCGCTTCACCGCCCACCCGGGCCTGCGTCGTGAGCTGATGCGTCAGCGCGGCTACATCAGCTACCAAAAAACCATGTACCAGCGCGGCCAGTAAGGTTTGGCAAACGCTGAAGTGACGAGGGCCACCTCATGTGGCCCTTATCGCGCTTCTAACAAAAACGTAATACAGGTGGGTGCAAGCTAATGGCTGTGTACGACTTCATCATCATCGGTGGCGGCATTGTGGGTATGTCCACGGCCATGCAACTGGCCCAGGTTTACCCGGACGCAAAAATCCTCCTGCTGGAGAAAGAGTCCGGCCCGGCCAAGCACCAGACCGGCCACAACAGTGGCGTAATCCATGCCGGCGTCTACTACACCCCGGGCAGCCTGAAGGCGCGCTTCTGCCTGGAGGGCAACAAGGCCACCAAGGCCTTCTGCGACAAGCACGGCATCCGTTACGACGAGTGCGGCAAGCTGCTGGTGGCCACCAATGAGCTGGAAATGCAGCGCATGAGCGCGTTGTGGGACCGTACCGAAGCCAATGGGCTGAGGCGTGGATGGCTGTCGGCCGCCGAGCTGCGCGAGCGCGAGCCGAACATCGTCGGCCTGGGCGGTATCTTTGTGCCGTCGAGCGGCATTGTGAACTACGCCGAAGTCACCGCGGCCATGGGCCGAGAATTCGAAGCCGCCGGTGGTGAGATCCGCTACAACAGCGAAGTCGTCGCCATCGACGAGCGTCCCGATGAAGTCGTGGTTCGCACCGACACGCTGGAGCACCACGGGCGCTTCCTGATCACCTGCTCGGGCCTGATGGCTGACCGCGTGGTGCGCATGCTCGGGATCAAGCCCAACTTCATCATCTGCCCGTTCCGCGGCGAGTATTACCTGCTGCCCAAACAGCATAATCAGATCGTCAACCACCTGATCTATCCGATCCCGGATCCGTCCATGCCATTTCTCGGCGTGCACCTGACCCGCATGATCGACGGCACCGTCACTGTCGGCCCCAACGCAGTGCTGGCGATGAAGCGCGAAGGCTATCGCAAGACCGACTTTTCGCTGTCGGACATGTTCGAAACCCTGACCACCCCGGGCATTCTGAAGGTGCTGATGAAGAACCTGCGTCCCGGTCTGATCGAGATGAAAAACTCACTGTTCAAGGGCGGCTACCTGAAGGAAGTGCAGAAGTACTGCCCGAGCATCAACAAGAGCGACCTCACCGCCTACCCGGCCGGTGTGCGCGCACAGGCGGTCTCGCTTGACGGCAAGTTGATCGACGATTTCCTGTTCGTCAACACTGCCCGTAGCGTCAGCGTCTGCAACGCCCCGTCGCCTGCAGCGACCTCCGCCATCCCGATCGGCGCATACATCGTCGACAAGGTCCGTGAGCAACTAGCAAGTGCCGGTGTCAGTTTTGTCAAACCCGCCAACTCCACTCGGACCGCCCCGATGGCGGCTTCCGGCGCAACCCGCTAATGAGGAATTTCGCGTGCAACTCAACGATCAGAAACTGTTTCGCCAGCAAGCCTATATCGACGGTGCCTGGGCAGATGCTGACAATGGCCAGACCCTCATGGTCAACAACCCGGCCACTGGTGAAATCATTGGCAGCGTGCCGAAGATGGGGGCGACCGAAACCTGTCGTGCCATTGAAGCCGCTGACAAGGCGCTACCGGCCTGGCGCGCCCTGACCGCCAAGGAGCGCGCCAACAAGCTTCGCAAGTGGTTCGACCTGATGATGGCCAACCAGGAAGACCTGGCCCGCCTGATGACCCTGGAGCAAGGCAAGCCACTAACCGAGTCCCGTGGCGAAATCGCTTATGCCGCTTCCTTTCTGGAGTGGTTCGGCGAAGAGGCCAAGCGCGTATATGGCGACATGATCCCCGGTCACCAGGTCGACAAGCGCCTGATGGTGCTCAAGCAGCCGATCGGTGTCACCGCCGCCATCACTCCGTGGAACTTCCCTTCGGCGATGATCACCCGCAAGGCCGGTCCGGCCCTGGCCGCCGGCTGCACCATGGTCCTCAAGCCGGCCTCGCAAACGCCTTACTCGGCCCTGGCCTTGGCCGAGCTGGCCGAGCGCGCCGGCATTCCGAAAGGCGTGTTCAGCGTGGTCACCGGCAGTGCCGGCGAAGTCGGCAGCGAGCTGACCGGTAACCCGCTCGTGCGCAAGCTGACCTTCACCGGCTCCACCGAAATCGGTCGCCAGCTGATGATCGAGTGCGCCAAGGACATCAAGAAGGTGTCGCTGGAACTGGGCGGCAATGCACCCTTCATCGTCTTCGATGACGCCGACCTGGACGCCGCTATCGAGGGGGCGTTGATCTCGAAGTACCGCAACAACGGCCAGACCTGCGTCTGCGCCAACCGTCTGTATATCCAGGACGGCATCTACGACGCCTTCGTCGAAAAACTCACCGCGGCGGTGGCCAAGCTGAACATCGGTAATGGCCTGGAAAGCGGCATCACCACTGGCCCCCTGATCGATGCCAAAGCCATGGCCAAGGTTCAGGAGCAAATTGAAGACGCTGTGAGCAAAGGCGCTCGCGTGGTTGCCGGCGGCAAGCCGCATGCCCTGGGCGGGACCTTCTTCGAGCCGACCGTGCTGGTTGATGTTCCGCGCAACGCCGCCGTTGCCAAGGAAGAAACTTTCGGTCCGCTGGCACCGCTGTTCCGCTTCAAGGATGAAGCCGATGTGATCGCCATGGCCAACGATACCGAATTCGGTCTGGCGTCCTACTTCTATGCTCGCGACTTGAGCCGGGTGTTCCGTGTGGGCGAAGCACTGGAATACGGCATTGTCGGCGTCAACACCGGGATCATCTCCAACGAAGTCGCGCCGTTCGGTGGCATCAAGGCTTCGGGGCTGGGCCGTGAAGGCTCCAAGTACGGCATTGAGGACTACTTGGAAATCAAATACCTCTGTATCGGCGTGTAATTACGGCGGACATTCATCAAGCGTCAAGTGTGGTGGAAATGAACACCCACCAAAGCCTGTAACAATGCCATATGGCTGTCATTCCCCGGAGTTCCTTAACATGAATCGCTCGAATCTTTCGCTCGCCGAAAAGGATGTTCAGCATCAACTGCACCCCTACACGGATGCGCGACTGCACCAGGAAGTAGGCCCGCTGATTATCGAGCGTGGCGAAGGCGTTTACGTCTATGACAATCAGGGCAAGCGTTATCTTGAAGCGATGTCGGGTCTTTGGAGTGTGGCGCTGGGTTTCAGTAATGAGCGTCTGATCAAGGCGGCAGAGCAACAGCTACGCAAACTGCCCTTTTATCACCTCTTCAGCCACAAGGCTCACACACCCAGTATCGAATTGGCCGAGAAGCTGATCGAACTCGCCCCGGTGCCGATGAGCAAAGTCTTCTTCACTAACTCAGGCTCTGAAGCCAACGACACCGTCGTCAAGATGATCTGGTATCGCAACAATGCCATCGGCAAGCCTGGCAAAAAGAAGTTCATCAGCCGTCATAATGCGTATCACGGCATTACTGCTGTCAGCGCCAGTTTAACCGGGCTGCAGGTGAACCAACGTGGTTTTGACGTGCCGCTGCCGGGCTTCTTTCACGTTGCCTGTCCGCACCACTATCGCAATGCCAAACCTGGCGAGACCGAGGAACAATTTGCTGATCGCCTGGCAACCGAACTCGAAGATGTCATTCTCCGGGAGGGCCCGGAAACCGTAGCCGCTTTTTACGGCGAACCGCTGATGGGGGCGGGCGGCGTGATCGTGCCTCCGCGCACGTATTGGGACAAGGTTCAAGCGGTGTGCCGCAAATATGACGTGCTGGTCGTTGCGGATGAAGTGATTTGCGGCTTTGGTCGTACCGGTAAAATGTTTGGCTGCGAAACCTTCGGCATCAAGCCGGATGTCATGGTGGTTTCCAAGCAACTATCTTCTTCGTATCAACCGATCGCGGCAGTCCTGATCAACGATAAGGTCTTCGAGGGGATCGCCGATCAGAGCCACACCTTCGGTACTCTGGGCCATGGCTTCACCGGCAGCGGCCACCCGGTTGCGACTGCAGTTGCGCTGGAAAACATAAAAATCATCCAGGAAGATCGGCTTATCGAGCGCGCCTGCGAGTTGGGCGAACAACTTCAGGCCGGACTGGCTCAATTTGCTGATCATCCGTTGGTAGGGGAGGTCAGGGGCTGTGGACTGATCGCCGCTGTGGAGCTCGTTGCGGATCGTCGGACAAAGGAGCCGCTGGATACGGTTGGGAAGCTGGGGCGCTACCTGGCGGGACGTGCGCAGGAGTACGGCATGATCACAAGGGCGATGGGAGACTCGATCGCATTCTGTCCACCACTGATATCCACGACAGAAGAAATACAGTTTGTGGTTGATACATTCAGCCGTGCACTCGACGACACTGACCGTTGGTTTGGTCTGGGTGTCAACCAAAGCATGTGGCATCAGTGGGAGGGCTACACACACAACTCCTGATAGCGCGTCTCGGTGTCATGAAGGTGTATCGATCATCGGCGCGGCCCGAGTACTGGTCGCGCCACCATTTTAGTTTCGTGAGTAAAAATGATTCTTCACGGATTACCGGGAAAGGCGCGCTTGATCTTCATGAAAAAGAGCTCGCTGTCCCGGTAGCCGTACACCCTCTGTTTGATAACCATGATTTATATCTTTTTAATTAATCGGTTTGAGTTGACCAACGAATCCGGCTCACAATGTCTCTAGGTCGGCCTGTTGTTCCGGGTGCTGGCTAACCTCCAGGTCAAAAGCTGTATTCATTTCCACTACAGCCGCCTCTATTTGAGTGCGTCCCCTCTAGCTCCAAATTTCGAAAAGTGATCTGACCGCAACGCGGGTTTTAGTCGGGCTCGACAGGCAGGAAACGTGTGGAATGAGGCGTCAAAGTACTTGTTTCAGTCGTTCACGGACTTCGTGAAGAACCCAGTGGCTGTGCGACCCACTGCGGCTCCTTCTAAAGGTTGTGATCTTCCAGTGTCGCGGTGAGAGTGCACAGCTTCGTCAACTCGGTTGAGATGATTTTTGTGCAATTGCCTGATGGAATAGGCGGCTAGAATGGGGGCCACTTTCGGTAGCGGAGTGCATGGCGACCTCCAGCCATCCATGGCAGGAGCTTTCATTCGATAGGACTTTTCCTGATGCGCCTGGGTTTAGATTTGGTTTCTCAAACCAAGATGGAGTCTTGATCAAAACCTTGGGACAGGCCGCTCTACGACTCTCCAATATGACGATGTGTCGATAAGGCTCAGGACGCGACCCTGTTCTTTGTCCAGACTCAGGGTGCCTCGGATCAAATCACCGGCCAGCCAACTCGGTGTGTTAGCCGCCAGCACCCTACCTTCGGCGTTGAGTAACAACGCCTCATTACTGACTCGCATAAGGCTGCGCACGAGCAAGGGCTCCAAGGAGTGCAGAGAAATATCGGCAGCAGCTACACCAATGAAGCGATCTGCGAAAAAAATAGGAACCGAGAACGCAATGATGTACTGCTCCGTGCCGTACAAATCCACAAACGGGCCGTCTATGGAGGGCTGCCGGGTTTGCTGGGGGAGGGTGTACCAAGGCATGTGCAGGTAATCGTAAAAACGTTCGCTACGGCTATTAAAGTTCAGCGTCAGAGGCTTAATTTCTTCTTTTTGGGTTCGGCACCACCATTCCAGATGCATTTCGCGGCCTTCCAGCTCACCAGGAGCGAATACCACGCCGGCACCATGAAACTTGAGGTTTTCCGAGTTCAGGATTTGTCGAATAATCGGCAGCAATGGCTTCAGGTCGCCTTGGCAGGGGCGCTCCTTTTTGCTACACGTATGCTCCCAAATGCTCAATACCGCGGCGCTCATATCGTTGAGCCCCTTGAATACGTTACTTACGGAAGCATTGATTAACGTGGCACATTGGGACAGCTCGTTTGCTGACATTTCGTTAGCCATGGCTCTACCTCATGACTCAGAGAAGACAATTCGGTGCCTGCAGTCGACGGGGTATGCGACACCGAGCTGCATAGCGAGCGAATAATTCAGCAAGTTTCGTTCCATTCATTAGTCGCCTTCTGCCATTTGTTGTAGTCGTAAGGTGCTTAGGCGGCGAACGCCTCGTGTTACATGTGCTTCTGCCAGTGCGCCGGCCAGATTGGCATCGTTCGCTACGATGGCTTCCAGGATAGCTCTATGCTCCCGCTCGATGGCCTGAGGGTCTGGTTGGCCGGCAAACGGCAGCCATAGCAGTTCCCCAAGCTCCGCCTGCAGACGCGCTTCGCTGTGAGTCAGGCGCACAGACTGTGCTGCCACGGCTATTTCGATATGGAATCTGGCGTCTGCTCGGCGTCGCTCTCGCCGCTCTTGAGCGTTGGCTAGGGCGTCGACAAGGCTGCTCAGTCTTGCATGTTGCTCAGGTCCAGTGCGCTGAGCCGCCAGTCGGGCGGCGGCGCCTGAAATGGCAGCGTGTTCATCGGCGAGGTCACGGAGTTCAAGCGTGCTGAATTCACGTAGTTGATCGAACAGTGACTGATCTGAGGTTTGCGGCGCGGCGCAGATGAAGCTCCCTCCGCTGCGTCCACGCCGGGTTTCGATAACCCCGCGCTCTCGCAAGCCCGCCAGCGCGTCCCTCAGCGTAACCGTGGCAACGCCGAGTTGGGTGGCCAGGGCACTTTCATTGGGGAGCTGTTCGCCTTCTGTGAACAACCCCAGATCGATCATTTCTATCAGGCGACGGGTAACAGACTCCGTTTTACCTTCTTGGTTAAGGCGTATGAGGCTTGAAGTAGGGCTCATGGTTGATTCATTCATGGGCGGCGCCGTTTTACGCCTGTGGCAATAGTCCGATATAGCGTCAAGCGCGTCCGGATGTGTGTTTCTTTTAAAATTCTATTTCATATTTAATATTATTTTTGTACGTGTTTGTGGGGGGATTCTAGAGTTTTAACGCATAAAAAGTCAAAAAAATCACATCGCATTAGCTTTTCCGGGGTTCTCAAGGGTTAAAAGATATGGTTCCATATGTTTAAGGCGATTTGAGATCGCATCCATCCGAACCCAGGAGCAGTTTTAACCATGAGTCAGTTGACCCGATCAGAGTGGGAAGCCAGAGCCAAGGCGCTGAGCATCGAGGGGCGAGCCTTCATCAATGGCAAATATGTGTCGGCCAGCTCAGGTGCAACCTTTGAGTGCATTAGTCCTATCGACGGGC
Organism: Pseudomonas sp. PDM30; assembly: GCF_019218985.1. Lineage (NCBI taxonomy): Bacteria > Pseudomonadati > Pseudomonadota > Gammaproteobacteria > Pseudomonadales > Pseudomonadaceae > Pseudomonas > Pseudomonas sp. PDM30. Next base: position 116,459 of record NZ_JAHUWM010000010.1, read on the forward strand.
GTGTGCTTGCCTTGGTCGCCAGTTGCGATGCGGCGGATGCGAATTTGGCGGTAGCCAGTGCCCGGTCTGCGTTCGAGTCTGGTGTCTGGTCACGCCAAGCACCTGCAATGCGCAAGGCAGTGATGGTGCGTTTTTCCGAATTGTTGCAGGCCCATTCCGAAGAGCTGGCTCTGCTGGAAACATTGGACATGGGCAAGCCGATTTCCGATTCGCTTTCGGTCGACCTTCCGGGGAGCATTGACAGTATCCGTTGGTGCGGTGAGGCAATAGACAAAATCTACGATGAGGTGGCAGCGACCTCGGTTGATCAGCTCGGGCTGGTTACCCGGGAGCCGGTTGGGGTGGTTGCGACTATCGTGCCGTGGAATTTCCCACTGATGATGGCGTCTTGGAAGTTGGGGCCGGCGCTGGCTGCCGGTAACTCAGTTGTCCTCAAACCCTCGGAGCGTTCTCCGCTGACGGCTATCCGCATCGCACAGCTTGCTCTGGAGGCGGGTCTTCCAGCGGGTGTGCTCAATGTTCTGCCGGGCTATGGCCACACCGTGGGCAAGGCGTTGGCCCTGCACGGTGATGTTGATACTTTGGCGTTTACCGGGTCGACCCAAGTGGCCAAGCAACTACTGGTTTATGCGGGTGAGTCGAATATGAAGCGGGTCTGGCTCGAGGCCGGCGGCAAAAGTCCCAACATAGTATTTGCTGATGCTCCCGATCTGCAGGTGGCGGCCGAAGCAGCAGCGGCAGCCATCGCCTTCAACCAAGGTGAGGTTTGCACTGCCGGTTCACGTTTGCTGGTGCAGGCATCGATCAAAGAGCGTTTTGTACCGATGGTTGTCGAGGCCATGAAGGGCTGGAAGCCGGGGCATCCTCTCGACCCTGATACCAACGTCGGCGCAATGGTTGATGGCCGTCATCTGGATGGGGTGATGCAGTACATCGAAGAAGGTCAAGCGCAAGGTGCGCGGCTCTTGCTCGGGGGGCGCGTTGCACGGGTAGAGGCCGGTGGCAGTTATGTAGAGCCAACCCTGTTCGACAACGTCAGCAACTCGATGAAAATCGCCCGGGAAGAAATATTCGGTCCCGTACTGTCAGTCATCGAATTCGACGAAGCAGAAGATGCTGTACGCATCGCCAATGACACCCCTTACGGTCTGGCCGCAGCTGTCTGGACGTCTGACCTGTCTCGAGCCCACAACATTTCCCGCGCACTTCGTGCAGGCAGTGTTTGGGTCAATCTTTATGACGGCGGTGACATGATGGCGCCGTTCGGCGGCTTTAAACAGTCCGGTAATGGTCGTGACAAATCTCTGCATGCCTTTGATAAGTACACGGAGATTAAGGCCACCTGGATACAACTCTGAGTCAACTATGGTTAATCGCGCAACGGATGGGATGGCACCGTCCGATCAACGCCTATTAAAACAAATTCCTTTTTGAAGGATGTTGCAATGAACAGCTCAATTAGCTCCAAGGTAGCTGTAGATCAAGACGCGGAGCAACTCCGTGCCCTTGGGTACACCTCAAATTTCGAACGTAGTATGAGTCTGTGGCAGAACTTTGCCCTTGGATTCACCTATCTGTCCCCGGTAGTAGGGGTCTACACCTTGTTCGGCCTGTGCTTGGCCGCCGGCGGGCCACCGATGTTCTGGTCCTACCTGCTGGTGGGGTTCGGCCAGATGCTGGTGTGTCTGATTTTTTGCGAAGTGGTATCTCAGTACCCGATTTCCGGCGGCGTCTATCCTTGGGCCCGTCGTCTGGTTGGCAAGAAGTGGGCATGGATGGTCGGGTGGATTTATGCCATCTCCCTATGTGTCACCATTGCCGCCGTCGCGCTGGGGGCTGGCCCCTACATCGCAAACCTTCTAGGTTTCGAGTCGTCGCCGGTAACTAACACGTTGGTCGCGCTATTTTTGACGGCGGTGGCGACGGTCTTGAATCTCAGTGGTACCAAACTATTGGCGCGGGTGGCGATGTTCGGTTTTCTCTGCGAACTAGTCGGGGCTTTGTTTATCGGTGGATACCTGCTGATCTTCGAGCGCCACCAGCCTTTGAGCGTATTGTTCAATACTTTTGATATTTCCATTGATGGGGCCTATTGGCCTGCGTTTCTCACGGCCTCATTGGCGGGGATGTTTCTCTACTACGGCTTTGAAGCTTGCGGCGATGTTGCCGAGGAAACCCCAAATCCTAGCCGCCAGGTTCCAAAGGCGATGCGGATGACTATCTGGATCGGCGGCGCCGCCTCGATCTTTGCGGCCCTGGCGTTGATCCTTGCAGTTCCAGATATGGCTGCGGTCATTTCCGGGCAAGACAAAGACCCGATGTCGACCATATTCGGCAGCGCGTTCGGTCCTGTGGGCTCTCGGGTAGTTATGGCGGTCATTACGGTTTCGTTCGTTTCCTGCGTGCTGAGTTTGCAGGCATCCGCCAGTCGTCTGCTCTATGCCTATGCTCGAGACGAAATGCTCATGGGCAGTAATATGCTGAAAAAACTCTCGCCTACGACACACGTCCCGACCGCAGCTCTGGTGGTGTGTGGCGTGCTGCCTGCGATCATTGTGTGTGTGGGCTTCTACCTTCAGAACGCTATTGCTCTGGTGGTGAGCTTTGCCGCCATCGGTATCTACCTGGCGTTCCAGATGATTGTTGGCGGTGCGCTGTATGCCCGTATCCGTGGGTGGAAACCCAAGGGCCAGTTCACCATGGGACGTTGGGGTTGGATCGTGAACATTGCTGCCCTCTGCTACGGCATGTTCGCGATCATCAATATGTCCTGGCCGCGTACCCCGGATGCGCCTTGGTATTTGAACTACGGCATCGCACTTGTCGGTGCCATCGTCATCCTTGTCGGTGTCCTATACATGACCCTGTTTCGTCCCTATGAAAAGGGCAAGGCCCCAGCTTCGGATGCCTGGAAAAACCGTTAATTGACATCAATGCCTGCCACTAAGCGCGGCAGGCAAACCGATCTTCTGACAATAAGGTTGAAGGCTATGACGTCTCGAATCCACTCACTACTGTTCGGGCTGTTTCTGGTTCTGGCCAGTCATGCAAGTTTTGCGGCAGGCCAAAACGATACCCTCGGCGTGATCCATGACTATATGAAGGCTTGGAATGCCCACAATGCGGATGCGGCGGCCGAGTACTTTTCTGATAACGTTGAGTTTCTCGATGCCTCGGTGGGCACCCCTCAAGTTGGCCGCGAAAACGCCAAGTCCCAAGTAATTCAGGTGTTCATGCAGGCGGTGCCGGATTTGGAATGGAAAATGTTCGGTGAGCCGATTGTCAATGGCGAGAGCATTGCCTTTGAATGGGAGTTCAAGGGCACCAATACCGGCCCCTGGAGTGCCGAGACCCCAGCTACTCAGCGCCCCCTCAGCTTTAAGGGTGTTAGTTTCATACACCTCAAGAACGGCAAAATTCTCACGCAGCATGACTACTACGATGCCCTTGGTTTTAACAAGCAACTGGGCTGGTAACGGCTTATTACAATTTGCAGTACCAGGGGAGGCCTGATTACGCAGTGAGGTCACCCTGGGCAGGGTGCTGTTCGATGCTAGCGATCCGTACTTGTATTTAGTGGCGCGATTTATACCAGATGCACGATGCATGGGGAGTTTGACCATGTTCATCTGATGATTCACAGAGTTTACGGCACGATCTGCTTATTCCTGTTGGAGATGATGTTCCAACAGCCATTTTGACGAAGTGGTCGAGGCTTCTCCTTAGGAAGCCAGTTCCCTTACGCCGCCGAGAAATTCGCTTTCAAGCAATGTTCCTCGCTGGCCTGGGCGGGAACGAAAAAACCTATCTCGCGTTTTTTCGAAGCTAAGTGGCGTATTCGCCATAGCACGCCAAAAACTCGCCGACTTTTCCGAGATTGGGTGCGTCATGATGCGTTTCACGACTCCCTGGATGATGCAACTGAAGCTGATTTCAACGAACAGTTACGCCTGACTTGAGCAGGCTGGTTTGTCGTAAAATATCAGTGTTAAAGATACATGCATTCCACTGGTTTGCTAAGACGTGCAGGGTATCTAATCCGAAGACACCCGGCTCGACAGGTCGAAGTCTTTGGAGGTGTATGCGTCCATCATCCTTTGCAGTCGTTGCCGACCTTCGTCGCCAAATGGGCATACTTTACGGGTGTCGAGATTCACATGCACCGCCGTCTGCCGCATGGTCGCACTGAGATAGTTTTGTTCGTCATGGTAAAGCTCCACCTGAGTGACCAAGCGTTTTTCGTCGAAGCTCAGGGGCGTCAGTTCCACGCGCAGTGGATCTCCCGCGCAGACCTCCCTGAGGTATTTCAGATTGGCCTCAACGGTAAAGAGCCCGCAATTAAGCTCAAGTGTGTACCCTTTACCCAGCCCGAACTGTTCCAGAATGCGATGGCCCAGATCATCGAGAAGCATGACGTAATACGCCATATTCATATGGCCATAGAGGTCAATCCATTCGCTTTTGACCAGCGCTTTCTCGTAAGGTCTGCCATTCGGTAGGGGGATGTTCATTGCCTGGCTCCTCATTTATGAAAAGTACTATTACGGTGCAGAAGCGGAAGTTGGGATCCTGACTGGTGCATAAATGTCGCCTTTTTCCAGTTCGCCGGGGAACACGGAATGCAGCCATTGCCGCAGCCGGACAATGGCTTGATCGTTCCATTTTCGAGTGGGGGCGATGAAGTAATACCCGCCTAGACGAATCGTCATCGGCATCACATCGATGAGCTCGCCAGCGGCAATTTTTTCGTCGGCCAGCAGCTCGCTGACCAGTGCCACACCCTGGCCCATACAGGCCGCTTCGAGCGTGAGGTGACCGTGCCACAGTCGAGGCCCGCGCAACCTGGGAATATCTGTAACACCGGCAATGCTGAACCATTGCGACCAGCGCTGGGTGTTACGCTCATGGATCAATGGCAAACCCAGCAAATCTTCGGCACAGGTCACTTCGGCGAAGCGGTTGCAAAACGCGGGGCTGGCCACTGCACGAATCAAGGGCCGGGCGAAAAGCTCTGCGCACAGTTCCTCGCCGAGATTGAGCTCCTCCAGATAGACAATCTCGGCATCCGCTTCATTGCGACTGAAGTCGGGGCGTGTACTGGTCGGTTCAAGTGTCAGCTCACGACCATTGAGTGCTTCTTCCAATTCGCCCAGTCTTCCCAGCAACCGCCTGGACGCGAGGCCAGCCATACAGCAGACGTGCAGCGCGTCTTCGCCTTGACGCAGATCGCTGCTGGCGTCAGCGATGATGTCCAGCGCCCGTCGAAGCTGTGCCGCGTAGCGCTGGCCTTCACGCGTCATCTCAAGTCCGCGACCTGATTTCTTGACCAGTTTTGTACCAACGGCGACTTCCAGATTCTGTATATGTCGGGAGATAACGGTATGCGAAACCGATAGTTCTTCGGCGCACTGCCGCACGCTTCCACAACGACTGAATCCTTCGAAGGCGCGTACAGCGAGTAGCGGCGGCAGTCGTCTATTCATAGGTACTCCAGGCGTCGAGAGTTAACGACAAACGCAAGTCTTATGCCAAAGAATGGGTGCATTAAATGCACCAATTTGGCGTTTTCTAACTGCTTGTTCGCATGCCTCCCGATGATGGAATTTGTGGGCCACGGCTTTCGATCTTTTCAGGAGTATGCCTTGAACGTTTCCGAACGCGCCGCCATTGTCGGCGCCTATGAGTCACCACGAAGGGATGCGCCCAATGTCCATCCTTTCGCGATCCAGGTGGAATGCATCCAGGCAGCGCTGGCCCAGGCCGGGCTGACGCTCGGAGACGTAGACGGCTTATGTGTGGCTTCCGGCGACTGGGCCGAGGGGGGCGGTGTCAACAGCGTTACCGAAATGGCCGAGTACCTGGGCATTGAGCCGCGCTGGTTCGACAGCACCGACGTGGGGGGTTGTTCCTATCTGGTGCATACCGCACAGGCGGCGGTGGCGATTGCTGCCGGGCTGGCGGATGTCGTGGTTATCAGTTACGCCGCCTCACCGCGCTGGTGGCCGTTGAAGACTCCGTCATTCGACCCTTTCGTCCTTCCGGCGGGGCCTGGTCAATTCGAGTTGCCCTTCGCACCGACGCTCATTTCTACGTATGCGATGTACGCCCAGCGTCATATGCACCTCTATGGCACCACGGTAGAGCAGCTAGCTCAGGTGGCGGTGACATTCCGGCAACACGCGGCTGAAAATCCGGATGCCTTTCTGGGCCGAAAATCGATTACCGTCGAAGACGTGCTCAATTCCTCGATGATCGCTTCACCTTTGCACCGGCTCGATTGCTGCGTCGTGACGGACGGCGGCGGCGCTATCGTGATGACCAGCCGGGAACGAGCCCTTGATTGCCGAGCCCGGCCGGTCTGCGTGAGCGGCTTTGGCATGGCCACACAGCGCACTCAAATCAGCCAGATGTCCCGCGAACTCATCACGCCTGCTGCTCGTACTGGTCCCCGAGCATTTGAAATGGCCGGGTTGACGCCTGGTGATGTCGACGTGGTGCAGCTCTACGATGCCTTTACGATCACGCCGATGTTGGCGCTTGAGGACCTTGGATTCTGTCCTCGGGGCGAAAGCGGGCGGTTCGTGGCGGACGGCCATTTGAGCATCAGTGGCTCTCTGCCCTGCAACACCGACGGTGGTGGACTGGCGTCGAACCATCCGGGCAAGCGCGGTCTGCTGGCTTTGATTGAGGGCGTCCGGCAGTTGCGCGGTGAAGGGCCAGGGGTGCAGGTGAAAGACGCGGAGGTCGCGTTGGTTCATGGGTTGGGCGGAACGTTCTGTGCCGCAGCCACTGTCATTTTGACCGTCTGAGGAGCCAGCGATATGACCACTTTGAGTCCTGTTGTCACCGACGCCATGTCGGCACCCTGGTGGGCCGCTCTTCGGGAAGGACGCTTGCTCGTTCAACGCAACCCTGTGTCCGGTGCATGGCAGTGGTACCCACGGGACCATTGCCTGGACGATCTGGCGATAAAGCCCGAATGGGTGCAAGTCAGCGGGCGCGGCACGCTGTTTACCTATTCGGTTATCCATCGTGGGCACTCACGGCTGGAGACACCTTATGTGTGCGCCCTCGTCGAGCTAGCAGAAGGTCCGCTGATGCTGTCGCAACTTCACGGCATTGCGTTCGACGAGATCACCATCGGTATGGACGTTTCGGTTGCGTTCATCGAAACGGATTCATCCACCTCGTTGCCGGTTTTCCGCCCAAGGAGCCACCCATGAGTTCCACTCAATACTTTGACGACCTGGTAGCCACACAGTCGTTGGTGTCGTCGCGCATCACACTGACAGAAGCGCACATCGTCCTGTTTGCAGGATTGTCTGGGGATTTCAACCCGATTCATATGGATGAGGAATCTGCGCGTCGAGGCCCCTTCGGGCGGCGAATCGCCCATGGCATGTTGGCTCACTCCATGAGTACCGGGCTGCGCTCGAGTGTTGATGACTGGGCAATCATTGCCTTTCTTGAGACCCATCGCCGATTCGTCGCACCGGTTTTCGCGGGTGACACGCTGCATTACGTGGCTGAAATCGAAGACTTGCGCAAAAGCAATTCAAACCCTTCGCGGGGCATTGTCAGAGTCAGGCTGCGCCTGCTCAATCAGAGCGGTGAAGTGGTGCAGGAAGGCGAAGACGTATTTGCGGTCGCATGCCGCACAGGGAGCGAATCATGAACACTCGCTTGGACGGGCATGTCGCGTTGATCACGGGCGGTGCGGGCGGCATTGGCTCGGCTATCTGTCAGCGCCTGGCGCAAGAGGGCGCAGCGGTCATCATTGCCGACCTCGGCCCCGGTGCAGTCGAACTGGCTTGCTCACTGACCTCCCAGGGTTATCAGGCGGCAGCGGTCACTCTCGACGTTTCGAGCCGCGCTAGTTGGACCGCGGTCATGGTTGATCTGCCGCCAGCCTTCAAAGCCGTCGACATTCTGGTGAACGTGGCAGGCATCGTGCGTGATAGAACCTTGATGAAGATGACTGATGAAGACTGGGAAACCGTGATTGACGTCAACCTGCGTGGCTCCTGGATGGGGTGTCAATTCGGGTTGGCGGCCATGGTTGGGCGCGGTTGGGGCAGGATCATCAATATCGCTTCCACTGCGATCCTGGGCACCTACGGTCAATCGAATTATTCATCGGCGAAGGCGGGCGTGGTGGGATTGACTCACACCGTCGCCCTGGAAGCGGCGCGCCACGGTGTATTGGTCAACGCCGTAGCCCCCGGGATCGTAGAGACATCTATTCTCGCGAGTGTTCCAGAGGAGATCAGGGCGCGCTGGATCGCAAGAATGCCACTGGGCCGGCCCGCACAACCTGCAGAAATTGCCTCCGTGGTGGCGTTCCTCGCCTCCGACGACGCCAGTTACATGAGCGGGCAAGTTCTCATTGTCGATGGCGGCGCAACGACAGGCGATTACTGAACCACTGAAACACTGCTTTCCACTCACAATAATCAAGCAGCAACAGGCGAAGGGGCAGCGATATGGTCGAATTTACACGGCGCAGATTTTTGCAAGCGAGTGGCATCGCGGGTGCAGGTTTAGCAGCGGGATTGATTCGTCCCTCGTTCGCTGCCGACGAATCGCTGTACGCAGCTGCGCAGAAAGAAGGTGCACTCAACCTTTACTGGGGGTCCTATGAACAAAGGACCATCGAAGCCATCCGCGACGCGTTCACCCGTCGCTACCCTGGGATCAAGGTCAACCTGCTGCGTCAGGCATCGCAAACCATCTACACCCGATTACGTCTCGAGCTGCAGAATAATGCGCCCAACTGCGACTCGCTGGGCAGTACCAACATACTTCACTACCTGGAGCTGAAAAAGATCGGCGCATTGATGCCCTACAAACCGGCGGGTACGGCGTTTCTGCCGCAGGAATTCCAGGGGCTGGACAAGGACGACACCTTCCAGGTCGGCGCCATTAGCCTGACCAGCCTAAATTATCAGTCAGACAAAGTCACCACAGCACCTGCTTCATGGGAGGCTGCACTGGACGCTCAATGGGCCAACAAGCTGACGGTCGGCAGCCCGTCCTTCTCCGGTGATGTTGCTTCCTGGGTGGTGGCGATCCGTAAAAAGTACGGCGACCATTACCTCAAAGAACTGGCAAAGCTGAACCCCAAGGTCGGCCAATCGAACGTGGATACTGTTACCGACATTCTTTCAGGCGAGCGCCTCGTGGGTCTGGGTGCGCCATTCAGTTATTCGCTGACGCAGAAAGCGGCTGGCAACCCGATAAACGTGGTTACCCCAACCGACGGCACCATCCTCAACCTGGGCTTGAGTGCCATTCCACTGAAAGCTCCGCACCCGAACGCGGCGAAGCTGTTCTCCGACTTTTTGTATGACCCTGAAGTCTCGCAAATCCTGGCGGCCAATTTCTGGCCGACATTGCGCACTGATGTTCCATGGGCCGAGGACCGCAGCCTGTCCCAGATAACCTGGTACCGCAATCCACCTGAAGACCTGGCGGCCGAAGTCGCTGAAGGTATCGCCAAGTGGAAGGACATCATTGGTTGAAACAATACCCGCCAGGCCCTGGCGGCCTGGCGACGGCAGACTCAGGAGTGACCCCTTTATGGGCGTTTTTGCGATAGGCACTTCCTCGGCGACCGTTGGCGCCGAGATTCGACGACACCGACCTTGGGTGCGTTGGACCGTAGTGAGCGTGGTTCTGGCGGCGCTGTTCTTGTTGGTTGCGCAACCGGTCGGCTGGATTCTGTTCAACAGCATGCACGATGACACCACGCAACAATGGACGCTGAACAATTACGTGCGTCTGGTGACTGCCAAAGGCATGCTCCAGCCGATTATCAATTCGATTATTCTGGCGTTTTCAACCGCAGCGATCTCAACGCTGCTGGGTGTTCCGCTGGCCTGGTTGGTGGCGCGTACCAACATGCCCGGCCGGGGACTCATCAGGATGCTCACGTTGGGGGCTTTCGTGACCCCGTCGTTCATCGGTGCACTGGGCTGGATTCTACTTGCGGCACCTAATGCCGGCTGGCTGAATACGTTCTATCGACAAATGTCGGGCAGCGATTTGGCTCTGTTCAACATCTACTCGATGGGTGGCGCGATCTTTGTCTGCGCCATCTATACCGTCCCGTATACCTTCACCATTGTCGCCAGCGCCCTCGATGAAATGGCGGTCGAGCTTGAAGACGCGGCGACGACGCTCGGCGCCAGCGTACTACGCACAATGTTCAGCGTGACCATTCCGATGGTGATGCCTTCGGTCATCGTGGGTTTCATTTTGTCCTTCATTCAGGGGATGACCCTGTTCGGCGTTCCCGCCTTTCTGCTCACGCCCTCAGGAACATCGGTTGTCACCACCAAACTGGCCGAGTTCTATCAGTTGTTCCCGCCCGAGTTGTACATGGCGGCAGCGTATTGCATGCCGCTCCTTTTGCTCACCGGTGGGTTGTTCTGGGTACGCAAAAAAATTCTTGGCCGCAGACGTTTTGTAATGATCGGTGGCAAGAGCCGGGCGGGCCGCAGCATTGATCTGAAAGGGTGGCGCTGGGCCGGGTTGTTGTTCGCGCTGATTGTCCCGGTGACGGCGGTGATCCTGCCTTACTTCGCCTTGATCGTCGTTTCTCTCTGCAAAGCCTGGGGTCAGGGGCCATCGCTGAGCAATCTGACGTTTCACTGGTATCGATGGGCAGTCCTGGAGAACGCTGAAACTCAGGCGGCGATTATCAACTCATTGGCCTATGGCGCCATCGGCGCCAGTCTTTGCGTACTGCTCGGCACTTTGATCGCTTACATCGTCGAGCGCCGCTTGGTTGCGGGAACGACCATCATTGCGGCGTTGACCAATCTACCGATCATCATTCCCGGAATTGTATTGTCGGTGGGCTTCTTCGCAGCCTATACCCAGCCACCCCTAAGTCTTTACGGGACCTCGGCGATCATCATTGCGGCGTTCGTCGCGACGTTCCTGCCTATCGCCTATTCGCATGGCGGGGCAATGCTCAAGGGTATCAGTCCGGACCTGGAGCGGGTCGCCCGGATCCTGGGTGCCAGTGAGTCGAAGACATTCATCAGTATCACAGCTCCGCTGATGAGATCCGGACTGATTTCAGGATGGCTGTTGGTGTTTATCCCAGTGATGCGCGAACTATCAGCTGCGGTGTTCTTGATAACACCCAGCACTAACGTCATGACGACGTTGATTTACAACTACAAGGATGGCGGAAATTACGAGGCGGTGGCTGCCGCTAGCGTATTACTTTTGGTTGTCACCATGGTGGTGGTGGCGATCGCTCAGACGCTCAGCGTGAAGTTGGCGAAACATAAACGTGCCAGTGTTGAACTCGGAGTCGCCCAATGAGCCAGATCCAGATCCGTAATTTGCAAAAAAGCTTCGGCCAGTTCCAGGCGCTAAAAGGTATTGACCTGACTGTGGAGGATGGAACATTGCTGGCGTTGCTTGGTCCATCCGGATGTGGCAAGTCAACCACACTGCAGTTGCTAGCCGGTTTCGAAGCACCGACCGCAGGCGAAATCCGCGTCAATGACCGGGTCATTTCCAGCTCGCAGGGCGTGGTGCCTCCGGAGCGCCGGGATATATCGCTGGTCTTTCAAAACTATGCGGTGTGGCCGCACAAAACCGTGGCGGAGAACGTGGCGTTTGGCTTGCAGATACGCAAGGTGCCGCGTGCTTTGCTGGAAGAAAAGCTCACTAAAACCCTGAAGACTGTGCACCTTGACCACTTGGCTGACCGCTATCCCTCCGAGTTGTCGGGTGGGCAACAGCAACGGGTGGCGCTGGCGCGAGCTCTTATTGTCGAGCCGAGCATTCTATTGCTCGACGAACCGCTGTCGAACCTTGATGCCCACCTTCGGGAAGAAATGCGCTTCGAAATCCGTCGAGTGCATGACTTGCTTGGACTGACGACTGTCTACGTCACTCACGATCAGGGAGAGGCATTGGTGACGGCCAATCAGGTGGCGGTCATGAATGGAGGCAGTGTGCAACAACTGGGTTCGCCGAGAGAGATTTTCGAGCTGCCGGCCAACGCGTTCGTCGCTGCGTTCATTGGCAGCAATAACGTGATCAAGGGCGTGTTAACGGGGGCCGGCACATTGCGCTTTGGAGAGCAATCACTGGTGGGGATGGACCGCAGTGGTGCTGGTCCTGGTGCAGAGATCACCCTGTGTATCCGTCCGTCCAAAGTGCGGATCGTTGGGCCAAATTCAGGCGTGACCAATGTGCTGCCCGGTACGGTGCTGCGCACCGCGTACCTCGGAGAGTACTGCGACGTATTGGTAGACATCGGCGCTGGCCTTTCGATGCGCGCCTTTACGCCCCCCACGGTCGACTATCGGGTGGGGCAGGTCGTACTGCTGCATCTGCCAGAACAGGATTGCCACCTGCTGCAATCCGGGGAACGGGTTAACAGTTAAACCAGCATGGCGGCAGCGGTCGTCGAACTGTGAGCACTTATTAAATGGCCAGACAGGATTCAACTATGAAAATCGAAGAGAGCGCCGAAATTTTTCGGTTACGACGAGGGAGTGTTGAATGGGTCATCTTCAATCGACCTCACGCCTTGAACGCGATGTCGCCTGGAATGGAAGAGGCGTTGACCGGGATTTTTCAAGAGCTGACACTCGATGCATCAGTCAAGGCGCTGGTTCTGACCGGCGCAACGGGCGCGCGCCCCTCCTTCATGGCGGGGGCAGATTTCGGCGCTCTGGAGGATGCGAAAACGACAGCTGAGTTTCTTGAACTCGAAGGTCACAGTGAAACGCTCATCCATTCTCTTGAAGCGCTGACATTTCCAACCGTTGCCGCCATCGCGGGTCCGTGTGTGGGTGGGGGGGCACTTATCGCGGCAGCTTGTGACGTGCGCATCATCAGCCGTTCAGCCAGATTTGGATTTCCCATTGCACGAACGGTTGGCAACTGCCTCAGCGCCCTGAACTATCAGCGTCTTGTCGATTTGTTCGGCACAGCAATGACAAAAGAAATGGTGTTCAGCGCACGTCTGCTGGACGCCTCGGCGCTTATGGCAAGCGGGGCGTTCAGGGAGTTGGTGGACGAAGACGCGTTGGAAGCTGCGGCCGAGCGCGTATCGGAGCATTTGGTGCAGCTTGCGCCACTGACGCTATGGGCCACCAAAACTACGTTGCGGCGACTTCGAGACGCGCAAGTAGCAAGTGTCGAGGATGAGGATGTGTTGTTGCGTTGCTATCACTCTGCTGATTTTCGTGAAGGCGTTGCAGCGTTTCAGCAAAAACGTCCACCAGCGTGGAAAGGGCTTTAGAACAACTTTGCGGTGTAATGAAACACTGATGTTGTCGCGTTTCCGAGAATAGAAAGCTCTGACGCTTGGATGAACAGACGCTTTCTCGAATTTAAATATTATTTGTTCGCTGGCAACCTCAGTTGCCGGGCAGGGTGAAGTCATGTCGATTAAATCTGAAATACCCAACAAAGGGCCTCTAAGCGGTATACGTGTAATTGATGCGACTCATATGTTGGCAGGGCCTTATTCAACTTGGCTGCTCGCGATGCTCGGGGCTGATGTCATCAAGATTGAGCGGCCGCAAGGCGGGGACTACACCCGCAGCGTTGCGCCGTTCAAAGACGAGGAAAGTATCTACTTCAATAGCGTCAACCGGAACAAACGCAGCGTCGCGCTGAACTTGAAAGAGGAGGAGGGCAAAGCTGTTCTTCGCCAGTTACTGACGACGGCTGACGTGTTCATTGAAAACAACCGGGCGGGGGCGATGGAACGATTGGGGTTCGGTTATGAAGCCGTGAGTGAGTTGAACCCGCAATTGGTTTACGCCGCAATTTCAGGTTTTGGGCAGGATGGCCCTTATAAACATTTGCCATCTTTTGACGTGGTCGCACAGGCGATGTCCGGCATGATGAGCATTACCGGTGAAGAGTTCGGACCACCTGCACGCGTGGGCATTTCGCTAGGCGATATCGGGTCTGGCTTATTCACCACCGTCGGTGTGCTGGCAGCGCTGGTGGGCAGGGGGCAGGAGGGCGGAAAGGGGGCGTTTATCGATATTTCGATGCTCGATTGCCAGCTGGCAATGATGGAAAACGCTGTTGCACGCTTCCTGCAGGTGGGTGATCTTCCGCGCCGTCTGGGCAGTCGCCACGCGCTGATCGCGCCGTTCCAGGCTTTCGCTACCGCCGACGAACCGATTGCCATCTGTGTTGATACCGAAGAGCAGTGGCAACGGATGTGCATCGCGATGCAGCGACCTGAGTGGATAGATGATCAGCTGCTGCGTGACGGTCCGCTGCGCGCGCAGAATCACGCTCATCTGGAGTCCTTGATGACTTCGAGATTACAAGAGCGCGGCCGTGAGTACTGGATGAAGTCGCTTCAGGAGGCCGACGTACCCTGCAGCCCGATCAACACGGTCGCCGAGGCAATCGCCGATCCGCAGGTGCAACATCGCGGCATGATTGTCGAGGTGCCGGCCCAATCGGGAAACTGCTACGTCAAGCATCCGGTGCATATGCCCTACACCGAAATGGTCGAAGAAAAACCCTCGCCGGGTTTGGGGGAGCACAGTGTCAGTGTTTTGCAGGAACTGGGCTATTCAGATGGACAGATCTCGGCATTCAAAGCTAGAGGAGTGATCTGATCTTTAAGGGGAGCCGCACAACTCTGACGTCCGAGATGCTGTGGAATTGCACGAGTTGGTTGATCCCATGAAGGTGGCGACGTCGCTGTCGCCACGTACGCTGGAAAAGACAGAATCAAGTCTCGTTAGGTCTATGCTAAGGGCGATCGCGTGCGACCGATCAATCCGCTGAACTTGTACATGCTTCGGTAACGCCTCGGCATAATATATCCAGATATTCTTCGGAAATTTTTTCGGGGGGCAAGCGATTTTTCATCGCGCGTTCCCACGCAACGGCCGGCGGCATATTTAATGTCTTATGCTTCCTCTGCACGCCGAATCCTAAAGAAAGCACACACCACCAAAAAGCTGAGTGGACGCTCTGTTTCTAGCTAAGGGGAAGCGTTTACGATCGCTATTCACATATTTGGATAGCGATAAATTCTAATATCATAGCGGTGAAATTTCATCATTTCCCTTATTCAATAAGCGTAGGTTTATCCTCGTAAATTGCCGCAATCATTGAAGTGAGGGAATGATTAGGTTGCGCCAATATCACGCCCATCAACTCATATACTTGTCGAAAAGAAGCTTGACCAACTGGCGAAGCCATATATTTCCGGGGTCATGATGATGGCGCGGGTGCCAATACTGTCGCAGGTGCAAGCTGGGGGACTTGATCGGGGTTTTAATTACCTTGACCGCATTGTAGCGTCGGAATGTTTGCCCCAGGTCACCGGGCACGGTTGCGATTAGATTCGGGTTTTTCTCCAGTATCATCGGGACCGTTATAAAGTGTGGGGTTGTAAGGTAAATTTCTCGTTGATGCCCCAATTCGTCGATAAACTGGTCGTAGCGTGTACTACTGTCTGACAGAACGACGGAAACATGTTTCATGCTCAGGAATTGTTCAAGGTCTACTTCGTTACCAGGGTACATGGTACTGACGATAGAGCAAAAAGAGTGTTTAAACAGTTCTTGTTGAAAAAGGTTAGGGTCCTGGATGTAGTGTGACCCTATAGCCAGGTCTGTATCACCTCTCTCCAGTGAGTTAGCTATATGCTCGGTGGGTAGTTGCGATGTTCGTATTCGGCAATGAGGGGCCACCTTCTGAAGTTCTGAAATCAGCCGGGGCAAAAATACCAACTCGCCCATATCCGTCATACAAAGGCTGAAGACCCTGGTGGAAGACATAGGGCTGAAACTGGCCTGCGCCAACAGCCTGTGCTGTACGGCGGATACGATCTCCAGAACTGAATCCCCCATCTCCTCTGCGAAAGGCGTCGGCTTCATCGCATCGCCAATACGGACGAAGAGGGGGTCTTCATAAAACTCCCGGAGACGTCGTAGTGCATGGCTCATGGCGCTCTGCGTCAAACCAAGATGCTCTCCTGCTCGAGATACATTGCGCTCTTTCAGAAGCGCATCGAACGCTAGCAAGAGATTCAAATCGAATTTTTTACCATGAGTACTGCGCATATTCTGTATTAGCTCCATGATCTATGCGCATAGATGATCCACCGCTAGCATGGCGTCAGCAAGATAATTTCAACACCAAAAACAAGAAATGAGGTCGACGTCATGCTCCTTCGTAACGCTTGGTATGTAGCTGCTTGGTCGAGTGAGATCCCGGTCGATAAACTTCTCGCAAGAACGATTCTCAACGTGCCAGTGGTGCTATGGCGTGATACCAACGGAAAAGTGGTGGCTTTCGAAGACCGTTGCTGTCACCGAGGCGCTCCACTGTCGAAAGGGCGCCTAGAAGGCGATCAGCTTCGGTGCATGTACCATGGTCTCCTATTTGATACGGTGGGGCGCTGCGTCGAAATACCCGGACAAGAGCGCATTCCTCCGCAGGCTAAGGTGCGCACATTCCCAATTGTAGAGAAGCACAAGTGGATCTGGATCTGGGTGGGTGATGCCAGCCTGGCGGATCCGTCCCTGATCCCTGATACACATTGGCTGGATGACCCCGAGTGGCGAAGCCTGGAGGGTTACACCTATTACACCACCAACTACCTGCTGATCGCTGACAACCTGCTTGACCTCGCACATTTGCCCTACGTTCATCCGAACACGCTGGGCGGTGACGAGGCGTATGCGGCCTGCATACCTACGGTCGAAAAGCTGGAAAACGGCGTGCGAGTAACGCGTTGGGGTGAAGGAATCAAGCCCGCACCTTTTGTGCAGAAAGTCAAAAATTATCCGGGGTCTGTCGATCGTTGGAATATCTATGACTTCCTGCTGCCGAGCATCTTCCTGATGGATTCGGGAATGCAGCCCAGTGGGCAAAATGCCAAGGCGGGAAATCGCGTCAATGCGGCAGAGTTCCGTAGCACTCAGGCACTGACTCCGGAAACGGACGAATCCACGCACTACTTCTTTTCGCAGCCTCATAATTTCGCCATTGATGACCCCGAGGTGACGCTGGCAATCCACAACCAGGTCGTCACAGCGTTCCAGGAGGACAGCGATATGATTCATGCGCAAGATCGCATGTTGAAGTTGACTTCCGATTTCAAAATGATTCCGATCGGAGCTGATGCTGCTCTTTCGTATTTCAGGTGGCTGGTGGCGAATGCTTATAAGGCTGAGCAGGCGATAAGCAATCCCGTCAAGATCCAGGAGGTCTGAGATGAGCGACTGGAACCGCGTTCGAGTGATGGCGATCGTGAAAGCTGCTGACGCCATTATGGATATCCGCTTGCTGGCCTTGGACTGTCAACCTCTTCCTGTGGCCGACGCGGGCTCGCACATTGATGTTCGCCTGCCAAATGGTCTGATCAGGCAGTACTCCGTTCACCGGTACGATCCTTCGGACGGAAGCTACTCAATTGGGGTCGGATTGTCTGAGCCGTCACGGGGTGGCTCAGCGTTCATTCATGCACATCTGCGAGTTGGCGACCTGCTCGAAATTAGCGCGGTTCGCAATAACTTTCCGCTGGCACACGACGCAAGCACCTATTTATTTATCGCCGGCGGTATCGGCATTACGCCGATTCTTAGCATGATTCGTTGGTGCGATGCGAATGACAAACCATGGCAACTTCTCTATTGCGTCCGATCCCGGTCCCGGGCTGCTTACATCGAGCATCTTCCTCGTGGCGGAAAATTAGTATTTCACTCGGATGACGAAATGGCCGGTCGTCCCGATCTGCAGGCGTTTACTCGACAAGCAAAGGCAACGGACCACCTCTATTGCTGTGGGCCGTCACCGCTCATGAATGCGGTACGGGATGCCGCACAGGCTTACCTGCCTTCCGGCCAGGTGCATTTCGAGTTGTTTAGTGCACCTGAGTCGAATGCACCTGAAAAGGAACAGAACAAAAGCTTCGTAGTGGAACTTGCTCGCAGTGGCATGGAGTTAACCGTGCCAGCTGATACCAGCCTTCTAGATGCACTCGAAGAGGTGGGGATAATGGTGCCTTATTCCTGCCGGGAGGGCCTTTGCCGTACCTGTGAGTGCCGGGTGCTAGCGGGTGAAGTTGATCATAGGGACTATGTCCTCAGCGATGAGGAGCGTGCTTCCAATGCGGTCATTCTGCAGTGTGTTTCACGTGCCAAGTCATCAAGGCTGGTGCTTGATATCTGACTGACACTCCACGTCACTCTTTGATTGGTAGGCAAGAATGAGTAGTTGTGAACTGAATGCTATTCGTAATGAACTGCTCTCTCGAAGAGAAAATCCTCCTGGGTCGCTGCAGCAGGCTCGTATAGGTTTTGACCACTTGTGCAAGCGTTTTTCGCCTCCGCCTGATTGCAGCTCCACGGCGTCGACACTCGGTGGAGTTCCTGTGCGGAAGTTAACCTGTGTGGATTCCCAGCGCTCTTTGCTCTATGTCCACGGTGGTGGTTTCATGGTGGGCAGCGCTGAAGGTTTTGAGGGAATCGCCGGCACGCTTGCTGCCGGTACATCTTCCACGGCTTACGTGGTTGATTATCGACTGACACCTGAACATGCATACCCTGCTGCACAGCAAGATGTTCTGACTGCGTATGCGGCGTTACTCGCTAATTGCGAAGGAGCAAACGATATTGCATTGGTGGGGGATTCGGCGGGAGGCCATTTGATCATGGCCGCCCTGATTCACGCCAGGACCATGGGAATGGAAATGCCAGGTTGCGTGGTGCTGTTTTCTCCTTGGCTGGATCTGGCTCTTACCGGAGAAAGCATCCATACCAAGATTGCAGTGGACTGCTTTCTTACACCTCAGAAGTTGCAAGCCAGTGCTGACGCCTACCTGGGAGATCAGGTCGAGACTGCTATCTTGGAGGCTGACCTGCAGGGGGTGCCGCCAATGATGATTCAAGTGGGGGAGTGTGAAATCCTTCTTGATGATGCAGTACGTCTGGCGAGAAACGCTGGATCAGCGGGCGTGGACACCAGGCTGGAGGTATGGCCCGGTATGTTTCATGTCTGGCAGGCATATGCGCCGGTGCTCTCCGAGGGGCGTGAGGCGCTCGCCGCTGCCGTCAATTTCATAAACGGGGTGCTGGTACGGCAAGGGGCGTTGGCGGTTGACTCTCGTTGCAGGTGATTGCTTTGAGCTACCGAATCAGGAAGCCCGTCTGGTTTCATAGTCATGACGTTAGAGGCTGAGGAAGTTTACTAACTTGCATCGAGTTGAACGGCACCTGGGGGCAGGTGCCTTTGGAGTGCGGTTACAGCCAACCTTTAATCTGTGCGCAAACGGCTTGAGTTGAGATTCCGTAACGATCATGCAACGTCGGCAGGGCACCTGCGTCAAGGAACGCGTCGGGCAAAGCAATCTGCCTGAAAGTTGGCGTCACTCCGTTACGCAGCAGCACCCCTGCAACGGCCTCGCCAAGACCGCCAATGATCGAACTGTTTTCTGCTGTGACCACCAGCCGACCTGGCTTCCTTGCCTCGGCAAGAATGGTTTGCACATCCAGGGGTTTGATCGTCGGTACGTGCAGCACGGCGACATCGACGCCGTCGGTTTGCAGTGCCTTGGCGGCTTCCAGTGCGCGCATGGTCATCAGGCCGGTGGAGATGATCAGAACGTCGTTACCGGTGCGCAGGGTCTTGGCTTTGCCGATCTCGAACTTGTAGCCGTACTCGTCCAGCACCAGCGGCACATTGCCGCGCAGCAAACGCATGTACACCGGCCCCTGATGCGCGGCGATGGCGGGCACGGCCTGTTCGATTTCGAGTGCATCGCACGGATCGACGATCATCAAGTTAGGCATGGCGCGGAAGATCGCCAGGTCGTCCGTAGCCTGGTGGCTTGGGCCGTAACCGGTGGTTAGGCCGGGCAGGCCGCAGACGATCTTGACGTTGAGGTTTTCCTCGGCGATGGCCATGCAGATGAAGTCATAGGCACGGCGCGAAGCGAACACCGCGTAGGTGGTGGCAAACGGCACGAAGCCTTCTCGGGCCATGCCGGCGGCCGCGCTCATCAGCAATTGCTCGGCCATGCCCATTTGATAGAAACGGTCGGGATGGGCCTTGGCGAAGATGTGCAGGTCGGTGTACTTGGACAGATCGGCGGACAGCCCGACGATGTCCTGACGCTGATCGGCAAGCGCGGCTAATGCATGTCCGAAAGGCGCCGACTTGGTGGCTTGGCCTTCCGAAGCAATGGAGGCGATCATCGCCGAGGTAGTCAGACGCTTCTTGATCGGCTCGGCAGTCGAAGTCGGAGTGTTTGCGGCATTGCTCATTGGTTTTTTCCTTCTTCAAGATTGTTCAGTGCCAGATCCCATTCGTGCTCTTCCACGCGAATGAAGTGCGTCTTCTCGCGGGTTTCCAGGAAGGGCACGCCCTTGCCCATTTTGGTGTCGCAGATGATCACTCGTGGCTGGGCGCCGGGATGATGGCGAGCGGCATCGAATGCCGCGACCAGTGCATCGATGTCGTTGCCATCGACGCGCTGGGTGAACCAGCCGAACGCTTGCCAGCGATCGACAATGGGTTCGAACGACAGGATTTCGCTCGAATAGCCATCGGCTTGCTGATTGTTGACGTCGACGATGGCGATCAGGTTGTCGAGCTTCCAGTGCGCCGCCGACATCACGGCTTCCCAGGTCGAGCCTTCATTCAGCTCGCCGTCCGACAGCAGGTTGTAGACGAAGGAGGCCGAGCCTTTGCGCTTGAGACCCAGGCAGGCACCGACAGCGATGCCCAGGCCCTGACCCAGCGAGCCCCCGGTGATTTCCATGCCCGGGGTGTAGGCGGCCATGCCCGACATCGGCAGGCGGCTGTCGTCCGAACCGTAGGTTTCCAGTTCATCGAGCGGGATGATTTTGGCTTCGATCAGGGCGGCATACAGCGCAATGGCGTAGTGACCGATGGAGAGGTAGAAGCGATCACGTTCCTCCCATTCCGGGTCCTCAGGCTTAAGATTCAACGCATGGAAGTAGGACACGGCCAGCAGGTCGGCCGCCCCGAGGGCCTGGCCGACATAACCCTGGCCCTGGACTTGCCCCATGCGCAGCGAGTGACGACGAATATTGTGGGCGCGCTGCGCCAGACTCTTGCTTGAAGCGTGTGAAGACTGGGTTGTCATGATGAAACTCCGTTAACTCAACGATTGACCAGGGCGGCGGGAATGCGCAGGACCAGCAGGGCGCCGCTCACCAGCACACCGGTGATCAGGTACATGCCGATGGCGCTGGAGCCGGTCTGTGTGGTGATCCAGCCGATCAGGTAAGGCGAGCAGAACCCGGCGAGGTTGGCGAAGCTGTTGATTGCCGCAATGCCCGCGGCGGCGGAAACGCCCCCGAGCAATGTGGTGGGCAGCATCCAGAACAGCGACGTCGCCGACAGAATGCCGGACGCCGCCAGGCACAGGCTCAGGATGGACAGGACGATATTGCCGCCCAGCAATGCGGCGAGGGTCAGGCCGAGTGCGCCGGCAATCATCGGGGCGATCAGGTGCCAGCGTCGCTCGCGGTGTTTGTCGCCACTGCGACCGACCAGCAGCATTGCCACGATGGCGCAGAGGTAGGGCAGGCTGGTCAGAAAGCCGATGTGCAGCGGATCGGAAACCCCGGCGTTGCGTACCAGTGTCGGTAGCCAGAAGGTGATCGCGTACTGGCCCATTACAACGCAGAAGTAGATGCCTGCGAGCAACCACAGACGACGGTCGCGAATAAACTCGCCCACCGACGCATGGGTGATTTTCTGCTGGTCATCCTCGGCCAGCTCGCGGCGGATCAGTGCTTTTTCGTCGTCATCCAGCCAATTGGCCTGGTGTACGCCATCCTTGAGATAGCTCAGTACCAGCAAGCCGATAAGAACGGTGGGCACAGCTTCGAGCACGAACATCCACTGCCAGCCGGCCCAGCCATGCATGCCGGCGAAGTGATTCATGATCCAGCCGGAGATCGGGCCACCGACCATGCCCGACAGCGGAATGGCGATAAACCACAACACGGTCATGCGCGCACGCCGATAGGACGGAAACCAGTAGGTCAGGTACAGCAGCAGACCCGGCGCAAGACCCGCTTCGGCAATGCCAAGCAAAAAGCGCAAGGCATAGAATTGCCAGGCAGTTTCGACGAAGGCGAACAGGGCCGAGACGATGCCCCAGGTGATCATGATGCGGGCGATCCAGACCCGAGCGCCGACCTTGTGCAGGATGATGTTGCTCGGCACCTCGCAGAGGAAGTAACCGATGAAGAACATGCCCGCGCCCAGTCCATAGACTGTTTCGCTGAGGGCCAGGTCGTTCATCATTTGCAGCTTGGCGAAGCCGACGTTGACCCGGTCCAGATACGCGCACAGATAGCACAGCATCAGGAACGGCATCAGGCGCCAGGCCGTTTTACGGTAGGCGGAGGAGCGCACGGTCGAAACCGCTTCGAGCGACAGGGTTGTCATGATGGTTCGATCTCTTGTTTTTATTGACCGCCAGGGCCCGAGGCCCGGCTGCATCGTCGATCCAGAACCGCACGGGCCGGGCAGGCCCGCCCAGGTGTATTCAGTGAATCAGCATGCCGCCGTTCACATCCAGGGTGATGCCGGTCAGGTAGGAGGATAGGTCGCTGGCCAGAAATAGCGCCGCATTGGCCACATCCTGCGCCTCGCCCAGGCGTCCCAACGGGATGCCGTCGATGATCGCGTGACGGCGTTCGTCCTGCATCAGGCCACCGGTGATGTCGGTGTGGATCAAACCGGGGGCGATGGAGTTGACGCGAACCTTGTCCGGCCCCAGTTCCCGCGCCATGGCCTTGGCCAGGCCCAGCACGCCGGCCTTGGCGGCGCTGTAATGCGGGCCACCGAAAATGCCGCCGCCGCGTTGAGCGGAGACCGACGACATGCAGACGATGCTGCCGCCGGACTGCTGGCGCATCAGCGGAATCACTGCCTGGGACATGAGCAGGGTGCCGCGCAGGCTTACGTCCAGCACCTTGTCGTAGTCCGAAGGGCGAATATCCAGGGTTTTGAGAGGCTGGGTGATGCCAGCATTGTTGACCAGAATGTCGATGCGACCGAAATGCTCGATGATTTTCGCGACGGCCTGCTGAACCTGTGATTCATCAGCGACGTTGGCGGCCAGACCCAGATGGCCTTCGCCCAGGGAGGCGGCGGCATCGCGGGCGGTGGATTCATCCAAGTCGAGGATCACAACCTGTGCGCCCTGTTGCGCGAAGGTGGTCGCTGTCGCGCGGCCAATGCCACGTGCGGAGGCTGCACCGGTGATGATCGCGACTTTGCCTTGGAGAAGCATGGGAGTACCTCATTGTTCTTATTGGAGAGTGCTATTGGGTCGATCCGTAGCGAATCGATGACTCAGCTTGTGCTCCACCCCGTTCCTGAGCAATAACGCGAACTTCACTGGGTACTGAAAAAAATTCAGCACTCGTCATTTTTGCAGTTGGATGGTTGAATGGCTCGATGCCCGGCTCAGGCTGTTTACAGCGGAAAAACCATCACCATGCGTTCAACCGGCGAAGTACCCCCGACACTGCCACCCCTGAAAGCCATTCAGGCCTTTGAGCAGACAGCGCGCTTTGGCAATGTCGCCCGCGCTGCCGAATTGCTGGACTTAACGCCTTCGGCGGTCAGCCACCAATTGGCCAAGCTTGAGGCGATGATCGGGCGACAGCT
This sequence comes from Pseudomonas sp. PDM30, assembly GCF_019218985.1. Taxonomy (NCBI): domain Bacteria; kingdom Pseudomonadati; phylum Pseudomonadota; class Gammaproteobacteria; order Pseudomonadales; family Pseudomonadaceae; genus Pseudomonas; species Pseudomonas sp. PDM30. The sequence continues at coordinate 140,138 of NZ_JAHUWM010000010.1, forward strand.
GTTTTTCCGAACCACCAGAGGCGTGACCCTGACGCCGGTGGGCGAGCAGTACCTGACCGAGGTGTCCGGCATCCTGCACAGCCTTGCCGTGGCGACCGAGCGCGCGACCAGTGACTTCAGCCTCGATTGCCTGCGCTTGCACTCATCGCCCAGTTTCGGACTGCTGTGGCTGATGCCGCGTCTGGAGCAATTCCGCCAGAGTCATCCTGACATCCAGCTCAACCTTTCGTGTTCCTATGAGTCACTGCACTTCAGCCGGGACAAGATCGACGTGGACATCCGCCACGGAATGCCCAACTGGCCCAGTTTCGAAGTGCGCACGGTGCGCAATGAAAAAATCGCGGTCATGGCTTCTCCCAAACTCCTGGAAAAACGACCCATTCATGCCATTGCGGATTTGCTGGACTGCAACCTGATTCTGTCGGAGGCGACGCTGATCAAGTGGCCACAGTTGTTTGCACAACATGGTTTATCGCGCCCTGAAAAGCCTTACACACTGAGTTTTGACCGTTCCTACATGACGCTGGAGGCAGCCAGCCACGGGCTTGGATTTGCCCTGGAAAGCACACTGCTTGCGCAGGATTATCTAGCGCGTGGAACGTTGGTCGAGGTAGTGCCGCAGTTGAGTGCGGCAATCACTGCACACCACCTGGTTTTCCCGAAAGCGCATTCCAACTTCCCAAGGGTCAGAAGATTTCTGGAGTGGATGCAGGCGGAGTTGGGGCATGACTTCAATTATTGAACTGGATGTCATTACACGCCGCATCTCATCAGATTGCCTAGTGAGTGTCTGCTTTTGGCCGTGGTATCAGATGCGTAACTTGTGTCGATCTCGTAGAGCGAGACGAGGGTTTGGAGCCCCACTGATACGTCTTATCAGTGAGGCCATTGAGCAAAATTTACAGCGCCGTGATGAATGCGTGTAGGTGAGGGCGCATGTTTTATAGACATACACCACCTCACCCACTATCGCCGGCTTACAAGCCGCCCAGTGCGACGTACTTGATTTCCAGGTAGTCGTCGATCCCGTATTTTGAGCCTTCCCGGCCAAGTCCGGAGGTCTTCACGCCGCCGAAGGGTGCAACTTCTGTGGAGATCATCCCCTCGTTGACGCCCACCATGCCGAACTCAAGATTGTCGACGACACGGAAGATCAGACCGACGTCACGTGCGTACACATAGGCTGCCAAGCCAAAAGGTGTGTCGTTGGCCATCGCAATTGCCTCGTCCTCAGTCTCGAAACGGAAGAGGGGAGCGACAGGGCCGAAGGTTTCATCATTGAAGATCAGTGCATCGCGTGACACATCGGTGAGCACTGTTGGCTCGAAGTAACTACCGCCCAAGGGGTGACGCTTGCCTCCGGTAGCAATGCGTGCACCTTTTTTCACCGCATCGGCAATGTGCTCTTCGACCTTTTGCACTGCATCCCCATTGATGAGCGGACCCAGTACCACACCGTCATCCATGCCATTACCAACCCTGAGCGCAGCGGCTGCATCCGCGAGCTTCTTCGCAAACTGATCGTAAACACCCGATTGAACGAGCATGCGGTTGGCGGCAACGCAGGCTTGACCTGTGTTGCGGTACTTGGCGGCAATTGCACCTTTCACTGCGGCATCGATATCAGCATCGTCAAAGACGATGAACGGCGCGTTGCCGCCCAGTTCCATACTCGCCTTTTTGATGGTCGGAGCGCACTGGGCCAGCAGCAGCGATCCAACTTCGGTCGAACCTGTGAAAGACAACTTCCGAACGACCGGGTTTGCGGTGAGCTCCCCGCCGATTGCGCGGGCCGAGCCCGTGACGACGTTGCACACACCAGGCGGCAGACCGGCGCGCTCGGCGAGTACGGCCAAAGCCAGTGCCGAAAGGGGGGTCTGACTGGCCGGCTTGATAACTCCAGCGCAACCAACCGCCCAGCCCGGACCGGCTTTGCGTGTAATCATCGCGGAGGGGAAGTTCCACGGTGTGATGGCTGCAAAAACACCGATAGGGGCTTTCTGCACGAGAATGCGCCGACCGTCTACATTCTGCGGAATGATGTCGCCATTCACGCGCTTCGCCTCTTCCCCGAACCATTCGATGAAGCTTGCGGCGTAAAGGATTTCGCCACGGGATTCCACCAAGGGCTTACCCTGTTCGGCCGTCAGGATGACCGCCAGGTCCTCGATGTTTTCAAGCATTAGCTCATAGAGCTTGCGCAGGACCTTTGCACGCTCCTTTGGCAGCGTCTTGCGCCATCCCTGCATGGCGCGTTCGGCCGCTGCGATTGCGCGGCGAGTCTCGGACTCTCCACCGTTTGGTACGCGCGCTACCCATTCACCAGTGGCTGGATTGCGGATCTCGATTGTCTGGCCACTGTCTGCCTGGACCCATTCGCCGTCGATCAACATTGCCTGACGCAGCAGGTCGGGGTCTTTCAGATTCAAGGTTGCGGTGCTATTCATCGGGCAGACCTCAAATGGAGTTACGACCGATGAAGAAGGCTTCATCGAGGTCGGTGGTCGGGTTCAGTCCAGCAGCTTCCAGCCCTTTACGTAGCACAGCCATGTCGCGCTGGTACACACGTTGGGTCGGGTGCGGCATAGGACCACCGTTGTAACCCTGCAACCAGCCTTGGTATTTCCACATCATGCGATTGAGAAGCCCGTTTGCCGCCATTGGGAGGCTTGCAAACGCTTTACGTGCCGGATCCATTTTGTACCAGAGCTGAGTTGCCTCATCGTAGTTGCCCGCACGGATCAACTTGTGGATCTGTGGTAGCAATGGGCCGTAGTAAGAGGAGTAGTTGGTTCCGCAGAATGGGATGTCCATCACTTGTGCCAAAGGCACGTACTCATACTCAAGCGGAGATGAGATAACGACTTCTTCATGGAATTCGCGGTGAACTTCGATCGCCGACATGATGTAAGGCAGTCCGCCTTCGGCTTTGATTGCAACGACGTTGGGGATCTCGTCGACCATGCGACGCAGCACCGCCAGCGGAATATCGGCAGGGTGCAAGCGGCTGAAACCCCAGGCGGGCAGCGGGAAGATGATTACGCCCAGGTTCGTCGCGTCGCAGATCGCCTTGGTGTACTCGAATACTTCGTCATAGGACTTCGGATAGAAGAACGGAGGATAGCCAAGCAGTACAAGGTCGGCGCCGGCAGCTTCGGCTCGCTTCACGGCCTCAATGTTATCTTCCAGCGTGTTGAACACCGCGTGGTGAACGATCACGAGACGGCCGGCTGCTTGATCGGCCATGATTTGACAGAACTCACCGTACTGCTCTTGGGTGATGGCTACCTCCGAGCAGGACAGCGAACCGACGAAGCCATGCTTGATTGCCAGTTCTACGTCGTGGCGAACGGCTTTCTCATTGATGCGTTTGAAGTCGGAGGTCATTGTTGGAATCGTAACGTTGGCGACCCCAACGAGTTTTTCGCGTGCCCAGTCTCGAGCGTCTTTCTTATTGTAATTGGCCATGTAAGGCTCCTGTTAGTCAGGGTTGGTGATAGTCGTCGCTGTTCGCTCAGCGCTTTGTTTCAAAATCGATTGGCAGTGGTGTTGCGAGCCCTGCTTCAAGTGCCTTGGTCAGGATGAGTTCCGCTACCACAATGTCTTGAAGACCACCGCCGACTGACTTAAACATCGGGGCCTTGGCTTGCTTCAACTGTTCACTGCAGGCGCCACTCATCAGGTCAGACAGGCTGAAGGCTTTGTGTCGAAATTCGATCCCGGCGGTATGGGCAGCAAGCATGTCTCCTGTCTCTTCCAGCACTTCTTCCAGGGTGTCGCAGATGATCAAGTCACTGCGCTCTACGACGGAAATGTCTATTTCACGCTGCTCCGGGATGGTCGAACCGATCGAAACGACAATGGCGTCCGGCTTCAACCACTCGCCGAACAAAATCGGCTTTTCATCGCGTGAGCGTGCGGCAGTCAGCACGATGTCGGCGCCTTCCACGGCCTCTTGTGCCGAACCAACTCCGCGAGCGGGTACACCGAGATCTCGCGTCGCCGCTGTGGCAAACGCTTCGCGCCGTTCAGGCGTCGGGCTGTAGACGGTTATTTCGGTCAGTTCGCGGACACTTGCGAAGGCACGGGTGTGCATCGAGGCTTCCAACCCACTTCCAATGACGGCTAGACGAACAGGTTTCTGTGGGGCGAGGCGGTCAAGGGCTGCTGCCGACGTAGCAGCAGTCCGGAATCCAGTCATCAGATTTGCGTCAATGAAAGCGGCAATGCGATTGGTCGTTCGGTCAAACAGAACGATGACGTATTCGATCCCCGGTGGCGCATCGCCCATGTTCGACCCCATCAGCTTGGCGCCGAAGTAGCGTCCACTTGCCGGAATTGCCGGCAAGGTGCGAAGCCAGGTTTTTTCAAGACTTGCAACGGTACGAGGCGGGGTAGCCCTGGCTGGCAAATGTTGCCCATAAGCGGCCTGAAGCGCGGCAATCGCATCTTTCCAACGGAAAACGGCCTGCGCGGCAGCGCTTGAAACGAACACGGGAGACTGGGAATTAGCGGTCATGCGTCGAGCTCCGAAACGGCAGAGAGAGTTGAAGTAAACGCGAGGCGGCCTACGTAAGCCGCGCTCCGGCTATGAATAGCTATCTAATTGAAGGTAGCACTAACAAAACGATGCGTATACAAAGTATTGTTGTCTGAGATTGGCGTTGTCAATGGCTCTATTGCGTAAATCTAGGTTTTACTCGGCATGGTTGCGGAAACAAAACGGAACGTATAGATTTGGTTTGTTCTTAGCAACGCCGATGTCTGGTGAGCGGCATGAAGCGCGGGATGCGAGGGTAGTTGAAGGCTTGGACAGTCCTGCCCAGTGGATTTGCTCGTCGCTGCAATTGAAGCAGTACTGCGCGACGCCTGAAGGCTTGCCGCAGATGACTATACGAGGGCTATACCCGGTCGCGGATGTCTCTTGCCGAGGCGTACTTCGATGTACCGGAATTGGCAAACAAGCTGTGTAATTGAGTAGCAGCTACCACCCGCCATAGAAGCGGAGAGGAGACAAGAATGAGTCAAGTTAAACGCGTTTTGATTGTAGGCAGCGGAATCGGCGGTGCCACCGCAGCTTATGCACTGCGCAGGGCGGGAGTGGACGTCCACTGTATTGATATCAAGCCGGGGATTCCCTCGGCAGGGTCTGGCATTTGCCTGTTACACAACACGGTCCGAGCATTGGACATGATCGGATTGGCGGAGCCTTGTCTCGACAGTGGTATGCGATTCGACGCGTTTCGGCAATTCGATTCCTCAGGTCAACTCCTGCGATCGGACCCTGCACCCCCCAGCTGTGGCATCCGTCGGCCAGAACTTGCTCGAATCCTGGAGTCGGCAGCGCAAGGGGCTGGGGCGGTTCTGGATAAAGGGTTGACGATCGAACATCTCGACGACCGTGGGGACTGCGTCGAAGTTAAATTCTCGGATGGTCGCGAGGCTACCTATGACTTGGTAGTGGCTGCGGATGGAGCCTACTCCAAGCTCCGCGATCAGGTTTTCGGTACTGAGTGCAGGCCGCATTTTGCAGGTCAGAGTGTCTGGCGTTTCAACGCGCCGCGTCCGGCTCAGATTGATGGGTTCTGTCTGTACCGCAGCCCGACAGGGAAAACGGTGGGTTCTTTCCCGACATCGGAGAACAGCTGCTACCTGTTTTATCTCGAGAACAGTGTGGAGCCTCTGCGGGTACCAGAGGATCAAGCGAGCGCGATGATTCGCGAACGCCTTGCCGAATATACCGCGCCCGCTGTATTGGAAGCTCTTGAGCAGGTGACCGATGCCAGGCAGGTTATCTTCCGTCCGCTGGATATCACGCTGGTGCCGGCACCTTGGTACCGCGGCCGCGTAGTGCTCATCGGCGATGCTGCACATTCACCAACACCGCATATGACGTCTGGAGGTGGCATGGCCATCGAAGATGCCGTCGTGCTTGCAGACTGCATATCCAAGACCCAATCTGTTAACGAGGCATTGGCGATGTATAGCGAGCGCCGATTTGAACGGTGCAAAATCATTTGCGAAGCTTCATTACAACTTTGTCGCTATGAGCAGGAAGACCCACTGAAAAATAGAGAGCAGTCGGCGGCTCTATTGCTGAAAACCTATCAATACTTGGGGCAGCCTATCTAAAGCACCAGGTTGACGTTATCTGTCAAAAAGTCCCGATTCACCTCTCAGGGTGAATCGGGACTGAGTCAACTCATACTTTATAACGATCAGCAGCCAAACAGTGCTGTTCAGTTTTCTGAGTTCGTTACTCCCAGCAAGTGGTATATGTAGTCGATATGCGACTTGGCAAACTCCTCGTTCAATGGGGCGTGGCCAACCAACAAGCGCATGTAGACTGCTGAGTAGATGATGTCCATAAGCGACTCGACATCGGTGTCGCTTGGGATCTCGCCGCTGCGTTTCCATTCTTCAAGTGTTTCTTTAACTATCGCGCGTCGCCCATAGTGGAATCTCTCTCGAAAGGCTCGTAATACTGAAGGGTCAGATTGTCCCTCGGCTATGATTTGAGCAAGTATTCGGCCTGGCCAACCAGAAAACTGCTCTACCAGTGTGCGGAAATGAGCAGCGATGGCCTTTTTGGGACCGAGTTCAATTGGCAGTGGGGTCTTGAGAAGATGGTTTTCAATGAATGCGTCAATCACGAGCAATGCTTTAGAGTCCCACCATCTGTAGATCGTTGCTTTGCTGACACCGGCTTCCTTTGCAATTGCCTCAATCGAGATGGCCTGAATAGAGTTCTCGTGTAGCAACTTGATGGTCGAATTCAGTATTTGCAGTCGAGTAGCTTCGCTGCGTGGTCGTCCTAAAGACTTCTCCTGCATAAAGTATTCCTTAATAAATGACTAATTTTAACAGGAGCGTAAAGCTGCATGTGCTCACTCTGCGGCGTGGGCGGCTGCCTGCTGAAATCAAGCTGAGGCGTTTCTGATCGTAGCCAACAGACCACTCAAGAAGCAATGTAAAAAAACGCTTTGGGCTTGGCTTGGCGAGTGTGGAAGGCCCATGAGGGCTGACTCCGTAGGCAGGTGAAGGCTGCCAGCTGACGAAACCGAAAAAAGTAAGCTTGCACAAAACGGTACGGATCGTATATTTTTGTTTCGCGCATATGAAGCCTGTCACGGGCACAACAACAAGAACGCGCGGAGGAAACAAACATGCATCAGGGTTCGAGCCTGAAAGGCGATGTTGCGACCGTTACCATTGTGGGCCGCATCTGGCACTCGACCAGTGAACAGGTGGCTGAACGCGACAAGCAATTCGCGTCCGCTGATTTCCAAAACTTCCCCGTCAACGCTGCTTCGACGCGCGATACCAACGGCTCGATCCTCGACGCCGATCTCAGTCTCTTAATCGGGGTTCAGAGCTCCGCTACATTCCTCAACATTTTCGGGGAGTGAGCATGTCGATCCCCAATATTTCCAATCTCGGATTTGGGCGGCGCCAGTTTCTCGTGTCCACCGCAAGTGCCGCGACGCTCGCCATGCTGGGGGCGCTACCGGTGCTCGCGAAGCCATCCGGAGAGATCGCTCGAGAACCATTCGACCCCAGTCAGTTTGACGTTCGCTTTGTCGTGACGGACCGCCGATTGCCGCAAAGCCTGGCTTTCGCCATTGAGCATGCCAAAAAAGGCAGTGCGCGGCTTGAAGTCACGAATGGACTCACGAGGCTTTGGCAGGAATCGCTCGTACCGTTTTGGCGTGAGCAAGGTGGCGCTGTCGCCGGACTCACCACGCGCGAGGTTTGGCATTGCCTTGCAGAACAAGCACGCAGCCAGTCGCGCCGTACTGTTGTGCTGCATCAGTACGACGTACCGGCGAGCCAACCCAATCCTTTGGTTTCATGGATCATCGCGTGAATTATGAGAACACCCCCGAATGTTTCCCCCGAAGTTTTTTCCGTCGCGCTACAGGCGTTTGCTGGTGTAGTCGGAAAAGAATGGGTCTTCGTTGAGGACGAGGATCTGTTTCCCTACCGTGATTCTTATTCCCCGCTGCGCGACACGCCCGAGGATCGAAGCGCATCAGCTGCCGTGGCGCCCGGTTCGGTTGAAGAGGTGCAGGCGGTCGTGCGCATTGCCGATAAGCACCGCATACCGCTTTATACGATTTCCACCGGCAAAAACCTCGGCTACGGCGGTTCAGCGCCCAATCATGGCGGCAGTGTTGTGCTGGATCTGAAGCGGATGAACCGCATCATTGAGGTCAACGAAAGCAATGGCTACGCAATCGTGGAGCCCGGCGTCAGCTATTTCGATCTGTATAACTACATCCAGGAACGTGGCCTGAAAGTGTGGTTGGATGTCGCCGACCCCGGCTGGGGCAGTGTGGTTGGCAATGCGCTTGACCATGGAGTAGGTCACACGCTGTCGCGCTTTCGCAACCATTTCGATTCGCACTGCGGAATGGAGGTGGTGCTGGCAAATGGGGAGGTGGTTCGAACAGGAATGGGAGCGCTTCCCGGTTCCCAGACGTGGGGGCAATTCAAGATGGGCATGGGGCCGATCCTGGATGGCATTTTTTCCCAGTCCAATTTCGGCGTTGTCACCAAGATGGGCATTTGGTTGATGCCGGCACCAGAAGCCTTCATGCATGGCATGGTGATGGCCGCGCGTTATGACGACCTGCACGCGGTAGTGGAATTGCTCAAGTACGTCGAGAACACTGGGTTAGCCCCTGGTGCTCCGGAAATGGGTAGCCCGCTGCTGGGTGTCAGCAATTACACGAAACACCTTGTCGACGCATTTTATGATGGCCCGCCGCAGTTGCAGAAGCCGCATGCCGAGCTGGTTGCGAAAGCCAGCGTCGGCTTTTCGGCAGAGTTGCAGAAGTATGGACAGGACAACAACATTCCTTACTGGGTGCTTAACCTGAAGTTCTACGGACCACCGAAGGTGATCCAGGCCCAGTGGGAGGCGGTACAGGAGCTGGCCGCAAAGTCGATCAAGGGAGTGCGCTTTCAGGCTGGCCAGATTCAGACCGATCCGCGCAAGGCTTCCGCTGAGTGGACGGTTTACCCACAGGATGTGGGTGTACCAAACATGGACTTCTTCGGTATGGGCACGCGTGCCGGAGGCAACCCGCACCCAATGCGCGGCCATATGTGGTTCTCTCCAGTCATTCCACAGACTGCGCAAGGCATCCTCGAAGCCAACCGTGTCTTCGAAGAAGCGCACCGCACCATGCCTGCGCTGCAGAATGTGCCGATCTGGAACCTCAGGCCTTTTGCGTTGCCTGCGCCGTTTTTCGAGCGCGCTTTCCTTTTCATCGTGGGCTTCCCGATTACCGATGATACGGCGATGAACAAAGCCTCCATCAAGGCGTATCGGACGCTGCTCGATATTGGCGCACAGCATGGCTGGGGCGAATATCGTTGCCACCCGGAATTCCAGGACCAGGCCATGGGCCTGTATTCGTACAACAACAACAGCCTGCTGCGCTTGAACGAGGTCATCAAGGACGCCATCGATCCTAACGGAACTCTTTCGCCGGGCCGCTACGGCATCTGGCCCAAGCATTTGAGGAAGGGCACCAAATGAAAACGAACAGTTTCATCGTGCTGATGATGCTGGCAGGTCTGGCAGTCGCCTCCGAACCGGCCAGGGACGTCGAACCGGGTCAGCGTGGCAAGCAGGTTTTCGATCAGTGGTGTGCGATCTGTCACGCCGCAGCTTCACGCATGCCTGGCACAGCTTCGCTGGCGGCCAAGTATGGCCGCAGCTTACCGGCTGCATTGGAAGAGCGCACTGACATGCCCCCGGCCTTCATCAAGTATTTCGTTCGCAACGGCGTACTGATCATGCCGGCATTTCGTAAAACCGAAATAACCGACGCCGACCTTGAATTGCTTGTCGACTACCTAAAGGCTAAAGACCAATGAGCTCACATTCTGTTTCTGACTCTCTGACGAAGGCTGCTGGCAACCGGAAGGAAGCCCGCTACGGTACCGCGGCGCTCGTCATCGGGCATTGCGCTGGCCTGATGGATATCACCACTTTGCCGATCTGGGTTGGAATCGTCCTGATCGGGCAACTGGCACTTGATCCGCAGCGTGCCGGGTTCCTTCTGACTCTGTTCCTCGGGTCGGTCGTGCTCAGCAGCCTGTGTATTGCACCAAAACTATCCCGACTCAACCGCAAGCGCATAACGTCGGCGGCTTATGCCGTGGCGGGTATGGCCTTCGCCAGCATGCCAAGCGTAAGTGGTAGCTATACCCTTTTGGCTTCGGCGCATGTCGTGGCAGGTCTGGCGGTCGGCTGCGGCCTGTCGATCGTTCACGGGACGATGGGTGGCACTGCTAATCCGCACCGCACAGCGGCAATGGCATTTAGCTCGCTGAGCCTACTGTCCATCCTGGTGATGGCGACGCTGCCTCCGCTAGTGGGCAAGAACGGCCCGAACATATTCTTCTACACAATGTCGGGCATCATGTTTGCTGCCGCACTCGCCGCACTGCTGGCTTTTCCGAAGGTCGCCCGTGCGATCCAGCACGATCGATCCAAGCTCGCCAAGTTGCCTACGCGAGTATGGTTCGGCATCACTGGCGTGAGTCTATTGATGGTGAGCCATTCGATGGTCTTCGGATTCATCGAGCGTGTAGGAGGCTGGCACGGATTCAGCGCGGCGCAGATCACCACGGTGCTTGTCATCAGTGGCGTCGTGAATCTCGTACCTGTCGCCCTTTCCAATCTCCTTGAACGCCGCTTGCCGGCCTCGGGCGTAGTCATGGCGGGACCTCTGATACAAGCCACTGCAGCAGTTGCTGTGACCCAGTTTAGTGGTTACGGGGTTTACATCGTAGCGACCTCAGTTCTCATCGCCGTCGTCACATTCACCCATGTGTTCGCATTCGGGGTACTTGCGCGACTGGATCCGTCCGGTCGCGTGGTCGCAGCCACTCCGGTGATGGTCATGGCGGGTTCGGCTACTGGCCCACTCCTGGGGGGCGTGCTCGCCCTGCATGTTGGCTATGGCAGCTTGGGCTGGGCGGCATTGGCGTTGGGGCTTTTGTCCGCCCTCTGCTTTCGTCTAGGTACCCGTAAGGCGTGATGTAAAACAACAAAAATATGAAGTCCCTTACGAGAGGGTTGGTATGAGCAAGCGATTGCAGGACAAGGTGGTTTTACTGACCGGCATTGGCAGTGGGATGGGGCGCGAGACAGCTCGACTGTTCGCCAGTGAAGGCGCAATCGTTGTCGGCTGTGACATCAATCCGCAGACGGCCGCAGAAACCGCAAAACTGGTAGAAAGCGATGGTCATTCCATCGATGTGGTTGCTCCTGTTGACCTCAGCGACCGCGACGATGTAGCGCGTTGGATCGATGGTGCTGCTGCTCGGCATGGCCGCATTGACGCGCTTTACAATAATGCCAGCCTGCCGCGTTTTGCGCCTTTTGCGATGCAGAGCGACGCCGATTATGTCTTCACTATTCAGAATGAGCTCGATCTCGTCTGGCGTGCTTGCCAGCTTGCCTGGCCATATCTGGTGAAGTCCAAAGGTGCCATCGTCAACATCGGCTCCGGTGCTGGCATGCAGGGAGCGAGAACGTTGCCGCAGGCTGCGCATGCCGCGGCGAAGGGGGCGGTCCTTGCCTTGACGCGCCAACTGGCCGCAGAAGGCGTCGCTGTTGGTGTACGGGTTAACTCGGTCAGCCCTGGTGTAATGAACACCCCGCCGGTTCAGGCGATGTATCGGGAGTTTGGCGACAAGGCACCCGTGGCCCCGATCGTGGAGCGCACCCTGACGGGTAAGCCGGGCGAGCCGATCGCTGTCGCTTGGGCAGGCCTTTACCTGACCTCTGATGAGTCTAAATGGGTCACTGGGATCAATATTCCCGTGGACGGTGGCGCCAGCTCAATCATGTAAGTCGATTCGGATTCAGTTGATTGAACCCGGCAAGCCGACCCTATACAGGCAAGAGTAGTTTTGACCATGACCAACATTTCGATGAATACAAGCAATGCAGCCAAGGTGCTGGCAAGCCCGCTGCAGATCAATGGATTGCAGATTAAAAACCGCATTATCCTTGGGCCGATGGCGGTACTTCGCCCGACCGAGGACGGCCGCCCAAGTGAGCAGACCATCGCGTTCCTCAAGCGTCGTGCGCAGGGCGGGGTGGGCCTGGTCATCGTTGGTGGATCGGTATGCAGCGAACGAGCCTGGAATGAGTCGCCGTTTTCGCCAAACCTTCGCTTTGACAAAGACGCTTTCGTCGATGACCTCAAGCGTGTGTCCGATGCTGTACATGAATGTGGTGCAGCAGTGTTCGCGCAGCTGTTTCCGAGCTTCGGCCGCATGGGCGTGCCGCGCAACGGTCAGTGGATTTTGGCGGCCAGCCCGAAGCCGGTGAACCTGGGGGCTGGCGGCTTGCCCAACCATCTCTTTATCCCCGGTGGCCGAATAACACCAGTGCCACACGAGGCCAGCATCCAGGAGATCAAGGACATCGAGGCGAGCGTCGTCGCCGGTGCACGCCGGGCCAAGGCTAGTGGTTTCGATGGCGTCGAGATTGGCGCACACATGTGCTACTTCTACTCGTCCTTTTTGTCCCCGCTGGCCAATCAACGCACCGATGAATACGGTGGTTCGGTTGCGAATCGCGCTAGAGCCTTGCGCGATGTGGTTGCAGCAGTGCGCGCCGAAGTCGGCCCGGATTATCCGGTGGGGGTGCGTATGAGTGTGAATGACCATATGCCCGACGGCCAGGGGCCGGAGGGTTACGCTGAGGTCGCAGTGCACATCGCCGAGGTCGGCCTAGACTTCATCTCGCTAAGCGAGGGCAACTACGAGTCGATGCGTGACAATGTGCCGAGTACTTCCGGCAACATGCTGAACCACGGGGAGCCGCAGGCCTTCCGCAAGGCACTGGGTAGCGGGGTGCTCCTGTTCCTTTCCAGTACTCCAGATCCCCGGCAAGCGGCGGCGGCTATTTGGGACGGCGATGTCGATGCAAGCATGCTGGCACGACAGATGCTGGCCGACCCTGATTATGCGTTGAAGGTAATCGAAGGTCGTGAGGCTGAGATCGTGTGGTGCGACCATGCCAATTCCTGTTTACGCAGGCTGGTACTCAACGCGCCGGTTGCCTGTCATAAAAACCCGGAGATGGGACGCGAGGATCCGAAAGCCAAACGTTCCAGTCCGGTTCAGAACCTGGGCGTCTGGGTAGCCGGTAACAATGTGCTGATGGGCGTTGCCGATAAGCTCGTCCGCGCTACGCAAAAGAAATGACCCAATTGGGGCGAGCATTTCGATCAGTCTTATAGCGAGATGAGCGGGGTGTTCGTTTCCAATGGCTCGACGTCGGTATCCGATCAACTCAACGCCTGCGCACTGAACTTGACCAATAACGACTAGGCCTCGGGGTCAGTGCTCTTGACACCCAGTAAGTGGTACACAAAGTTTATGTGCGACTCGGCAAACGCTTGGTTAAGTGGGGCGTGTCCAATCATGAGTCGCATGTAAACGGCCCCGTAAATCAAGTCCATCAGTATCTCGATATCCGTATCGGGAGATATCTCGCCGCTCACCCTCCATTCCTCTAGCGTTTCTCGAATTATCGCGCGCCTTCCATAATGAAACCGCTCTCGAAAATCTCTCAAAGTAGAGGGATCTGACTGACCTTCCGCGAGTATTTGTGCGACCAGTCGACCGGCCCAACCAGAGTATTGGTCTACGAGGGAGCGGAAGTGCTGAGCAATTGCCTCTCTCGGACCCAGTTCTCGTGGCAAGGCTGTCTTCAACATTTGGTTCTCTATGAACGCGTCGATAACGACTAACGCTTTGGAGTCCCACCACCGGTATATGGTTGATTTACTAACGCCAGCTTCTCGTGCTATCGCCTCGATTGAGATGGCTTGAATGGATTTTTCCTGCAGCAGCCTGATGGTGGCATCCAGGATCTGACGGCGTGTAGCTTCGCTTCGTGGGCGACCCACTATCGATTTGGTGGTCGATACAGGTTTGTTAGTCGACATTTTCAAGATCCCTTACCCAGGTGCATTTGTTTCTAAAAAACAAAAGCCCAGGATGGCTCTCGTCAAGGAAATAATTAGTATACGCAGTGTTCAGTATATTGCCTGTGCGTGAAAAATTCTACCTTGGCTGTGCTCAATCCAGCAGGAAAATGTTCGCTCGTAATAAGCTTGTTTTGTTGTTTTTAGCGCGGGCTAGGGTGCTCAAGCAGAAGGCTTTGTTGCAGTGAAAATTGCTTCGCTTGGTCGACACTCTACAAGTCATTGCGTTTCGTTTATATGAGGTTTTTCGCTCGGATCTGTTGTCGGTAAGTCGGCGGCGCGGGGGGCAAGTCAGGAGGGAAGGGCAGCGGCCATCTTTAAACAGTCAGCGATGAACATCACTTTCAGGTCCATTCTTCTTCGCGTTTTGTTCGTTGCTTAAAGACTCTATGAAAAGTGCAATCTTCTATTTGTAACGTGCATTTTTCGTAGTGCCCCAGCACCTCATACTGACCGGGTGCTGACGCGCTTACCCGCTTGCCATCTAGCGTACGGTGCCTTCTGGCGATGTTCGCAAGCGTCTGCCAAGCGGAGCGCCACTATCCAATAATAAAGAGACCGCCCATGAAAACTCCAAACCCGCTGCTGGAAGACCTGAAAGGTGTTCTGCCTACTATCGCGGCTAATGCCTTCGAGGCCGAACGCGCGCGTTGTGTTCCCGCCGAAAATATCGCTTTGCTCAAAGGTATTGGTATGCACCATGCGTTGCAGCCGAAAAAGTACGGCGGCATGGAGATCTCTCTGCCTCAGTTTGCCGACTGCATCGCATTGTTGGCCGGTTCCTGTGCCAGCACGGCCTGGGCCATGAGCCTTCTATGTACTCACAGTCATCAAATCGCAATGTTTTCCAGCAAGCTGCAGGATGAGATGTGGGGAAATGACCCCGATGCTACTGCCAGTAGCAGCATCGCGCCTTTTGGGCGCACCGAGGAGGTGGAGGGAGGCGTCACTTTCAGTGGTGAGATGGGATGGAGTTCAGGCTGTGATCATGCCGAATGGGCCATCATGGGGTTCTTTCGTGAGAATGCCGAAGGCACTCGGGATTATTGTTTCGCGGTGCTGCCAAGCAGTGACTACGAAATTCGTGATGACTGGTTTGCCGTTGGTATGCGTGGCAGCGGTAGCAAAACCCTGATCGTCAAGAATGCTTTCGTGCCCGAGCACCGAATCCAGAAAGCCAAGGACATGATCGAAGGCAAGTCGGCGGGCTTTGGTTTGTATCCGGACAGCAAGATTTTCTTCGCCCCTTATCGGCCTTATTTCGCCAGCGGTTTTTCGACTGTCAGCCTGGGTATTGCCGAGCGCATGCTGGATGTCTTTCGCGAGAAAACCCGCAACCGCGTCCGTGCCTACACCGGTGCCGCTGTCGGCGCAGCCACCCCGGCATTGATGCGCCTGGCCGAATCCACGCATCAAGTTGCGGCTGCCCGAGCGTTGCTGGAAAAAAGCTGGGAGGAGATTGCCGAATACAGCGAGCGCCACGAGTACCCTAGCCGCACCACGCTCACGTTCTG
Source organism: Pseudomonas sp. PDM30 (assembly GCF_019218985.1). Lineage (NCBI taxonomy): Bacteria > Pseudomonadati > Pseudomonadota > Gammaproteobacteria > Pseudomonadales > Pseudomonadaceae > Pseudomonas > Pseudomonas sp. PDM30. Next base: position 155,676 of record NZ_JAHUWM010000010.1, read on the forward strand.
GCGTACCAATCAAGGCTATGCCACGAAAATGTGTATCCAGGCTGTGGACCGTCTGATGGAAGCGGCCGGCGGCGGCGCCTGGTTTGAAACCAACGAGTTGCAACGCCTTTTCCGCGACGCACATCTTACGGGGGCGCACGCCTATACCGACTATGACGTTTGTGCACAGATACTTGGTCGCGAACTGATGGGTCTTGAGCCCGATCCCTCAATGGCCTAAGGCCGTTCGCCCTCAAGCCACAAGCCCCTCATAAAAATAATCAGAGCGCGCCCAGGGGGCGTGCTCGGGAGTCTTGCATGTCCGATATTAATGAAATTGCAGCTTCTTCTGCCTTCGATTCGCGTGCATTTCGCCGCGCCTTAGGTAACTTCGCCACCGGTGTGACAGTGGTGACAGCCGCCGATCACGATGGCCGAAAAGTGGGGGTGACGGCCAATAGCTTCAACTCGGTGTCGCTCGATCCGCCGTTGATTCTCTGGAGTATCGATAAGCGATCAACCAGTCATGATGTATTTGCTGCCGCTACCCACTTTGCCGTGAATGTGCTTGCTGCAGATCAAATTGATTTGTCGAACAATTTCGCTCGTCCGAAAGACGATCGTTTTGCTGGCATCGAATACGAGTCAGGTCACGGAGGGGCGCCCATTCTTGCTGATTGCTCCGCGCGTTTTCAGTGCGAAAAATATCAGCAGGTGGACGGTGGTGATCATTGGATCATGATCGGTAAGGTAGTGGCTTTCGATGATTTTGGTCGTTCGCCGTTGCTGTACCACCAGGGCGCATACTCCATGGTGTTGCCCCACACGCGCATGACAAAAAGTGCTGAAGGTCAGCCGCCTAGCAGCCACTTCCAAGGAAGGCTGAGCCACAATTTGTACTACCTCATGACCCAAGCATTGCGCGCGTATCAGGCAAGCTATCAGCCGCGGCAATTGTCGACAGGTTTGCGGACAAGTGAGGCGCGTATGTTGATGGTGCTGGAGAACGATGCAGGGTTGAGCCTCACGGATCTGCAACGGGAGGTGGCGATGCCCGAGCGGGAAATCGAAGAGGCCGTCGCCAATCTCACTCGTAAGGGGCTGGTCTGTGAAGAAGATAAGCGCTTGCGTCTGACCGTTAAAGGTATCGATGAAACAGAAGGATTATGGACAATAGCCCGAGAACAGCAGGAAAAAGTCTTCAGTCAATTCAGTGACGATCAATTGGAAACCTTCAAGACTGTGTTGAAAGCGGTTATCAGGCTCTGACGTGCTCTGGTTAGCGATTAAATGGACGGCGCCTAAATGCGCCGTTTTTTTATGGACGCTAGAAACGTCATCGCTATTTCGGCGTGATAAGATAATTAACATGCTAACTGATTTTTGAGCCGTTTCTAAATGCCCAAGCACCGACAGTCTCTGACACTCAACCTGCTCCAGGCCCGGGAAGTGGCCATGAGCTTTTTCCGGCCTTCTCTGAAAGATATAGGCCTCACTGAGCAACAATGGCGGGTAGTGCGGATTCTCAGTCAGCAGGGCGAACTGGAGATCAATCGCTTGGCGGACTTGGCATGTATTCTCAAGCCCAGCATGACTGGCGTACTGGCGCGGATGGAGACCGCAGAGTTGGTCGAACGACGGCGCTCAGAACACGACCAGCGCCGAGTGCTGGTGAAACTGACCGCTGCCGGAGAGCGTTGCTTTGAAAGTATGAGCGGGCGCATGGAAGAGAACTATGAGCGCTTGCAGGAGCGCTACGGCGCGGAGAAGTTGCAGACGTTGTTGGTGTTGCTCAATGAGTTGAAGACACTGAAGCGTTGAGGCGGAATGGTCACCGCTGGCATTGATGTCTGCCAGCGGCGAGCATTTGCAATTAACCTGAAATCAGTAAACACCGCCGGTACTGATCGTGGCCGGGGTATTTCTGAACTTGCTTGTCAGTGCTTGCAGGCCTTGCATCAGTACGGAGGTGTCGACGCCGACCGCTACGAATGCCGCGCCGAGCTCGATGTAGCGTCTGGCCAATCTTTCGTCGGCGCTGAGAATGCCGGGCGCTTTGCCGGCATCGCGGATTCGTATGATGGTGTCTTCAATTACTGCTTGAACTTCGGGATGGCCCGGGTTACCGCGATGGCCCATCGCAGCGCTGAGGTCGGCAGGGCCGATAAACACCCCGTCAACGCCTTCGACGTTGACGATGGCATCCAGATTCTCCAGGCCTTTCAGGCTTTCAATCTGCACCAGCAGGCATATTTGCTCGTCAGCCTTGTCCAGGTAGCCGGGCACGCTGTTCCAGCGCGACGCCCGCGCCAACGCGCTGCCTACACCGCGCACGCCACTGGGCGGATAGTGCACGGCACGCACCAGCTCTCGCGCTTGTTCGGCGCTTTCGACCATCGGCACCAGTAAGGTCTGGGTGCCGATGTCCAAAATCTGTTTGATCAACGTTGTGTCGCCAGCGACAGGGCGGATCACTGGATGACTGGTGTAGGGCGCTATCGCCTGCAATTGGCCAAGCATGCTGCGTATATCATTGGGCGCATGCTCGCCGTCGATCAATAGCCAATCAAAGTCGGCATTGGCTGCCAGCTCTGCGCAGTAAGGGTTGGCCAGACCGAGCCAAAGGCCGATTTGAGCCTTGCCACTTTTCAGGCGTTGTTTGAATGTGTTGATTGGCATATCCATGAAACGGTCCTCAAGAAATCAGACGAAGCGGCAGGAGATGGAACCCAGCATGTCGTAGTCGACATGGAAGGTATCGCCTGGGTTCGCAGCCACCGGACGGGTAAACGACCCGCCCAGAATAATTTGCCCCGGTTGCAACGTGACATCGTATGGGGCGAGCTTGTTCGCCAGCCAGGCGACACCTTTCGCCGGGTGATTGAGCACGGCGGCAGAGACCCCTGATTCCTCGATCACGCCATTGCGGTACAAGACAGCGGGCACCTTGCGCAGGTCGACCTCGTGAGGGCGCACAGCACGGCCGCCCATTACCACCCCTGCGTTCGCCGCATTGTCGGAAATGGTGTCGAAGACCTTGCGCGTGGCTTTGGTCTCCGGATCGATCTGCTGGATACGCGCGTCAATGATTTCCAGGGCCGGGATCACCCATTCGGTAGCCTCCAGCACATCGAAAATAGTGACATTCGGGCCTTTGAGCGGCTTGCCGAGGATGAATGCCAACTCCACTTCGACGCGCGGCACGATAAAACGGTTGAAGGGGATGTCGGTGCCTTCGTCGAACAGCATGTCGTCAAGCAACGCCCCGTAATCCGGTTCTGTAATGTTAGATGAGACCTGCATGGCCCGAGAGGTCAGGCCAATCTTGTGCCCCACCAGCTTACGACCGTTCTTTATTTTCTGTGCCACCCAGGCTCGCTGAATGGCATAGGCATCTTCGATGGTGATCTGTGGATGCGCGAGGGAGAACTGCCCGACTTGCTTACGGGAGCGTTCGGCGTTGTCCAGTTGTGCAGCGGCTTGCTGGATGAATTCTTGATCGAGCATGACTTGGATCTCTTAATGAGGATTGACGATGGCGGCGGGCGTGCGCAGCACCAGGAAGGCGCCTGCGACGATCAATGCCGCGAGGACGTAGAGGGCAAGACTGGCGCTGTGGGTCGTGTCACGCATCCAGCCAATCAGATTGGGTGTCAGAAACGAGGCAATGCTTCCCAGAGAACTGATCAGGGCGATGCCCGCCGCCTGGGTGCTGTTTGACAGGAATGCGGGTGGTAGCTGCCAAAACATCGGCAGTGCGGCGCTCGCGCCCATACCCGCAATCACCAATCCGCCGATTACCATGAAGGGGTCGTCAGGCAAAAGGCCGGCTACGGCGATACCGAGGGCCGACATGAGCAATGGCACACTCAAGTGCCACCGACGTTCACGGCGACGATCCGATGACCGTCCGCAGGCGATCATGAAGCCGCAGCCGGCCAGGTAGGGCAGGGCACTGAGCAGGCCGACCTTGCCATCGCTGCCAATCCCGGAGCTGTGAATCAGGGTAGGCATCCAGAAAGCAAGCGTATTGACCGCCAGCATGACTGCGCAATAGATGCCCACCAGCAGCCAGACCTGAGGATCTCGCAGTATTCCGCCAAACGAAATGATGGGTTTGCGTTGTTCTTCGCTAGCCAGTTGCTTGCGCAGTTGCTCTTTCTGCTCACTGCTCAGCCAACTGACTGACTCGAAGTTGTCAGGCAACACCTTGAGTACCAGCAAACCGAGTAGTACGACTGGCGCGCCTTCAATCAGGAACATCCACTGCCACCCACGCAGGCCCCCAACATCATGAAAGCCTTGCAGGATACCGCCCGATAGAGGGCCACCGACAACCCCGGCCAGCGGCACGGCAATGGCAAACAACGCGGTAACCTGGGCGCGCCTGCTGGCCGGATACCAGCGGTTCAGATAGACCAGAATGCCCGGGAAAAATCCGGCCTCGGCGACGCCGAGCAAGAAGCGCAACGCGTAGAAACCTTCAGCGTTTTCGATCAATAGCATGCTGGTCGACAGAGTCCCCCAGACAACCATCAACAAAGCGATCCAGCGTCGTGGCCCAATGCGATCCAGGGCGATGTTGCTGGGTACTCCGAACATCGCGTAGGCAACAAAGAACAAGCCTGCACCGAAACCGTAGACGGTATCGCTGAATTGCAGGTCGGCGCCCATCTGCATCTTCGCGAAACCGATGTTTATCCGATCAAGATGGGCAAACAGGTAGCACACCAGCAGCAGTGGCATCAGCCGCAAGGTCACTGTACGGTGGGTCGATGTTGCGGCATCGCTCAAAGGCTGTGCAGCGGAAGTGGCTATGCTCATGATTTTGTACTTTTTGTGAGAGTGGCCGAGGGAAGAGGAAGGTTCTAGTTCGCCTGCTGATTGAGGAAGGCATGCACGTTGTTGAGCTTGAAATTAAGCTCGGGGTGGAGCTCGATCATCTCAAACGACAGAGCCAGCAAACGTTCTGCCTGCAGCGGTGCAAAGTGGGCGGTGATGACTTCGAACAGTTTTTCAGCGACCCGTCGACGTGTCGCCAGGTCGCGGCCGTGGCCAACCTTCAGCGTCATGTGGACAAAGGCGTAATTGTGTTTGCCGTCGGCCATACGCCACGTATCCAGTCGAACGCCGCGGCTACGGATACCTCCCAGCGGAAACACACCGCTGGCCCCCAGTGTCGTGTGGACTTTTTCAAAAAGGCCCGGCAGGTCGGCCTGTTGCTCGATGTTGTCGGTGTACTCGGCAATAAAATGCGGCATCGTGCCCTCCTGGTAGGTCGTTGTGCCGAGCGGCGGGCGAGCCCCTGCCGCTTGAGCGAAATTCAGAGCGGGAAAATGGCGTTGATCTGGCCGGTCCCGGAGCTGCCAAAGGGCTCCGTGAGAACTTCGACCGGCTTGTTGTAATCCGGCCCACCCAGCAGGCCCAAGAGCATTGCAGTGTCGTGCATTTTGCCCTCGCCGAAGCAGTGCTCGGCGTAGTCAGGAAGCATCGCGCAGAACTCTCTGAATCGACCTTCGCGCCACAGCTTGACCACGTGCATGTCGACCTGCTTGTCGAATTCGCGCGTCCAGTTGTGGATATTGGCTTCCGCTTCGCGATCGTCAGAGAAACGGTGTGAAAGAGAGCCGGAGGCCAGCACCAGGACTTTGCGGTCACTCTTCTCGATTGCGCGGCGTACGGCGGCGCCGAAAGCGAAGCTGTCTTCGAGACGATGCCAGGCACACCAGGCCGCGATGGAAATCACCTTGAGTTTTTCGGCTGCAGGTACATCCATGTGCATATAGCGCATGGGCACCAGGGTGCCGTATTCCAGTTCCAGACTCGGGATGTTATGCGACAGCGTGCGCACACCGGCCGCGTTGGCTTCTTCGGCGATCAGTTGTCCGAGCTCCGGGCAGCCTGGGTAGTGGTAAACCATGTCCTTGATGAAGTGCGGAAGTTCATTGCTTGTGTAAACGCCGCTGAAATGCTCACCGTTGTTCACGTGGTAGCCGCTGTTCACCAGCCAGTGCACGTCGAAGACGACGGCGGTATCAGCACCTAACTCACGCGCGCGCCGACCTATTTCCTTATGGCCTTCGATAGCTGCAGCACGACAACCGTGGTGTTTGCCCGGTAGTTCGGACAAGTACATCGACGGCACATGGCAGACTTTTGCTGCCAGGACGACTTCGCCCATGATGATTCTCCTGAAAGTATTTTTGTCGGTTCAATTACGCGGCCAGTGAAAACTGCGATGAGCCGATGCGCGCCTCATCGCGGTCTTCAGCAGCGGCTATCGGCTGCTCAGAGTCCCCAGCGAGGGATGTGATGATTGCCCATGGAAATGCAGACGTTCTTGATTTCGGCGAACACTTCGAAGCTGTATTGGCCACCTTCGCGCCCAGTACCGGAACCTTTCACTCCACCGAACGGCTGACGTAGATCGCGCACATTCTGGCTGTTGATGAATACCATGCCGGCTTCGATGCCGTAGGCTATTCGGTGCGCCTTACCGATGTCCTGGGTCCAGATGTAGGACGCTAGTCCGTATTCAGTGTCGTTAGCCAATTGCAGGGCCTCGGCTTCATCCTTGAACGGAATCAGGCACACCACCGGACCGAAGATTTCTTCCTGGGCAATTCGCATTTTATTGTTCACGTCGGCGAACACAGTCGGCTGGATAAACTGACCTTTGCTCAAGTGGGCTGGCAGGTTGGCTGGACGCTCCAGGCCGCCGGCGAGGAGGGTGGCGCCTTCTTCGATGCCGATCTTGATGTAGCCGGTGACCTTGTCGTAGTGGGCCTGGGTGATCATCGAGCCGACCTGGGTTTTCGGGTCTTGCGGATCCCCGACGATCAAGCGTTTGGCACGTGCCGCGAACTCAGCCACGAACTGCGGGTAAACACTTTCCTGAATGAAGATACGGCTACCGGCGGTGCAGCGCTCGCCATTGAGCGAGAAGATGGTGAACAGCGCCGCGTCGAGGGCACGCTCTAGATCGGCATCTTCGAAGATCAGCACCGGGGACTTGCCGCCCAGCTCCATGGAATACTTTTTCAGGCCGGCGGATTGCATGATTTTCTTGCCGGTGGCGGTGCCGCCGGTGAAGGAGATCGCTCGTACGTCCGGGTGCCTAACCAGCGCGTCACCGGCAGTCGCACCATAGCCCTGTATGACGTTGAGCACACCGTTCGGAATACCGGCTTCGACAGCCAGACGACCCAGCTCGTTGGCCGTCAGCGGCGACAGCTCGGACATTTTAAGCACGGCAGTGTTGCCCAGTGCCAGGCACGGCGCGGTCTTCCAGGTCGCCGTCATGAACGGCACGTTCCAGGGGGACACCAGGCCGCAAACGCCCACCGGCTGGTACAAGGTATAGTTGAGCATCTGGTCGTCGACCGGGTAGCTGTGGCCGTCCATGCGGGTGCAGACTTCGGCGAAAAAATCGAAGTTGTGCGAAGCTCGGGGGATCAACACGTTTTTGGTCTGATGGATCGGCAGGCCCGTGTCCAAGGTCTCCAGCTCGGCCAGATGAGGAACGTTTTGCTCAATCAGCTCGCCAAGTTTGCGCATGAGTCGTGCACGCTCTTTGGCTGGGGTATTGGCCCATTTAGGAAAGGCTTCCTTGGCCGCCGCCACCGCTTGTGCGACTTCTTCGGCACCGCCACTGGCCACTTCACCAATCGCTTCGCCGGTGGCCGGATTATAGTTGGTGAAGGTGTCTTTGCTTTCGACCTCACGGCCATTGATCCAATGTTTGATCATAATGTTCAAGCCTCTTTACGCGCGGAGAAAAAATCCGCTTCGCTGACAATTCGATTGACGAGGCGTCCAACGCCTTCGACTTCCACGATCACCTCATCACCCGGAACTACATCTGCAAGGCCTTCGGGCGTACCGGTGGCGATCATGTCGCCTGGCTGCAGGGTCATGAAACTGGACAGGTATTCGATCAGGTAAGGGATATCGAAGATCATGTCTTTGGTCGAGCCTTCCTGGCGAAGCTCACCATTGATCCAAGTGCGCAGTTTCAGATTGCCTGGTTCGGGGACATCTGCAACATCGACAATCCATGGACCGACCGGGGTCGTGGCGTCACGGTTTTTTACCCGCAAATTAGGGCGGTAGTAGTTTTCCAGGAAATCGCGGATCGCGTAGTCGTTGCATACGGTGTAACCCGCCAGATAGCTCAGCGCATCTTCACGCTTGACGTTGCGCGCAGGCTTGCCGATGACCGCAACCAGTTCGCACTCGTAGTGCATGTAGGCAACGTTGTCAGGTCTCCAGGTGATCTGATTGTGGCCGGTATAGGTGCCCGTAGATTTAACGAACACCAACGGTTCGGTTGGCGGCGCGAAGGCGAGTTCGGCAGCGTGATCGGCATAGTTCAGGCCGAGGGCAAACATGGTGCCATTGGCCGGTGGCAGCCACTCGACCTGGTCTTCGCCGAGGGAGCGGCCGTCGCTCAGATGCACGATGTTGTCTGCATCGACCGTGACGGAATGTATTTGACTTTCGAATCGGATACGAGCGTGTTTCATACGGTGCCCTCCTGCTCGGCAACGATGACATTGGTCAGGCATCCCAGACCTTGGATTTCTACGTCTACGCGGTCACCAGGCAGGACATCGACACGACCCAAAGGTGTGCCGGTGATCAACACATCTCCGGCATACAAGGTCATGAACTCGCTGATTTCGGCGATTAACTGAGGAATCTTGCGTACGAAGTTTGCGGTGGAGTCTTCTTGTCGAAGCTCGCCATTGACTCGTAGTTGCAGGGACAAGTCGTGCGGATTGGCAAGCTGTTCACGCGGTACGAACTCCGGGCCGATGGCACAGAAACCATCGCGACATTTTGCTTTCACGGCAGGGCGGTAGTAACTCTGTTCCGGAAGGCTGAATTCGTTGACGATGGTATAGCCAGCAACATGATCCAGAGCCTCGTCAGCGCTGACTCGACTCGCATCTTTGCCAATCACCACCCCCAGAGCCGGCCCAGGCTGCAATGAAATTCCTGCACCAGGATGCACCACGGCGCCGCCATGTACGTTGCGCGTATTGGGCGTCTTGATGAACAGAACCGGTTTGACGGGCAGCTTTTGGTACGGCGATTGCTCGAATTCAGAAAGGCGCTTCAGCAGCAATCCCTGGTAGTTCAGCGCTACACCGAGCAAGGTGCCGGTCGCGATGTCATGCAAGGCATGGCTCATGCTTCTCTCCTGGCAGTGGCGGGACGGGAGGTGTCCGGCCTAATTATTGTTAACATGTTATCGTTATAATTAATATGTTAATGATCGTCAAGCGCCTTATCGTTCATGGCGATTTACTCGCAACGAGTGCACCATGGGGGCGGGGGATGTCGGGACAAGAAAAATGAGAAATGTGTGATGAACGATCGGTATCCAATTCCTAACATCAACATCGGCCAGGTCTACGATCAGCGTTACAGCGATAGCGAAGTGCATTACGACAAGCTCGGCAACCTGGCGGGTTTCTTTGGTCGCAACATGCCAGTGCACCGCCACGATCGATTTTTTCAGGTGCATTACGTCAAGAGCGGAACGGTGAGGGTTTATCTCGATGATCAGCAGTACGTCGAGTCTGGCCCCATGTTTTTTCTCACCCCACCGACGATTCCCCATTCCTTCGTGACGGAGGCGGACAGCGATGGCCACGTGCTCACCGTTCGCCAGCAGTTGATCTGGCAATTGATCGAAAGCGATCCTGGGCTGGCATTGGGGCCGCAACTTCCCGCAGCCTGTGTGGCGCTTGATCACCTCAAGCCTGAGCAGCAAAGCGAATCGCGGCGTCTGGCATTTTTATTCGAAGAGCTGCGAGGGGAGATGAACAGTGGGGCCGCCGGTCACAGCGCAGCGGTGCTAAGCCTGACTCGACTGATCATGGTCAGCGTATTAAGGCTGTGCGCAAACCCTCTCGAAGCGACGCCTACGCGACGTGAAGACTTGCAGATCTTTCATCGATTCAATGCACTGATTGAAGAGCATTATCTGGAGCACTGGGCGCTTGGCCGTTATGCGCAGGCCATTGGCGTTACCGAAGCTCGGCTTAACGATGTCTGTAGGCGTATTGCCGATTTGCCGTCCAAACGCCTGGTGTTCGAAAGGGTCATGCAGGAAGCCAAGCGTTTGCTGTTGTTCACGGGCAGCTCGGCAAATGAAATCTGCTACCTGCTGGGTTTCAGGGATCCGGCGTATTTCAATCGTTTTTTCCAACGCAACGCACAAATAACGCCAGGAGAGTATCGCCTGCGACATTCGGGGTTTCGCTAATGACCTGTATTTCGGGTGACTGCAGCGGGGTTGTTTCTGGGGACAGGTGCGCGGCGACCTCCAGCCGGTTGCGCTACTGAAGCACCAACCGTAAGCTGTTGGCTGGTTCACATAGTCCACTCAATATGCCCAATCCCAGACCTTCCCTGACACTCACTTTGCTCCAGGCTCGCGAAGCGGTTATGACGTTTTTCCGTCCTGGCCTGAACGATCATGACTTGACCGAGCAGCAGTGGCGAGTCATTCGAATTCTTCGCCAACAGGGCGAACTGGAAAGTCATCAGTTGGCACATCAGGCTTGTATTCTAAAGCCCAGCATGAGTGGTGTGCTCAAGCGCCTGGAGCGCGATGGACTGGTCATTCGCAGGAAATCGGCTGAAGATCAGCGCCGCATTTTCCTCAATCTGACCGAGCAAGGGTATGAATGCTTTTTGTCGATGAGCGAAGGGATGGAGCGCAATTACCTCGAGATCCAGCGGCAGTTTGGTGAGAAAAAATTGCAGAAACTGCTCGAATTACTCGAAGATCTTAAAAAGATCAAGCCCTGAAAGGGGTGTCTGCTTTTCCAATCGGCGACATCCACTCATCCACCGTTTTGGACTGCTCATCACAGACCAGAATCGTCAGAGCGTGCGAGCGGGTTTTCACTAAGGGGGGTAATCTCCATCCACCCGGCCTCCAACGAATGCAACAGATGGCCAATCTGATCAAGCTCACCTTCTTTGCTATCGAGCGAATCGAGGCATTTTGAACTCGATTCCGCCAGACGGGTGATAGCGACATCTACCAAACGCATTCCTTCCTCACTCAATTGAATCAATTGGCCTCGGCGATCACGTGGATCGGGAATACGGTTGGCGACGCCGCGTTCTACCAATTTGTCCGCTCGATAGGTGGCGGCGCCCGACGTCACCTTCAGCAGACGAAAGACATCGGTAGGGCGCATGCAGTAAGGCGGGCCGCTTCGCCGTAAAGCGAACAGCAGCATGAGATCCTTCATCCCCAGTTCAAGGTCGTCCGCGATTACCTCTATGTGGTGATCGATCAACATGGCGAGGCTTCGGATTCGGAGTGTAATCGCCAATCCATGGTGATCCAGATCCGGACGTTCGTTACGCCATGCTTGCGCAACGGCCTCAGGGCTGGCGGCAGGAAACAATAAATCGCTCATGCAAAATCCATCAGGTGGCTTTGAGGTGATCATACCTCAGTGTGAACCGGGTGTGCCCTGCAGCTATGGCGCTGCCAGGGCTGTCATTGAGGCGATGAACCTCAGTGCACGGGAGTCGACGGAGCGCTCACGGCAAAGCGTTAACATGCTAACGAATTTTCTTGACGAGCTCTAAAAGCGAGAATAGCCTAAAACTATCTTAAAGACTGAGATACTTTGTTATTAAGATAGTTTTGGCCGCCTAGCTGCGGCTCTTCTAAAAAACAAGAACGGGGCTCGCTATGCTGACCGCTGAACAGAACCGCCTGCTGACGGACGTTTCCCCTGGCACACCTCTGCACAGGTATTGGAAAAGACAATGGATTCCTGCGCTGCGCAGTGAGGCGCTTGAGCCGGGAGGAACGCCACAACGTGTCGAATTGCTATGCGAAAAATATGTCGCCTTTCGCGCGGATGATGGTCATGTCGGATTCCTCCATGAGGCATGCCCCCATCGCGGCGTTTCGCTCGCGCTCGGTAGAAATGAAGGAAACCGCCTGACTTGCATCTTCCACGGCTGGAGTTTTGACACGCAGGGCAACTGCACCAAAATGCCAACCGAGAAGGACCAGGCTTTTTGCAAAAAGGTAAAGGGGCAAGGGTTCGAGGTGCGAGAGGGTGGCGGTATTGTCTGGGTGTACTTGGGTGAGGGCGAAGCGCCGGCCTTCACTGATTATGCATTCACCTATTTTGATCGTAAGCACGCCAGACCGCGGGCTTCCTATAACGAAGCGAACTGGTTGCAAAACGTCGAAACGTTAATGGACTCGGCCCATATCGGACTGCTGCACCATGACACCACGGCGAACCCGGAGCTTCCCCAGGCCGGGCTCCAGCTCGTCACTGGCAACGACACCCCCAAGTACACGCTCGAGAGCAAGCCGTATGGCTTACGGTCGTATTCGTTGCGCACCACGGGTCAGGAGCAGGACTACCTTCGGGTGACCGAGTTTGTAGCACCGGCGAGCGCGTTCATTGGTACCACCGAACAAGAAGCGGGATTTCTGATCATCGTAGTGCCGGTTAACAATACGCGCAGTCTTCAGTGGTATGTCTATTGGGATTCGCGCCAACCTATCGATGAAAACCTCCCGGATTTCGCGCTGGATGGTACTGATGAATCCGACGACAACTTCGCAGCGTCCCGCCAAGGTCTTCTCAACTATGGGCAAGATCGCGAAGCAATGCGTGCCGGTCGGAGCTGGACAGGCGTTCCGGGCGTTATTTTTGAGGATTACGCCGTTGCCGAGAGCATTCCCATTGTCGATCGGACGCGAGAGTTCCTGGGTAGCGGGGATCTCGCAATTGTCCGTTTACGGCGTGAATTGATGGAGCGGATTCGTCAATCGGAAGCCAATGAAGACAGCGTCCAGGCGCAGGCGAGCGACTACCGTTCATTGAGAGCGTTGGCTGACATGATTCCTGTTGGGACCGTCATTCAGGACTACACGGAGCAGAAGCGTCAAGAACGCAGAATGACTTATCTCTGAGCCCGTCAGGCCGTCAGCTCGATGAGCTGGCGGCCGAACGCTCCACTAACAATCCATGGTTCGGGCTAGGTTGCGAAATGCCAAACACATTCCAGGTGTACATCAAATCAGTCACCCATGAGGCAGATGGGGTACTGGCGTATGAGTTAAAAGGGCTGGAGGGTGTGACGCTTCCTGCATTTACTCCAGGGGCGCACATTGACGTCATTGCAGAGGGTATTCCTCTGCGTAGTTACTCCTTGCTGAACGATCCTTCCGAGAGAAATCGTTACGTCATAGCGGTAGCCAAAGACCCTAAAAGTCGTGGTGGATCGATCATGATTCACGAACGCTTGCGTCCTGGGGACAGGTTGCAGGTCAGTGAGCCAAGAAACCTGTTCCCCCTTGCTGAAGGCGAGCACCGTTCTGTGCTGATCGCGGGTGGGATAGGGGTTACGCCGCTTTGGTGTATGGCGCAGTACTTGAATAGCAAAAAAATGGACTGGGAGCTGCATTACTTCGCTCGTAGTGTTAACCACGCCGCGTTGATCGACGCGATGCAAGGCCACATCACCCAGGACAAGGTCCAGTTGCTGTTGGGGTACGACGTGGAGGCTACCGTCGCTCACATTCAGGAGGTTTTCCGTGGTGATGATGGAACCCGACATTACTATTGTTGTGGGCCGGCTGGGATGATTCAGGTCTATTCCGAGCAAGCAAAGGCGCTGTCCATCTCTGATGGCAGGGTTCACTTCGAGAGCTTTATACCGCTGCAGGAAGCCGCGACGTCGGGTGGGTATGAGATCGTACTGGCGAGGACCGGGAAGACTCTCAGGATGGAGCAGGGCAAAAGCATACTCGATGCGCTGATTGAAAACGGTGTTGAGATGATGCATTCCTGTCGCGAAGGCATCTGTGGTGCTTGTGAAGTGCGGGTGCTGGAGGGCACGCCAGACCATCGCGATTCAATTCTGAGCGAGGCGGAAAAGCAGGCAGGCAAGACGCTCTTTGTCTGCTGCTCGGGAAGCAAGACACCTCGTATGGTGTTAGACCTGTAATACCCCCCTTCTGACGGCTTAATCAAGCGATGGTCGCCTCGTTGACAATACGGTACGTATAGTTTTATATATGGGGTAATTTCAACGAGAATAAAAAATGTCCAACGACTCTCTTCGAGTGATGTGGTTTGTCCCTCCTGCTATTGCGGTATCAGCCTCGTGGCAAACGCCGGCGGATTTGCGTATCGAGTCTTCGATGACTCAATCGTCTGATGAGCAGTACTCGTCACTCTGTGCAGGAGAGGTCGACGCGGTCGTAACGTCAATCGACAACGTTTTGCACTGGAACCGCCGGCAAGGTCCACAAGACTTCGTGGTGATTGCTCAGATTGAAACCACCACGCCGTTACAACTGGTCGGTTCCTCGGCCCTATCCGCTCCTGCAGATTTGCGCGGTGCCAACATTCTGGTGGACGCCCCCGAGAACGGTTTTGTCATTGCCCTTCGAGCGCTACTCAAGGAAGCAGGGCTCCGCGCCGACGATTATCGCCTGACACCCGTTGGCGGGGTGCGTGAGCGGTTTGCGGCTCTTGTTGCGGGGGAGGGTGATGCGACCTTGCTCGGGCCTCCGTTCGACACCATGGCGGTTCAGCGGGGACTCAAGACTATTGCAACGATTCAGGGTGTATTTACCAATTTTCCTGGTCAAGGACTGGTCGTGAGGAAGTCGGCGAGTCAGGCGAATGACGCACTGAAAGCGTGGGTACGCATCCTCAGCGCAACACTTACGACCATGCCTGGCGACACGGTAAAGCTGACAGAGGCTTTGGAGCTGCTTGGCATGCCTGTCGAAGCAGTAAAAGCAATGGTGAATACATTTCCTGAAACGCTGATGCCTTCTCGCGAGGGTCTTGAGCTTCTTATTGGGCAGAGGGCTTTGCTAGGGTTGCCCGGCGCGGATTTTACCTATGAGCAAATTGTCGACGGCTCATTCTTACAATAATTCGGAGGTACACTTGAAGAAGTTCTCGCTCGGTACATTTTCTTTAAAAGCCAATCCACAGCAACGCTTTGCTGGCCTGGTTATTGACGCAAAGGTTATCCCAGTCAGTCGCGTGGCTGAGGAGTTCGGAGTTGATATTCTCCGAGAAAAAAGTGTGCTGTCGCTACTTGAAAACTGGGATGCCAGTTACGCCGCGCTCGAATCGATTGTCAATAAAGTCATTACGTCGTCCTGGTATGATGAAAATCAACTCACGTTTCGCCCTGCAGTTGATCTGCCGCGTCAAGTGTTCTGCACAGGCGCAAACTATCGAAAGCATGTAGTGGATTTGACCGTCGATTCAAATGTCGGTCCAGAAGGGCTAAGCAAGGAAGAATTGAGGACTTGGGCTGAAGACATGATGGATGACAGGGTCGCTAATGGAGAACCCTATGTATTCACCAAGCCCGTCTCTGCCATTTCGGGAGCCTATGACGACTTGGTTCTTCCTCCCACTACCAGCAAGCCTGACTGGGAGCTTGAGTTGGCCGTAGTGATAGGCAAGGAGGGGTACAATATCCGTGTGGAAGATGCCATGGATTATGTAGCCGGTTACACAATCGTCAATGACATTTCGGCTCGCGACCTCATTCCACGCACTGATTACAAGATGCTCGGTACTGACTGGCTCAGATCGAAAGGGCAGCCAGGCTTTCTTCCGCTTGGTCCGTATCTGGTTCCCAAGCAGTTCGTTGAAGATCCCCACAACCTCTCGATGCAACTGACAGTGTCCGGCAAAACAATGCAGGATGAGACGACGGCAGATATGCTTTTTGGGATTGAACAACAAATCGCATACATCTCGAAGTACGCAAAGCTATTGCCCGGCGATGTGATTTGTACAGGCTCCCCTGCAGGTAATGGAACTCATTACAATCGTTTCTTGCGCGACGGCGACATTATGGTTGGCACAATTGCCGGACTGGGTGCGCAACGGCAGAACTGCATCAGTCATTCAGGTTGAGGTAACGTCTTGTGCAAAAAATCATTGACAACCCAGACCGAGCTTTTTTGGAGCGTGCTATTTCAGAGGCCCAATTTGACATCCCGTTTGAATTGACTGCTGGATTAAGTGCACTTGGCGCGAGGTTGATTAATGGCGGCCTTGGCATTGTCGAACTTAGTTTCGAAGCGCCATTAACATCCCTTCAGGGAAATGGCGTTGTATCCGGTGGCACATTGATGACCATGCTCGACTATGCCATGGCTTTTGCAGTACTCAGCACGCTGCCCTGTGGGCAAACCTGTGCCACTACCAGCATTACGGTGAATATGCAGGCGGCTGCGAAGCCATCGTTGTTGAAAGCAAAGGCAACAGTTGAACGTGTGGGTCGTCAAATTGCGTTCGCCAGGGCCGAACTTCATGACCCTCAGCGAGAAGTGCTGATCGCCAGTTCGTCAGCAACATTTGTGGTTATGCCAGTGAGTCGCCTAAAGGCGGTATGACTCAAAAAATTTGATTAATAACGAAACTAAACGAACCGTTTTTGAGGTTGCATGATGAATAACATTACCGAAGTGGCTTATAAGCCAGTACGGAGGATTGTCACTGGTCACAACGAAGCTGGTGAGTCGATTATCACCAGTGACGCCAATACACCAAATGTTCTGGCACAAGCTGGTAAGCCGGTTGCACAGGTCGTCTGGGCAACGGGTGTTGGGCGTGCGGGCGGTTTGGATCCAGCGCCAGCCGGACACAAATTTGGTTTTCATTCTGATGAGGGTTCGCTTCTTCGAATAGTCGACTTCCCGCCAGATGAAGTTTATGACCAGGAAAAGTTGGTCGAATTTCTTGATAGTGAAGGTGTGCGCGACAAGAAAAAGCCTCGACATTTCTGGTTCCACAAAACGCAATCCCTTGATTACGCCGTGGTACTCGAGGGCGAGATTGTCGCGATGATGGATCACGGTGAGACCGTTATGCGGCCAGGAGACGTACTGGTACAGCGCGCAACCAACCACAGTTGGTCGAATCGTTCCGGGCGTAACTGTCGAATGCTGTTCGTCCTGTTAGCGCTGAAAGAAGGAGAAGAACTGTGAGAAAAATTATAATAACCGCCGCTATCACGGGCGGGGCACATACGCCGTCGATGTCTCCTCATCTCCCGGTTACTCCTCAGGAGATTGGCGATCAGGCGATCGAAGCGGTAAAAGCGGGAGCGGCGATCGTTCATCTTCACGCCCGAAACCCTGAGGATGGTCGTCCCACTGGCGACCCTGAAATCTTTCGTCAATTCGTCTCGAGAATTAAGGCCGAAACGGATGCCATCGTGAACATTTCTACGGGCGGTGGTGGCCCGGGAATGGCAATTAGCGAGCGTGCGGCGGCGGGTGTAGCGCTACAGCCGGAAATGTGCTCCCTGAACATGGGGTCTATAAACCTCAACCTTTCCGAAATGGCCAGCAAGGATCGAGAGTGGCGTTACAGCTGGGAAGTGGAGCATCTTAATGCCACAAAGGATCTGGTCTTCCGCAATACTTTTTCCGATATCGAATGGATCCTGCGAACCATTGGTGATACCGGTACCCGCTTTGAGTTCGAGTGTTACGACGTCAGCCACTTGTACACGCTGAAGTATTTCCTGGATAAAGGACTGGTTAAGCCGCCATTGTTCATCCAGACAATTTTTGGATTGCGTGGTGCCATGGGGGCTCATATCGAAGATGTGATGCATCAGAAGCGAACCGCAGATCGTCTATTTGGTGATCAGTATCACTGGTCAGTATTGGGCGCAGGTAAAGACCAGATGTCGCTAGCGACTCTCGCGGCCATTATGGGCGGCAACGTCAGAGTGGGTCTTGAAGATAGCTTGTACATCGGGCGCGGTGAGTTGGCGGTTTCTAATGCCGCACAAGTGCGGAAAATCCGAAGTATCGTGGAACAGTTGGGGTTTGAAATTGCTACACCTCAAGAGGCAAGGGAAATACTCGCGTTGAAAGGAAAGACAAATACTGCTTTCTAATTCGGTATTCATAAGGGTCATCCAGAGACGGCCCACCCTGTATTGTGAAATACACAAGCCGGCCATAAGGCCGGCTTTTTAGTATGGTAATCATCGCGATTTTCAGGATCTAGAGCCCAGCAATTCGCATATGTAATTGATATGTGATTCAGCAAAGGACTCGTCCAGAGGGGCATGACCTATCATCAGGCGCATATAAACCGGCCCATAGATCAAATCCATGAGTACTTCGACATCTGCACCTTTTGAAATGTCGCCGCTGTTTTTCCACTCTTCAAGCATCTCTCTGACGACTGCTCTTCGACCGTAATGAAATCGCTCACGGAAGACGCGATGGATGGTTGGATCAGATTGACCTTCAGCAACAATTTGAGCGACGAGCCGGCCGGGCCATCCTGAATACTGCGTTACGAAAGAACGGAAATGGTGCGTTATGGCCTCGCGTGGGCGCATGCCTCGAGGAAGCGTTGTTTTAACCAAGTGTTGCTCGATAAACGCATCGATCACGACGGAAGCCTTGGATTCCCACCATCGATAAATGGTCGCCTTACTCACTCCTGCCTCTCGTGCTATCGCTTCGATAGAGATTGCTTGAATCGATTTGTCCTGGAGGAGGCTGATAGCAGCATCCAGGATCAGTCGGCGTGTCGCTTCACTACGGGGGCGTCCAGTAGGCATTGAGGTTTTCTTAACCTGCATTGATGTGTTCCTTGGCGCTGCGGTCTTGAGATGGTCTGACAATGATTCATTGCACGAACTTATAAACGAAACAAAACGATACGATTAGTATATTTGTTGTCTGCCAAAATTATCAATCCGACGGCTTCAGTTCCCGGCTCCTGCTGATCTGTCTACGCCACGGCTTGGCGTATCAGCGAAATCTTCTAAATTGTACCGATTTTTGCCCTTTACAAAACGGTGCGTGTCGTTTAGCTTTGAGTCTTGCAAAGCTGATTCAGGCTCGTTCAAGTCAATAAAAAGAGGGAAATCACATGAAGCTAGGCCGAATTTCTGTTAACGGGCCCGACGGTGCGGAAGCCCGCTTGGTGCTGGTAGTTCCAGAGGAGCATCGGGTCATCGACCTGAAGCGCGCGCTCCATGAGCAGTTGGTCAAGGGCGGTTCTTCCCGGGAAAGCGCTCTGCAATACGCAAATGCTGTTTTCCCTGGCAGCATGTCGGCGGCAATTGCATTGGGCACGCCGTTTATCGAGGCAGCAGAAAAGATCAATGCTAAGCGGCCAGATGCACATTCAATCTCATTCGATAGCGTGCAGTGGTTGCCAGCCTCGGATCCTTCTGTGGTGCGAGATGGACTGACATTCGTGGGCCACATCAAAGGCTTCCATGAAAAAATTGGCCAGCCGCCCACTCCAAATCTTCTGAAGGTGCCCGGCTATTTCAAAGGTACGCCGCATACGGTGATTGGGCATGAAGCGGAAGTTCCGTGGCCAGGATACATCCAGCACATGGACTACGAACTGGAGCTTGGTTACGTCATCGGAAAGCGTGGAGAAAGTCTGCGCCCTGAAAACGCGCTTGATCACCTGTTCGGTATCACCATCTTCAATGACTTTAGCGCCCGCGATTGTCAGGCGGTCGAAATGCCAATTGGGATGGGTCCCACCAAGTGTAAAGACTTCGCCTACGGTATCGGGCCTTGGATTACCACCGTCGATGAATTCAAAGATTTGGACCGGATCGGCATGGAAGTCCGCGTCAATGGCGAGACTTGGGGTAAGGGTGACAGCTCCAATAAACTTTGGACAATTGGCGAGCTGATTGCCTGGGCTAGCCTTGGTGAAGCCATCGTGCCGGGCGATGTAATCGGCTCGGGTACGATGGGCGGTGGTTCAGCTTTGGAGCTCGATCGTAGGCTCCAGCCCGGTGATGTCGTCGAAATTATCGTTGATGGCGTCGGAACTCTGCGCAACAAGATGGGACAACCTATTTCCGGTCTATGGTGGCCTGAAGAGCGCAAGCCATTCATGTGACGTGTATTTGAAACTCACGCGCGCATCAGAGATCTCAGGCCCGGCAATGGTTCTGGCCTGACATAAGAAAAACGCATTCTTTGATAGGTGTTGAAATGAACATCCTTGGACCGGACACTTTGTATTTTGGTGTTGACGATGTCGCGCTCAGTGAGCGCTTCTTGGAAGATTACGGCCTTGAGCCGGTAGGGGGTGGACGCTTTGAAGCATTGGATGGAACTGGTGTAGTTATCAAGCATCGTGACGATCCGTCGCTCCCTGCCTGGAATTTGCCGACCGCAAACATGTTGCGCAAGACAATGTATGGCGTAAAAGACATCGCGACTCTCGCGAGCATCCGGAAGGAGTTCGAGGGCGAGCGTGAAGTCAAGGTTCTGGCCGATGGTTCACTGGAGTTAGTGGACGATCTCGGATTCGCTCTGGGCTTTCAAGTTTCGATCAGAAAGCCGCACAAACTGCCCGCCGAGCGCGTAAACGCGCCGGGAGATATTCACCGTCCTGCGAACAAAACCGGTGTGGATGAAAGTTCCGAGCTCGCTCCCAAGCCACGAACGCTCTCCCACGTTGTTTATTTCGTTCCAGATATCGAAAAGGCCGAGCGCTTCTATGCGGATCGTTTGGGTTTCAAACTCACCGACAAATTTGTCGGGATGGGTCCATTTCTGCGTCCTGCGGGTACTTTCGACCACCACACCCTTTTCTTCATTCAAACCCCGCCGCATTTGCAGGGATGCGAGCACTTTACCTTCCATATGGGGGGGCCTCAGGAAGTACTGCAAGCCGGCTATGCGTTTGCAGCTAAAGGTTATGAGTCATATTGGGGGCCGGGGCGACATAAGTTTGGGTCTAACTGGTTCTGGTACTTCAACACCCCATTGGGCTGCCACATCGAGTACGACGCCGATATGGATCAGCACGACGATGACTGGTCGCCGCGCGTAGCCCCTGCAATCATGGATAACTCCCAGGTGTTCCTGTTCCAATGGCGTGAAAAATGGGCTCCTGGCGGCAAGCCTGATTAATAAGGGGGGTAGGTTGAAGATGGCAAAATCTGATCGCCGCAGGCTTTGCCATCTCGAGCAAATTGCGCCAGGCCAATCTTTGGGGTTCAGGAAGGAAAGCACAGGTCCCGACGACATTTTTTTAGTCAATGACTGCGGAAATATCTATGGCTATAAAAATTCTTGTCCCCATTGGCCCGGTTCAACTATGCCAGTTCGCAAGAATCGTTATCTCGACAGCGAGTCCAGTCATATCGTTTGTAGTGGTCATGGTGCGTTGTTTGAAATTAGTTCGGGTTTGTGCATAAAAGGACCCTGTATTGGCTTGCGTTTGACACCTGTGAGTTTGGAAATTACTGAGATGAAAGAAATATTTTTAATGGAAGAGTAGCATCCAGAGGATTTTTGGCAGATCCTTATGTTATTTGACTGCGTCAATTTCCATTGCCAAAAACAAAAACAAGAAAGGAACGTGTGATGAAGACTCCAGCTGATTTTCGCCTGGTGATTTTTTTTGGTGTATTGCTGTTTGCCGCCAAATCGATGGCGCTTGAAGGAGGTGCTTCCAGTTATCCATTGGGTATTGTAACTGTCATGAGTGGGGCAGTAGGTGCTCCAGGTGAAACCCATGCCTATACATACAATAAAACCGTTGCCATAGATTCAATTCGAGATGGGCAAGGAAATAAGGTATTTCAAAAGGCTAAAGGAAGAGTTCACTCGCATGCTTTGAGATTAGTACACACGCTTGATGGGCCATCACTACTTGGCGGGAACGTTTCATTGCAGCTCGCAGTTCCTTACGTTGCTGGTCACCTGGATATTCCTGCATTGGGAGCATTTGGTAGAGACTCCTCGAATGGAATGGGCGACCCATTATTCGGTGCCTTGGTCAGCTGGCAGTCTCCAACCTATCTTCATAACCTGGAGTTGGATTTTGTAGCGCCTTGGGGGAAATATGATGAACACGCCTTGATTAATCCAGGAAACAATAGTAAGGCAATTTATGCTGCTTACGCCTTTACGTGGTTTCCAATGCCGCAAGTTGAGGTCAGCTCGAAGATCAGTGTCAACTATAGTTACGAAAATCCAAAGACTGACTATAAATCTGGAGTGCAGGTCGTTGCAGACTATGGATTTAACTATCGGCTGACCCAGAACTGGCTGGCAGGTATTGGTGGATATTTGTCGACTCAGTTGAATGATGACCAGTCCCACGGGGATGATGTAGGTAATCGAACAAGATCCATAAAGGTCGGCCCGCAAGTGGGCTACGCAAGTCGGGATTTTGGAGTAGTACTCGGCTATCAAAAAGATGTTTATGCTCGAAATACTTCGGAAGGCGACACAGTGATGCTCAATGGAATGTTTAAATTTTAATTAGGTGCTGCAATTTTACGCTTGGCTTCTAGTGCAAGCGTTTTTTTAATAAAATCATTGTGGCGATTTGGCTTTACTGCCCTTGACGCCATCTGCCATTCAGCGCGTATCGATTCTTAGGCATAGAGAAGCGATACATGGCGCTATTTTATGCCTTTCAGGTTGAACTCTAAACCTTAACTTTTCTCGCATTTAGCTTGCAGAACATAACAAATGGAAATGTAATAAACGGTACGTTCCGTTTTGCTTATGATTGTTGCCGCTTAGCAGATGAAAGGTGAGATTGCGCTTGCGCGTTGTCTGTTCACCCGGCAGGAAAAGCGGCTGCAACTTTCAAACGTCAAAAAATCACAACTATCTGTCTTACAGGGCTTTCTGTTGGTGGATCCTCGGATTTAGACGCTGCCAGGGTCACGGTATGCCAGCCCCCCAACAGGGATCCGTAGGCAAAACACATCACCCCGGGCTTGACAGGCCTGGTTGATAGCTGTAAGTATACGAAACGTCCCGTATTGTTAAATTTAATGGGAATGGTCATATCGCTGGTGCTCGGTGAGACCCGGATAGGTATATGCGTTTTCGGAAGGAGCGGTTAAGTAGCGTCAAATTTCAAGTTTAGCGAAGCCTAATACAAAAACAAAAGAGGTTCGTATATGCGTGTAATAAAGTCTACTACGTACTCATGTCCGTCGCCTTCAGGGCGGCCAAAGTTCCTATCATGCGTTCTAGCAGGAGGTGCGCTGAGTGTGATATCGATGAGTGCCAGTGCATTTCAAATTGATACGGGCGACAATGATCTTAGTGCACGCTGGGATAACACCCTCAAGTACAGTTCTGCATGGCGTCTGAAGGACCCAAGCAGCAAGCTTTCGAAAAGCGAAGTCAGCCTGAACCAGGATGACGGTGACCGTGCTTTTGATAAGGGCCTTATCTCTAACCGTTTTGACCTGCTCTCGGAAATGGATATCGGTTACCGTAATTTTGGTGGTCGTCTAAGCGGAGCAGCCTGGTTCGACACCGAATACCAGAAGGACAACGATAACAACAACCCCGCGCGCGCGAATCAGGTGTCGGTTGCCTATGACGAATTCACTGATGACACTCGACATCTGCACGGCGGTGATGGTGAGTTATTAGATGCATTCGTCTATTGGAATGGTGAAGTTGCGGATCGAGCTTTGTCCTTTCGTTTGGGTCGGCATGGCCTAATTTGGGGGGAAAGTCTGTTTTTCGGGGCCAATGGGATTGCTGGCGGAATGGCTCCGGTGGACGTGGTAAAGGCTATTTCAGTACCCAACACCCAGTTCAAGGAAATCACCAGACCAGTTAGTCAGTTGTCTACTTCCTACCAACTTACTGATGCGCTTTCGTTGGGTGCGTTCTATCAGTTTGAGTGGGAAGAAACACGATTACCTGCGGCGGGTAGCTATTTTTCCACGCTCGACATGATGGGAGAGGGGGCTGAGCGCCTGATTGTCGGGGAGCCATTCCCCGATTTTCTCGGTGGTAATCCAATCAGCCCTGCGGCCTTTTTTCATGGTAAGGACAAAAAAGCCCGGAGTTCTGGACAGGGTGGCCTGCAGTTACGCTATGCAGCTGAAACTGTCGATTACGGGCTTTATGCTATCCAATACCATGATAAAACCCCGCAGTTGTACCTCCGTCCTGGCGTAGGCGCCCCTAATTTTGCAACCGGACAAGTAGGTGAGTTCTTCTGGGTGTATCCGGAGGATATACGCGCACTGGGCGCAAGTTTTACCACGTCAGTGGGTGAGTATAACTTTGCCGGGGAAGCGTCTATGCGCTGGAATATGCCCCTGGTATCGAATGGTCAGGTCGTACTGCCAGATGTAGACGCTGACAATGACAATCATCCACTTTACGCGGTCGGGCGGACTGCCCACGTGAATTTGAACGTGCTCGCATCTCTCGAGCCAACTTTCATATCCAATGAGGCCAGCTTTATCGGTGAGATTGCCTGGAACCGTTTGTTGAAGGTTACTGAAAACCGATCAGCACTGGATCCGAATGCTACAGATGACGGGGTAGGGCTCAAGTTGGTGTATACACCAACTTATCGTCAGGTATTCCCGGGTATCGATCTTGGTGTTCCGCTAGGTGTCAGCTACTTCCCTATGGGTAAGTCCGCTGTAGTTGGCGCTTTCGGTCCTGATAAAGGTGGTGATTTCAATATCGGTGTAACCGCCACCTACCTTGATCGTGTCACTTGTGGTTTGACGTACACACATTATTACGGTCCATCTGACACTACGCTCAATGAGGCCAGCCAGTTTAATTATAAGCAATCATTTAAAGATCGGGATTACCTGGCCTTCTCTATCAAGAGCACTTTCTAAGAGGACTTGAACATGATTTCTCGAATTAAATTCAGTGCTGCTTATTTTTTTATAATGAGTGCTATTGCTTTTAGCGCGTCCGCGTTGGCTACCGGAGTAGATGATTTAGGCAAAAGCCTGACCCCCTTTGGCGCTGAGCGGGCTGGTAACGCGGATAAAACTATCCCGGCATGGGAGGGTGGATATACCACCGTTGATCCGTCTTATCAGAAGGGTGGTAAGCGTGGCGATCCTTTCGCCGCGGATAAACCACTGTTCAGCATTACTTCGAAGAACATGGCTCAATACGCAGATAAGTTGAGCGATGGTGTTAAAGAAATGTTCAAACGGTATCCAGACACCTATCGAATGGATATCTACCCAACACGTCGAACAGCAGCGGCTCCGCAGTGGGTATATGACAATACAGCCAAGAATGCGGTTAATGCCACGCTGGTAGAGGGTAGCGCGGGTCCAATGCCCGAAGGGGCTTATGGCGGTATCCCGTTTCCGATTCCGAAAAATGGTGACGAGGCGATGTGGAACCATCTGCTGAGTTGGAGCGGTACCTCCATTACGCGGGACGCTCGCTTTTATTTGATGACTGCCGATGGTCAACAGGTAATGACTACCGATGGTAAGGCTATCCAAGAGATGCCGTATTACTTTCAGGATGGCTCGGCGCAGACTTTCGATGGCGATTACTGGATGATTCGCCTGCTTAATATTGGCCCACCGATTCGTGCTGGTGAGCAGGCGATGGATCGGGCCAATCTCAATGCCGATAAATCACAGACGCATATCTACCTTGCCGGCCAACGGCGAGTGCGCAAGGTACCTAACTCCTGCTGCGACACGCCAGCGCCTTCAACAGCAGGCGTGATGGCCTACGACGAACTGTCCGTTTATAAAGGGCGGCTCAACCGGTTCAATTGGAAGTTGGTAGGTAAAAAGGAACTTTATATTCCCTATAACACCAATAAATTCTTTACCGCAGGCAAACCGGAAGACGTACTTGGTAAGCGGCATCTTAATCCAGACGTCTTGCGCTGGGAACTGCATCGTGTGTGGGTTGTCGAGGCAAATCTGAAGCCTGGCGAGCGCCATCAAATGGTTAAGAGCCGTTACTACCTGGATGAAGATACCTGGCAAGCGCTGTTGGGCGATCGTTGGGATGCAAGTGGTCAATTGGCCAAAACGCTGTGGGCGCTACCGGCAGTCATGCCAGATATTCCTGCCCAGGCTTCTGTCTCGTCGGGGTTCTATGACTTTATGTCCGGTACTTGGTTTGTACTTGACCTGCTCACTGGACAGTCCTCGCAATGGGGGATTGTCGAGCGTTTCAAGAAGTCTGACTTCTCGCCAACAGTAATGGCGGGGCAGGGTGTGCGTTAACGCTAAGACTCTCTGAAAAGCACCGACAATCTCAGTTGTCGGTGCTTTTGCGACACGCGGTTCAAGAGATAATAAAAATGATAATAAACAGTCGTTTAAGTGCCTTGGCGTTAGCTTTGGCTTTGTCTGCTTTAGCTTCGCTTGCTTGTGCTGAGGGTGGAGCCGTAGGCTCTGTCCTGAGCTCATCGGCGATGCAAATCGCCACACCCGCTCATGCTGTTCTGATTGATTTGGCACGTGCTGGTGATCGACTGATTGCGGTTGGTGAAAGAGGCGTCATTGTACTTTCCGATGACAATGGCCAGTCCTGGAGACAGGTGCAGGTACCGGTCTCAGTCAGTCTGGTTGCGGTTCAGTTCATCGATGACGAACATGGCTGGGCAGTCGGACACGGTGGCACAGTGTTGGCCACTGCGGACGGTGGTGAGCGCTGGAGCCTCCAGCTTACGGGTATACAGGCTGCAGAGATTGAGTTGAAGGCAGCTCAAGATATAAAAGCTAATGCAGTCGATGCCGACGCGGCTGATATGCGCATTTCCAATGCCGAACGCCTGGTAGCAGATGGGCCGGATAAACCATTCCTGGCCCTGCATTTTCTTGATGCCAACCACGGCCTCGTAGCCGGCTCCTACGGAATGGTTTTTTCTACTCAGGATGGTGGGGCAACATGGCAATCGCTGATAGGCAGCATCGAAAATCCGTCGCTTGTGCACATCTACGCGATCGCTCGGAAAGACCACCTTTGGTTCCTTGCCGGTGAACAAGGTTATGTAGCTCGCTCAACAGATGACGGAAAGTCTTTCACACATTTGCCAAGCCCATATA
Source organism: Pseudomonas sp. PDM30 (assembly GCF_019218985.1). Lineage (NCBI taxonomy): Bacteria > Pseudomonadati > Pseudomonadota > Gammaproteobacteria > Pseudomonadales > Pseudomonadaceae > Pseudomonas > Pseudomonas sp. PDM30. The sequence continues at coordinate 182,541 of NZ_JAHUWM010000010.1, forward strand.
ACGGTAGCTTTTTCACTGCGAATATACGTGGTGACGGAGCTCTGCTGATCGCGGGACTTAAAGGCCATGCCTATTTGTCATCTGATGATGGTGCCAGCTTTAATCAATTGAAGGTGTCTAGGCCGAGTTCAATCAGTAGTTCCGCTCGATTGCCAGATGGAAGTGTATTGCTAGCCAATCAAACTGGTGATTTGTTCAGTAGCTCCGCCTCAAATGGTTTAGCACTTAACCCGGTGGGCAATCCGCTGGGAATTCCCGTGAGCAGCATTGTTGAGGCGGTCGACGGTAGTCTGATTACCTCCGGTTTTGCTGGTTTGTCACGTTTTTCACATCCCGCCACTGAAGTTTCGGAGTGAGCATATGAATTCCGCTCGTCATCCTTCCCTGCCTGAGTCAGGCATATTTGATCCAAGGTCAGGGACCTTGGTTGAGCGTGCTCTATTCAACCATCGCCACTGGGTGCTTCTGCTATGTCTGCTGACGACGGTCCTGCTCGGCTGGCAATCCACTCGACTGGGATTGAACGCTAGTTTCGAGAAGATGATCCCGACTGGTCATCCCTATATTGCCAATTATCTAGCCAATCAAAAGGAGCTCTCCGGACTAGGTAATACGGTGCGTATCGCGGTTGCCAACAAGAAGGGGGATATCTACGACACTGATTACCTGCGTACTTTGCAGTCCATGAACGATCGTATCTTTTTGCTGCCAGGCGTGGACCGCGTGTACATGAAGTCGCTATGGACGCCTTCCACACGCTGGGTTTCGGTGACGGAGGATGGGCTCGATGGTGGGCCGGTCATTCCTGACAAGTACGACGGTAGCCCCGCATCCCTCGCTGAGTTACGAAGCAATGTGCAGTTGTCCAACGAGATAGGCCAACTGGTAGCCTTCGACCAGCGGTCCAGCATCATTTCCATTCCTTTGCTGTCACGCACGCCGGACGGCCAGCCCCTCGACTACGCCAAACTTTCTGTTCAGTTGGAAGCGCTTCGCGCCGAGTTTCAAAGCGACAACATTGACATTCACATCACGGGGTTCGCAAAGAAGGTAGGGGACCTGATAGATGGGCTGGGGCAAATCATGCTGTTCTTTGCCGCCGCCATTGCTATCACGACAGTAGTGCTCTATGGCTACACCCGATGCCTGCGGAGCACATTTCTGGTCGTGCTTTGCTCGGTAGTGGCGGTTGTCTGGCAGCTTGGTTTGCTGCCGTTGCTGGGGTATGAGCTTGACCCATATTCGGTCCTGGTGCCCTTTCTGGTGTTTGCCATTGGCATGAGTCATGGCGCCCAGAAAATGAACGGCATCATGCAGGATATTGGTCGCGGCATGCACCGAGTGGTTGCCGCGCGCTTCACGTTTCGTCGCCTGTTTCTCGCCGGTCTGACTGCACTGCTTTGTGATGCGGTGGGATTCGCCGTGTTAATGATCATTCAGATCAAAGTCATTCAAGACTTGGCCATTATCGCTAGCATCGGCGTTGCGGTGCTGATTTTCACCAACCTCATTTTGCTACCCGTCCTGCTCTCCTATGTCGGCGTCAATCGCTGCGCAGCCGAGCTAAGCCTCAAGAGCGAACGGGCCGAGCAGAGTGGTCAAGCGCGACACGTTTTTTGGCGATTCCTTGATCTATTTACTCGAAAACCATGGGCCTTGATCAGCGTAGTTGTCAGCCTGGTGGCTGCTGTGCTGGGCTTTATGGTCAGCTTGCATCTGGCAATTGGCGATCTGGATGCTGGTGCGCCAGAGTTACGTCCGGATTCGCGTTACAACCTCGATGATGCCTTCATGACGCGCAGCTACGGAGCCAGCAGTGACCTGTTCGCCATAATGGTGAAGACACCTAAGAGTGCCTGCTCAAGCTACGACATCTTGCGTAAGGTCGACGATCTGGATTGGCAGTTGCGCAGTTTACCCGGGGTAGACTCAACGAACTCCATGGCGTTGTTAAATCGTCGTATGTTGGTAGGACTGTCTGAGGGCAACTCCAAGTGGTACGAGCTGCAAAACAACCAGGCCATGCTTAACATGATTACCGCCAGCGCACCGCGGGGACTTTACAATGAGTCCTGCAGCTTGCTGACGCTGTACGTTTTTCTCAAAGACCATAAGGCCGACACCCTTACGCGGTTGGTGAATCACGTCGAGGCTTTTGCAGCAGCAAATGACACTGATGAGGTCAAATTCCAACTTGCCGCCGGCAATGCGGGAATTGAGGCAGCGACCAACATTGTGGTCAAAGAGGCCAATCGCGAGATGCTGTTCTGGGTGTATGGCGCAGTCATTTTGCTCTGCCTCGTCACCTTCAGGTCCTGGCGAGCCACTCTGTGTGCAGTGATTCCGCTCATGCTCACGTCGATTCTGTGTGAGGCACTGATGGTCGGTTTAGGTATCGGTGTGAAAGTGGCGACCCTGCCGGTAATCGCTCTAGGTGTAGGTATCGGCGTTGATTACGCGCTGTATGTAATGACCATCATGCTGGGGTTCTTGCGCGAAGGTAAAAGCCTCTCCGAAGCTTACTACCGCGCCCTGGTCTCCACGGGCAAGGTTGTAATGCTCACAGGGATAACCTTGGCGATAGGTGTGGGTACCTGGATATTTTCCCCAATCAAGTTCCAGGCCGACATGGGTGTGCTCCTGGCGTTCATGTTTGTCTGGAACATGGTGGGGGCGCTTCTATTACTGCCGGCACTGGCTTACTTCCTCTTGCCTTCCACACTGCGCAGTGATGCTTCTGGCAGCAAGGTCGCCAACCCGATGACATTGAGTGAACAATCCACTCCAGGTCATTCACTGCGTCTGTGCAGTGCCAACGCCTGATTGGCGTATTAGGGTTTCATCACACCTGCGGTGGGTGCATGTAGCGCCCGGATAATCCTGGACTTGGTTCAGGATTATCCCGTCAGTCTCCCTGCCTTTGTCGGCGAAGCATAAGTGACTCCGACAGTGGGCATGTTTTCCTGTTCCTGGTTGCATCACCACTAGCGTGAAGAGGATATTTGTATGTCTTTGGTGAGTCGACTACTGGGTAATCTCTCGGTAGGAGCCAAGCTGTCGATCGGTTTCGGGTTGGTGTTGCTATTCACTCTCGGGGTGGGAATTACCGCTTTCCATTCTTTGAGTCTGTTAGGGCGTCGTGGTGAACAACTTCGTACCGAGGACTGGATTCAAACGTTGGTCCTGCAGGCTCGTATCGCGGAAAAAGAATATGCACTTAGTCTTTCTCCTCAGGCACAGGATCAAGTGCGAGGTGCAGTTGAGCAGCTCACTCGGCATTTTGATGGCCTCCCGCAAAAAAATAACGCCGACATCGCGATGCGGGAGGCGTCCAGCGACTATTTAAAGCAGTTCCTAAGTTATGCGGAGTCTCTTCAGCAAGCACGAGAGGCTCGCTTGCGCATGCAAACACTCGCGCAGACAGCGGGAGAAAGCTTCACCTTGGTATTTCTCGATCAGCTTGATGCAATGAGTGCACAGCAGGAACGAGGTACTTCTCCGGACAGCGGGCAACTGTTGTTACTGGAGCAGACCACTGCTCTACGTGACAAGCTGGCCAAGCTCCGTGATAGCGAGCTTTATTATTCGTTGGATGCTGAGGAGCGCTTCCGTAGCGATTGGGAGATGCGCATGAGCGACCTACTGTCTTCAATGCAGGTGCTCAATCTCGATGATCAGGAAAAGGTTTCGCTTCAGACTGCAAGTCATGCACTGGCTGATTATCGAAAAGCCTTCGAACAGTTCGTTGCCAGCCGCAAGCAAAGCGCTCTTAGTAGCGAAGCGATGAACGCGCAAACCCAGCAAGTCAGCGAGTTGTTGGATAAGGCCAACCAATTTCAGAGCCAGGCGATTCAACGCGATGGTCGCAACGCGTACAGTCAGCTTGGCCTTATTAGCTTGCTGGCGTTAGCGCTGGGTATTGGTGCGAGTCTATTAATACGTCATTTGATACTGCAGCCGTTGCGTCGGGCTGTTCATTTGGCTCGACAGGTTGCTGCAGGTGACCTGAGTTGTGCGCCTGATGGTGTAAGCGTTCGGCACGATGAGCTTGGGCAACTATTGGATACTGTCAATAGCATGCTGGGTAGCCTGAGAGGATTGGTTGGTCGAATTGGTACCGGGGTAGGCCTGCTCAATGGAACGGCAGGAAGCCTGGCAGAAGTCATTCAGCGCAGCAGCCAGGGAGTTGAGAGACAACGACAGGAGACTGAAATCGCCGCTACCGCAATGCAACAGATGACTATGATGGCCGGCGAAGTCGCACGTAACGTCAAGGACGCTAGCGCGGCAGTAGCTCTTGCTGATGACCAGGCGCGCGAAGGTGACGATTTGGCACGCCAAGCGGGCTCCAAGATCAACCAACTGGCTTTGGAAATGACAGGCTGCGATGAAGCAATGCAATCGTTACTGGCAGAAAGTACGGCTATTGGCGGCATTCTTGATGTGATTAAAGCTGTAGCAGAACAAACTAATTTACTGGCATTAAATGCGGCTATAGAAGCAGCTCGAGCAGGTGAAAACGGTCGTGGATTCGCCGTAGTAGCTGACGAAGTTCGTGGTCTGGCACGCCGCACGCAGAGTTCTACCGCTGAAATCGAGGACTTGATCAGTCGCCTGCGTGGCGTCGCCCAGCAGGCAACTGAGCGGCTACAGGCTAGCCATGCGCTGACAGGTGAAACAGTGATCCTTGCTGGTCAGGCATCTCAGGCATTGACACGAATTACTCGCGCCGTATCAAGCATTGAACGGATGAACAAACAAATCTCCGGGGCCGCGGAGCAACAGCGGTTTTTGGCGGAACAGGCTAGCCAGAACATCGTTCGAGTGCGCGAAGTGGCAGAGGAGAGCGCCCAAGAAAGTGTGAAATTGCAGCGGTTGACGCTCGAACTCCAGCAGGTGGATGGAGAGTTGAATGCTGCGGTTGGGCACTTTCGCACATGAATTTAGCTTGCGAAGACCGTCGTGAGATACTGCCCCAGCATGTTCCATGCCTCATTTTTCTCTTTGGCATAGTCAGATAATGCCGGCGGACCTTTGAGCCACCCACCAATAGTTCTGGCAGCGATCGATGATATCCAGCGGAACACTAAGTTGCTTCATCATGGTCGCTCCCGTTCGACGCAAGTCATGCGGTGTCCATTCCCGGCTGTTGCCGCGGCTTAGCGCTAGCGAGTCATCGTGATGGCGACCGGATAGCGGGTTTCGGCGGTGCTTGAAAGAGCACTGCCGGTCGCCGATCAGCTTTCTTTGTATCAACGTGGTTGCTTTCCTCCTTACTGGGAAAGCAAAAAGGGATATTGCCGGTCTCTTCTTTCAGGCGCTTGAACTACTGGTACCCAATACGCTTTGGGTGATCGCAAACATGAAAGGTACCCAAATGGATTAAGTCCGTATCGGCCAGCCGGTGACTTTTTCCGTCGATGCCCTCGACCACCAGCAATTGCGCGGTCATGTGCAGCGTATCTCGCCGTCACCGGTCCCGAATTTGCCCTGCCGCAATCGGACAATGCCACCGACAACTTCGTCAAGCTGGCACAGCGTGTGCCGGTGCGCATTACCGTCGATCCTGACCAGGACGAGGCCCAGCGCTCGCGGCCGGGGATGCCATACGCAAGACGGGAGGAGGGGGTCGCGAGGGCATCAGAGCGGTGGAGCGCCGATAACGCGACGCACCAGAGGGATATGATTGGCGAGCGTCAGCAAGATGTCCTCTGCAGGGGACATCCCCTTGAGCGCCTGGATTTAGAGTGGCTCCAGAAAACCTGTCCCCGATAACAATAAACCGGGAGCTACCGGAACCATGCATCAGCCTCAAGTCGTACCCCATCAATCTCTTTATTTCCCTTATCAGGTTTATCCTGCTTTCGTGCCGTACCCAGGCGTCGACAATCAATCGTCTGTGGCGATTGTGGGGGCCGGACCTATTGGCTTGACGCTGGCGCTCGAACTGGCGCGCTTCGGTATCAGAAACACTGTTCTAGCCGCTCAACAGCAAGTCTGTGAAGGTAGTCGCGCAATTGTTTTCACCCGTCGCTCCATGGAGATTTTCCAGCAAGTGGGGGTGTCCGGGGTGGTGTCCGAACAGGGTCTGCCCTGGCGTTTCGGCAATTCGTACTACCGCGGCCAGCGAGTTTTTCGCATGGAAGCCCCGGTCGACGAGCACGATCGTTTTGCGCCGATGACCAACCTGCAACAGCAGTACCTCGAGCAACATCTGGTAGAGGCCGCCCAAGCACAACCGCTGATCGAATTGCGTTGGGGCAACAAAGTCATCGATATCGAGCAAGGCGTCGACGGTGCGGTGTTGCAAGTCGATACCCCGGGCGATACCTATACCCTGCAGGCCGATTGGGTGGTGGCTGCTGATGGCGCCCGCTCCGGACTTCGCTCGTTGCTGGGTCTCAAGCTTGAAGGGGCGTCCTATGAAGGGCGGTTCGTGATTGCCGACATCCGCATCAAGCTCGATCTGCCGACCGAACGCCTGGCATTTTTCGATCCCGCCTGGAATCCCGGCAATACCGTGTTGATGCACCGCGAGCCCGGGGATATCTGGCGCATCGATTACCAGTTGCCCGTGGACGAAACGCCCGAGCAGGCGCTGCACCCCGACTCCTTGCGTGAGCGCATCGATGCGCAACTGGCGATGCTCGGCGTCGAGAACCCGGTATGGGAACTGGATTGGAGTTCGGTGTACTCGGCCCGGGCGCTGACCCTGGCGGAGTACATCAACCACCGCGTGATTTTCGCCGGAGACGCGGCGCACCTGTTACCGATTTTCGGCGTGCGCGGGGCCAATACCGGCTTCCAGGACTGCCACGACCTTGGCTGGAAACTGGCCCTGCACATCAAAGGCCTGGCCGGTGCCGGACTGCTGGCATCCTACAGTGACGAACGGGTGAAGGCCGCTCGGGAAATCATTGAAGAGGCTGGTAAGAGCACGCGGTTCATGGCGCCACCCAGTCGTGGCTATCGGTTATTACGCGACGCGGTGCTGTCGCTGTCATTGACCCGCGAGTTCGTGCGCCCGCTCTATCACTGGCGGACTTCAAGGGCTCACGATTATGCCGATTCGCAACTCAACGCGGTGAACGACGATAATCAATTGTTTACCGGCGGGCCGCGCAACGGTGCACCGTTGCTGAATGTACGTCTGGCAGAGCAGCACTATCTCTTCGATGAGTTGGCGCCCGCTTATCATTTGATTTGCTTCACTGACGCGGCGGCACTCGATGTCGAAGTCGTTGCCCAAGTCCAGGCGCTACGCCGTCAGGGAGTGCCGATTCAAGTGATCGCGATCGCCATGAATGGAGTCCTTCAGGTGCAACACGCCGACCTGACCCTGGCCGATTGCGACGATCTGTTCAGCACGCGTTATGGCGTGCAGCATGCAGGCGCCGCCTATCTGGCACGCCCGGACCAGCACGTCTGCGCCCGCTGGCTGCATTTGGATGGCGAGCGTTTGCGCCATGGATTGAACCAGGCCCTTGGCCACAACGGGAGTGACCACCCATGAGCCAGTCAATGAACGTAACAGACCTCGAACGCGCCTATGACCGACTTGCCGAGGCGATTGATCGTACGGGTAACGACAGCGAGTTGTTTCTGGTCAAGCTGGCACTACTGGCGGCCGAGGCACTGAACGATGCCGAGCGCTTCGACGCACTGATCGAATGCGCCGGACAAGACCTGTAAAGCTTCGCGCCAGCCAATAATTACAAGAACAGGATCATCCCTATGCCATCCCGTCCTGCTGTGACCCCTGGCGTGGAGACCGGCGCTCAACCGCCGGTCATTGCCAAGGTTTCGAAACGCCTGCTGTGGTTTCTTTTCATCTGCTTCGTTTTTTCATTTCTGGACCGTATCAACATCGGCTTCGCCGGGCTGACTATGATGGACGATCTGGGTTTGAGCAGTACCCAGTTCGGTATGGCAACGACGATTTTTTACCTGGCCTACATCGCCTGCGGCATCCCCAGCAACATGGTCCTGGCGAAACTCGGCGCCCGTCGCTGGATTGGCAGCCTGATGATTGCTTGGGGACTCGCGTCGACAGCCACCCTGTTTGCGCATGACGCAGCCAGTCTGTATTGGTTGCGTGCGTTGGTAGGTATCACCGAGGCAGGATTTCTGCCCGGGGTGCTGTTGTACATGACGTTCTGGTTTCCAGCTGCGTACCGGGCTCGTGCCAATGCGCTGTTCATGATCGCCATGCCGTTTACCGCGGGCTTTGGCTCGGTCTTGTCCGGCGCCATTTTGGGGCTGGATGGCCACTGGGGCCTGGCAGGCTGGCAATGGCTGTTTCTTCTTGAAGGACTACCCAGCGTCGTACTCGGTCTGGCGGTGTACGGTTATCTGGATGATCAGCCGCGCAAGGCACACTGGTTGAGCGACGATGAGAAGCTGCAGTTGGCCGAGTTGATCGAGCGTGACCGTCAGGCACCTTCCCCTCACGCTCACTGGGGACGTGAGTTGCTGTCGCCATCGGTGATTCTGTTCTGTCTGGTGTACTTTTGCCTGGTCAACACCTTAGCGATGATCGCAGTCTGGACGCCGTTGATCGTCAAGAGCTTCAGCACTGGCCAGAGCAATACGCTGATCGGATTGTTGTCGGCAATTCCGCAAATATGCACCATCATTGGCATGATCCTCTGGGGCCGACACTCGGACCTGACCCAGGAGCGGCGTTGGCACCTGGCGCTTCCAATGCTGCTGGCTGCAACAGGCTGGTGTTGCACGGCCCTGTCGAGTGAGCCGATCGTGCAGCTGGCCGGGGTCTGCATGGCGGCGACGGGTTCCTATACGGCCATGTCGATTTTCTGGACCCTGCCGGATCGCTCATTAAGTTTTCAAGCCAGGGCGGTGGGCATCGCGGTGATCAATGCAGTGGGTAATCTGGGGTCTGCCCTTAACCCCTTAGTGGTCGGCTGGCTGAAAGACCTTACCCATACCTATACCGCCGGTTGTCTGTACGCTGCGCTGCTGTTACTGGTGGCTGCAATGCTGGTGCGCACGCTACCCCATGAACGCCAATTTTCATCACGTGAACTCATACCTGAATGAACCACTGGCTGCTTACCAACGTTTACCATCAGAGCCCATTGACGACGGGGGAAATTGCTCATCTATTGGCTCGGGTAGGCGAGGACTGCCGAACCTGGTTGGCGGCAGAGTTACTGACCCTGGTACGGGGTGAAATGCCGCTGGCTCAATGTACAATTTTCGCTTATCCGCAAGGCCAGGAGCCGCAGGTGTTGTCGTGCTCCGATCAGGCAAGACTCGTGCAGATATCGCGCATCTCCCGGGACTACGTCGAGCGTTTTCACAGCCTGGACGGCAACCGCCAAGCGATGCTCGGCCATCGGGCAAAATACGGCGACGCGCGAATCCTGGCTCAGCTTCAATCAGTTGAAGACATCACCCATCGTGACTATCGGCGGGTCTGCTACGAGCAACCGCAAATATCTCAGCGCATGGCCTTGCTCAATCATCAGGAAGAGGGCGGGGCTTGGCTGTCGATCAACTTCTATCGAGGTCGTGAGCACGGTAACTTCAATCAGCGCGACATTGAATTTATCGAGTCGGTTGCGCCGCTACTGATTCAAGTCACGCGATTGCACTATCGCGCTTATGTCGAAGCCAACCAGATGCCGTCCGTGCTAAGTCAACGCGTCGAGCAGCTCTATCCTGAACTGACTCGTCGGGACCGTGAGCTGCTAAGGCATTTGCTCAATGGCCTGGGGGCGGAAGAGATAGCGCCCCTGATGGGCATCCAGCGCTCAAGCGCCGCTACCTACATAAAGCGGCTTTATCGAAAGGTGGGAGTCAGCGGACATCGAGAATTGCTGGGGCTGGTAGTGAGGAGGCGTTGGTCCTGAGCGCGCGTCGATCAATTGGAAGCGAAGAGCAACGTTTGGTTCGTGGCACGATGCGACTTGAGGGATGGACATGATGCAGCACCTGGATCATTTGACTTTGCACCTGTTCATTCGGATTTTCGAAGAGAGCACCATTGCACGCGCCAAAGAGCGGGCATTCATCGCGCCATCGGCCGTCAGTAAACGGGGTTCCGACATCGAGACACGATTCAGTGCGCCGCTGCTCAAACGCAGTAAGTGCGAGGTTGAACCCTCAAGAACTTCGGCCTGGCCAAACTCTGTCAGTGCTGCTAGTTGCCAACGGTATTTACTGAGCCGGATGACCCCGCTTTAATATGCCATCGGGAGGAGGAATACAAAGGTGATAAGTATCACTTTTGCTCTGATCAATTCATGGGTATCTTCGATAACGAGCCGGAGAAACATATCCAGGCTTTTCTGCCGCCTTTTATCATCACCAAGCTCACCGAATACGTGCTCAAACTGTATACATCGGTTGACTACTTCGAGCGGCATCCACCGATCCGTCATCGCGACGACCTTCGTCATTACTGTTTCGTCAGCCATATCGAGGATCTCCTGATAGCAAGGAGTTGATGCGCCTGAATTACATACGTGAATCACGACATATTGCACTACGCAGTACCAGCATCCTTACCCAGCAGCAGGCCACAGCCACAGAAGCGGGCATTGCGATATTGCCGTCTTTTTCGGCCGACTCGGATCCACGATTTCGTTGCGTGCTTGGCGAGCAAATCGAGTTCTCTCGCACCTTCTAGCTTCTGATGGCATAGGAACTGAAGGACATAACGCGGATGAAGGCGACCTGGAGTTTCCTGTGGGAGAAGGCAGCTCTGAATCAGCGACTGCTGATGGGGGTGTTGCCGCTGATCTAAAACTAACCCAGTAAAGGCTGGATCAGTTTTCAATCAGCGCCGATGGCTTGGGCAAGCGAAGATCGTCTCGAGATGCTGCCCCAGTATGTTCCATGCCTCATTTTTCTCCTTGGCATAGTCATAGTGCAGATAATGCCGGCGGACTTTTGAGCCACCCAGCAAGTGGTTCTGGCAGCGGTCGATGATGTCCAGCGGTACACCCAGTTCCTGCATCATGGTCGCTCCCGTACGACGCAAGTCATGCGGTGTCCATTCCCGGCTGTTTCCTTGGCTTAGCACTAGCGAGTCATCATGATGGCGACCGGATAGCGGGTTTTTACGGTTCTTGAAAGAGCACTGCCGGTCGCCGATCAGCTTGCTTACGGTCTTCGTATCGACGTGGTTGCTTTCATCTTTGCTAGGAAAGCAAAAAGGGGTGTGCCCGGATTTTTCTTTCAGGCGCTTGAACTGCTTCACAGCGAATGATGACAGGAAAACATGATGATCCTGCCGTTTGCCTTTGTGTCCTTTGGTGGCGTTGGCCGGGATGAGCCATGTGCCTTTTTCCAGATCGACATGGCGCCACTCGGACTTGAGCAGTTCGCCAATGCGGCAGAGCGTACTGAGGCAGATCCAGACGGCGCATTGCACGCGTGGATTCACCGGTCGGATGCCTGAATATTTCTGGCCGGCGGGTAGGGCGTCGTAGTCGCGCTCCAGGCGGGCGAAGATATCGCGCAGTTCGCGGATTTCGTCGATGGAAAGGAGGCGGTCGCGTTGTTCTTGGTAGTCGTGATCGAGCAGTTTGTTGACGTCTATCAAGTCGGCCGGATTTCCATCGACCATTAGGGCGCGCCACGGCTTGCGTTTCTCGGCCCAGCGTAGCATCTGGCCGATGTCCTTACTACGAATCACAACGGCGCGGTTCAGGCCGCGGGCTTTGACCGAGCGCAGGACGGTGAGCAGATCTTTCTCGGTGAGGTTACGCAGCGGCTTATTGCCAATGATTGGTAACACATCTTTGGTAAAGCTGCGGCGCAGTTCGGTGTTGCCGTCCTGGCGGGACACGCCGTCGCGCATCCACTCCTCGAAAAGATCAGTGACTGTCTTGTTCTCGGCGGACTCGCGTTCGGCGTTGGCAATGGTGGCGATGATGGCTGCTTGGGCCTCGATCCTGGCGGCCTTGCGGGCGATGCTGGGGTCTACGCCTTTAGTGACGCTCACTCTCATTTCGTCACGCTCGGCACGGATCTGCGCCAGCGATTTTTTGGGCCAACTGCCCAGTCGGTGATCGCGTTTGATTCCGTGCAGTTTGAACTCGTAGCGAAACAGTACAGTAACGCCGCGTACACCCGCGCGTACTTTGGCTGTCAGGCCACCGTCTTCGCGCAACGTCCTACCGTCATCCGCGGAGGTGAGCACCTCCAGTTGCTTCGCCGTTAGTTTTGCCACTGTCTACCCCATGCCTGATTCCACTGCTTTGGAATTTTGCCCCACTTTTGCCCCACCGAATCGCCCGGCTACCGGTGGATGTATATGGATCGTGATAGACGTCAATATAGGCTGAATACCTTGCGTTTACTAGGTTTAGGCTTTCCGCTAGGAGCTACTAGCATCCATGGAATTACACGCAGTAAGCGCATGGGGTGCTAGGGGTCGAGTGTTCGAATCACTCCGTCCCGACCATATAAATCAAGGGGTTGCGAGATTTTATCTCGCGGCCCCTTTTTATTTATAGGGTTTTTTACCCCTACAAAATGACTGGCTCTCGGTGGAACCCTCACCTCTTTCGGAGGAGATGGGTCTTTAGGCCGAGTATTATCTTGACGAAAGACAGTAATCGACCTCATGCCACTCTAATTCGGTCCCGCCGTGGATCGACGCGTGGTAAGGGGCGGCGATCGAGGAACTAAACGGTTCTGACTGCCAAAGCTTTTTGCCGACGATACAGAATCGTCGTCGCCGTGAACCCGCACACCGCCGCGAACATCAGCCAGTAGGCAGGTGATGCCTTGTCGCCCGTGGCCTGGACAAGCAGCGTCGAGATTGCTGGGGTAAAACCGCCAAACACCGCAGTGGCCAAACTGAAGGCCAGAGAAAATCCGACTACCCGCACGTTCTGTGGCATGACTTCGGTCAGTGCCGCGACCATGGCGCCGTTGTAAATGCCAAAGAAGAATGAGAAGTACAGCAGAACAGCGAGCAGTCGTTCGAAACTCGCCGCCTCTGCCAGCCAGTGCATGGCGGGATAGGCGGTGAAGATGCACAGCAACGATATCGCCAGCAACAGTGGTCGACGGCCAATGCGGTCGGAGAGGGCGCCGCCGATAGGCAGCCAGATAAAGTTGCTGATACCGACCAGCAGTGTGACCGCCAGGCTGTCGGTGGTACTTAAGTTCAGCACTGTCCTGCCAAACGTCGGTGTGTAGACCGTAATCAGGTAGAACGTGGTGGTGGTCATGGACGCCAGCAAGCCGCCCGCCAGCACGGTGCGCCAGTTGTCACGCATCGAGCGAAAAACTTCGTGAGTGGTTGGGCGATGGCTGCGAGCAGTGAAGGCAGCGGTTTCTTCCAGTGAGCGGCGAATAATGAAAATGAACGGGATGATCACGCAGCCAATGAAGAACGGAATTCGCCACCCCCAATCGGCGATCTCAGCGGCTTGCATCGTGGCATTGATCGTGTAGCCCAACGCGGCCGCGACGACGATCGCTACCTGTTGGCTGGCCGATTGCCAACTGGTGTAGAAACCGGTGTGACCGGGGGTGGAAATTTCCGCCAGATACACGGAAACACCGCCCATTTCCGCGCCTGCGGAGAAGCCCTGTAGCAGCCTGCCCAATAACACCAGAATCGGTGCCGCCACGCCGATGGCGGCATAGCCCGGCACCAGGGCGATCAATACGGTACCGGCGGCCATGATCGACAGCGTCACGATCAGCCCCTTGCGACGGCCCACCTTGTCGATGTACGCCCCCAGCACAATGGCGCCTAACGGACGCATCAGGAATCCGGAGCCGAATACCGCGAAGGTCATCATCAACGAGGCAAACTCGCTGGTGGCTGGAAAGAAGGTCTGGGAGATGTAGGTCGCGTAGAACCCGAACAGAAAGAAGTCGAACTGCTCGAGGAAATTACCGCTGGTGACCCGCAAAATGGCGCCCAATTTGGACCCCTTGGCTCGGGTTGTTGCCGTTGTCGTTTTCATCATGGCTACCGTTATGCTCACTATTGTTTTTGGAATGAGTGCTTTAACCGTCAGTCGCTGCCGGCGTTGATCGGGTTGGGTTGACGCTTCTCGATGGCATGTTTGAGCAGCGCTGCGCTGCGGAATATTCCATGGGCGAATTTGCTGTAGGGCATGGTCAAGAAAAACGCCATAACCAGGCCGAGGTGGATAGCCAACATCAAGCCCAAGGCGCTGGTTTCACGCAAAGCCAGTAGCGCCAGGCCGCTTGCGCTGACCAGGAACAGCAGCGCGATGAAGCCGCGATCCATGGGCTTTTGGTTCTCATCGCCGTGCGCCGGGTTGCGACGCAGGTTCAGCCAAAGAAGACCCGCCGGGCCGATCAGCAGGCCGATGCCACCGGCAATACCCAACATCACCGGCAAGCTGAAGATGGGATAAGGCGCCGACCACTTCAGCAGATAGTGAAAGAGCGTGGCGATACCGGTGGCGGCGAAGCACAGCATGAAGCCGTAGAAGGTGAGGTGGTGGAATCGGCGTCGCCACAAGGTGAATTGATCGTCAGCGTTGTTGCAGCCCTCGCCATGGCCGCCGTCCAGATATTTGAGTTTCGCGACGTTGGCCGTAGCCTCCAATGCAGCGGACGTTTTCAACGGCAGTGGCGCTGCGACCGGTGAAACGTTGCGCCAGAAGCGCCGTACACCCATGGTCAGGGCAAGTACCGCAAAGCCGAACACTGTGCCGAACATCAGCGCCAGGGTGTTATGCGGGAAAATCTTGTAGAAGTTGCCCCCGGGAATGGCCGTGAACAGGTTGCCCATGAGCATCAGGGTCAGGCATAAAAACAAGGCCAGTCCCCCACCGGAAGCCAGCGCCAGGGTCAGGCCGTTGCGCTGATACAACCTGCCCATCACTTGCGGCCAGGCGTATTCGGCGTAAGTATCCAGGCGCACTTTGGCCATGGCTTTGGGTATGTTGACGTCGAATTCGTGTGGGGCGGCGTACTGACAGGCGTGCAGGCACGCGCCGCAGTTATGGCACAAGTTCGCCAGGTAATGGATGTCGGCCTGAGTGAATTCCAAGCGCCGGGTCATCGCCGGAAATACCGCGCAAAAGCCTTCGCAATAACGGCAGGCATTGCAGACGGTCATCTGCCGCTGGACTTCACTTTCGTCAAGATTCAAAACCGGGATCAACCCGCCCGACGCTTGGGGATCAAACAGTTGCATGTCGAGACTCCGTGTTTGCAGATGAAACGCCAAAGCCCACCGAAGCGGCCGCCTGCACACCGGCGATGCGGCCAAACGCAGTACCGATGGCCATGCCGATGCCGGCGGTGTAGCCCTTGCCCAGGATGTTGCCGGCCATCATTTCTCCCGCAACAAACAGGTTGGGGCTCGCTTTGCCGTTGAAATGCACGGCAGCGGTTTCGTCGGTGGCAAGGCCGAGGTAGGTGAACGTGACACCCGGTTTAAGCGGGTAGGCGTAGAAAGGTGGTTTCACCAATGGCCGCGCCCAATGGGTTTTGGCGGGCGTCAGTCCTTGGGTGTGGCAGTCGTCCAACGCCGTGTGATCGAACGTGCCAACGCGGCAGGCGCTGTTGTAGTCATCGACAGTCTTGACGAATTTTTCTTGAGGCAGCTTCAACAGGCGGGCAAGGTCTTGCAGCGTATTGGCGGTGGTGCCGGGAAAGACCGGCGGCATGAAGCGGCCGAGGGCTTGTTGATCGATGATCGAATACGCCTGCTGACCGGGTTGTCCGGCCACCAGACGCCCCCAGATCGCATAACGTTTTGGCCAGAAATCCTCACCTTCGTCGTAGAAGCGTTCGCCATCACGATTGACCACTACACCCAGCGATACGCAGTCGATTCGGGTGCAGATGCCGCCGTCGTAGAGTGGCGCGCGGGCATCAATCGCGACCATGTGTGCTTGCGTCGGATCGCCGATCACATCGGCGCCAAGGTCGAGCATGCGCCGTAGCAAAATGCCGGTGTTGAATCGGGTGCCCCGGATCAGGAAATTATCCGATGGCCATTCACCGCGTTCGTTCTGACCCCAGGCTTCGCGCAGCCATTCACGGTTGGATTCGAAGCCGCCGGCCGCCAACACGCAGGCCCGGGCTTCAATGCGTTCGGCGGCGAAACGCTGACCATCGACCTCATGTTCGCCCACATGAGCGGCAACGAATTTCCCCTCATCCAACTCGATGTCGGTCACTTGCGTGTTGTATCGAACTTTTACACCCAGGCGTTCGGCGCTGCGGAAATACGCATTGACCAGCGCTTTGCCGCCGCCCATAAAAAATGCATTGGTCCGCGCCACGTGCAGCGCGCCGGACAGCGGTGGCTGAAAATGCACGCCGTGTGAACGCATCCAATCGCGGCAAGAAGACGATGCCCGAATGGCAATGCGTGCAAGCTTTTCATCCGTGAGGCCACCGGTAACCTTCAACAGGTCTTGCCAGTATTCTTCTTCCGGATAGGCATCGATCAGCACGTCCTGCGGTTCGTCGTGCATGCACCGCAGGTTACGGGTGTGTTGGGAGTTGCCACCGCGCCAGATTTTCGGAGAGGCTTCCAGCAGCATCACGCTGGCGCCCGCTTCTCGCGCCATCAGAGCGGCGCACAAGGCAGCGTTGCCACCCCCTATGATTAAGACATCGATCATTATCGCTCCTCGATTTGCAAGGAGGCGGGAACGAAGTGCTCCTTGCGAGTGGGGAGAACGATAAGGTGGGGAAGGAGTGGCCGAAAGGCTGCTTTTGACGCGGGGTGTTTAGTTTTTCTAAAGGCGTTGTCGTCAGGAGAGACTTATGTGTCCGGGGTTGAGCGAGGATTACGCGTCTACCCCTTCTATCCACGTAGCTCCAGGCCACTGTTTGTCGACGACCAACTGTCGCGCCACATCGACGATGACCAACCGCGTTGCCAGCGCCGCCGGAGAGAGTTCGTCGTCAGCCAGCGTTGCCAGAAGATTACGCCGGCCCACATGGGGATCGGCAATCTTGATCAGTGAAAGCCCGGACCCGTCTTTCAATGCTGCGGCCGCCCCCGGTTGTATCGTTGCCGCATGACCGGCCCGAACGGCGTTCATCAAAACAGCGAGACCGTCGACTTCCATAATGACATTGGGTGTTAGCCCGACCCGCTCGAACGCGCTCATCAATGCCGAGCGCAATCCATGTTGCGCGCTGGGCATCACCAGCGGCAGGCCGCCGAGGTCGGCTAACTGCACGCTGTCACCAGAAGGCGCTTGAGGCAGGCTGGGCGAGGCGATGACAAAGAGCTTTTCATCCAGCAGCGGAGTCACGCTCCAGCGTTTACCCCCTTCGAGCTGGAACAGGATGGCCAGATCAATTTGCCGTGCGTTGAGCTGCGCCGCCAAGTGGCCGGAAAGCATTTCCACCAAATGCAGTTGTATGTCCGGATAACGCGCACGCATTGCGTTGATCAACGGCAACGCGAGTACCGTCGCGGTAGTCGGTGGTAAGCCGACGCTGACATAACCGCTCATTCGCCCGCGATGGGCGGCCATGATGGCATTTTCCGCCTGGCGTAGCGTCAGTTGGGCATGGTGTAAAAACGCAAATCCGGCGCTAGTGGGCGTCACACCGGTGGAGGTTCGATTCAGGAGGCGGGTGCACAGTTCGCTTTCCAGCTTGGAGATTTGTTGACTGAGGGCTGACACACCAACGTCCAGTTCAAGTGCCGCACGCCCCAGGCTGCCAAGCTCAATGATTTTTACGAAATAGCGCAGTTGTCTCAATTCCAATGTGGCTGCTCCCAGCGAATTTGTTGTTCAAATACTTGAACGTTTGCCACGCAAGTTACGAAGTCGGAATAGCCACCCATGGCTAGCGGTGAATGAAAGATGCTCAGACTCGCGGTTTTTCGCCAATGTTCAGTATTCAACGCCTGTTCAGGACCAACGACCTCTCACTACCAGCCCCAGCAATTCTCGATGTCCACTGACTCCCACCTTTCGATAAAGTCGCTTGATGTAAGTAGCGGCGCTTGAGCGCTGGATGCCCATCAGGGGCGCAATGTCTTCCGCCCCCAGGCCACTGAGCAAATGCCTGAGCAGTTCACGGTCCCGACGAGTCAGTTCAGGATAGAGCAACTCGACGCGTTGACTTAACAAGGACGGCATCTGATTGGCTTCGATAAAAGCGCGATAGTGCAAACGTGTGACTTGAATCAGTAACGGCGCAACTGACTCGATAAATTCAATTTCGTGCTGATTGAAATTGCCGTGCTCACGACCTCGATAGAAGTTGATCGACAGCCAGGCCCCGCCCTCTTCCTGATGATTGAGCAAGGCCATGCGCTGGAAGATTTGCGGTTGCTCGTAGCAGGCCCGCCGATAGTCACGATGGGTGATGTCTTCAACTGACTGAAGCTGAGCCAGGATTCGCGCGCTGCCGTATTTTGCCCGGTGACCGAGCATCGCTTGGCGGTTGCCGTCCAGGCTGTGAAAACGCTCGACGTAGTCCCGAGAGATACGCGATATCTGCACGAGTCTTGCCTGATCGGAACACGACAACACCTGCGGCTCCTGGCCTTCCGGATAAGCGAAAATTGTACATTGAGCCAGCGGCATTTCACCCCGCACCAAGGTCAGTAACTCTGCCGCCAACCAGGTTCGGCAATCCTCGCCGACCCGCGCCAATAGATGAGCAATTTCCCCTGTCGTCAGTGGGTTCTGAGGGTAAACGTTAGTAAGCAGCCAATGGTTCATTCAGGGATCAGTTCACGTGATGAAGGTTGGCGTTCGTGGGGTAGTGCGCGTACCAGCACTTAAGAGCGTGAGGTCATTTTTCCCATTGTTCGAGCAGTATTGAGACGAATTTTTCCGCTGCCGGAGAGAGTGAAGCTCCTCGACGGTAAACCAGTCCCAACGATCGGTTAACTATGGGTTCTATCAAAGGGACGCTTACCAATGTTGGATGATCCACAGCAGGCATTGCGAGGCTCGGCATTGCCGAGACTCCTAAGCCAGCCTCTACCAGGCCCAGTGATGTAGACAGGTGTTGCACCTCATAGAACCATTGTGGACGCCAGCTCAAGCCTGACAAAGCGTGGTCAAGCAACATGCGGTTGCCGCTTAGGCGACCGACCCCGATAAGGCGGTAATTGCTAAGTTCAGACCAGGTTACCGAGCTACGCTCGGCCAGCTCATGATCGCGTCGACAAGCTAAAACAAAAGGCTCGTTGACCAACGGCACGAACTCTATGTCTGGGTGCTGTCCGCTCATCATGTTGATGCCAAAGTCGGCTTCGCCACGCAGAACAGCCTCCAGCCCTTCGTTCGCACTGAGATCAAGCAAGCGAATGCGGATTTGTGGATAGCGCTCGTTGTAGAGGCGGATTACCGAAGGGAGGAAGTAGAAGGCTGCGGTTGGGATGCAGGCAAGGGTTACACGGCCGCTCTGCCGCTCCGCCAACTCTCGGATGTTAAGTATCGAGTCGTCGAAGTCATCCAATAAGCGTCGTGCCTTGGGCAGGAAGTCTCGCCCAACGCTGGTGAGGCTTACCCTTCTTGTCGTGCGATCAAGAAGCGCTGTTCCCAATCCCTCTTCAAGCTTTTTCATTCTCCGACTCAGCGCGGGTTGAGAGAGATGCAATGCATCGGCAGCTTCGTGGAAGCTTCCAAGTTCGGCGATCTTCACGAAAGATCGGATGTCATTGAGCTCATAATTCACTTTTTTATCTCACTAGCCGAGAGTTGTTAAGCCCAGTCAGCCTAAATTTATCATTCGTAAAACGCAATAATCAGGCTGATATTTGCATTGGAAACAATTTTTAAAGCCTGCGACTCTTGCTCACAAGACATCAATTACCCCGATTGATCAACAAGAGTTAGTGTTCATGCAACGAATTCCCTGTGTGCTAATGCGCGGTGGTACTTCCAAGGGCCCAGTGTTCCTCGCCTGGGATCTACCTGTTGCGATCGAAGACCGTGATGAACTGCTGCTCAACCTCATGGGCTCTGGGCATGAACTGGAAATTGACGGCATCGGTGGTGGCAGCCCACAAACCAGCAAGGTGGCGATCGTCAGCCCGTCGCTGCATCCTGAGGCGGATGTCGACTATCTGTTCGTTCAAGTCATGGTCTCCCAGCGTCGAGTCGACACCGCGCCTAATTGCGGCAACATGCTTTGCGCCGTTGGCCCGTTCGCCATCGAGCAGGGGCTGGTAAAAGCCTCCAAAGACCTGACACGTGTGCGTATTCGCAACCTCAACACGGGCACTTTTGTGAACGCCGAGGTACAGACGCCCGGTGGGAAGGTCAGCTATGAAGGTGACACGGCCATCGATGGTGTGCCGGGTACCGCTGCTCCTGTGCAACTCACCTTCCTGGATGCTGCGGGCAGCAAGACCGGCAAGCTTTTCCCAACTGGGCAAACGCAGGATTTGATCGACGGTATTCCAGTGACCTGCATCGACATGGCGATGCCGATGATGATCATCGAAGCTGGCCAACTGGGTAAGCGCGGCGATGAAAGTCCTGCTGAACTGGATGCCGACAAAGAGTTCCTGCGTCGCCTGGAGTCCTTGCGACTGCAAGCCGGCTTGGCAATGGGCCTGGGTGACGTCAGCGACAAAGTGATTCCCAAGCCTGTACTGGTGTCACCGGCCAAGGCTGGCGGCACAATTCAGGTGCGCTACTTCATGCCACACAACTGCCACCGGGCCTTGGCGATCACCGGTTCCATCGGCCTTGCCACCGCTTGTGTCACTGAAGGCAGTGTGGTCGCGCAATTGCTCGGCGGGGTTAGCGAGCCGCGCTTGAAGCAAGTACGCATTGAACATCCAAGTGGCGGGATAGATGTCGTATTGTCCTACACCGGCGATCAGGGTGAGACAATTCGTGCCTCAGTGGTGCGTACATCGCGCAGGCTGTTCTCCGGTTTTGTCTACGCCACGGCTTCCCAACGACTTGCCGGATAATTTCCCCTGGTCATTGCCGTTCTTGCATCAGCACAATTCTAAAAATGGGTGATGCCATGAAAGTTGTAAAATCGCTCTACTTCCAGATTCTCCTCGCCGTGCTGTTGGGTGTGCTGGTCGGACATTTTTGGTCGCAACAGGCCATAGCCTTGAAGCCGCTTGGTGATGCCTTCATCAAGTTGATCAAGATGATGATCGCTCCGGTGGTGTTCTGCACCATCGTCACCGGTATTGCTGGCATGAGCGACAAACGCTCCCTCGGGCGTCTGTTGAGCAAGACCATGCTGCTGTTCCTGGCACTGACCGTGATCAGTTTGATCATAGGCCTGGTGTCGGTCTACCTGTTCAAACCCGGTGTGGGCATGAACATTGACCCCGCCCAGTTGAGCACCAAGGGACTGTCGCAATACACCGATTCCGCCGCGAAGCTGGGAGTGGTCGATTTTTTCATGCACATCATCCCGGACACTTTCATCGGCGCTTTCAATAAGGGTGAAGTGCTGCCGGTGTTGTTCATCGCGGTGCTTTGCGGTTTCGCACTGTCGGCCATCGGCGAGCGTGGCAAGCCGGTACTGGATGTACTGGAATCCGCCTCGCACATGGTGTTCAAGATTTTCTCCTATCTGATGCGCTTCGCTCCGATCGGTGCTTTTGGCGCGTTGGCATTCACCGTAGGCCAGTACGGTATTACATCGTTGGGCTCGCTGGCCAAGCTGATCATGACCTTGTACGTAGCCTGTGCCTTCTTCGTCTTTGTGGTGCTGGGGAGCATTTGCCGGGCAAATGGCTTCAGTCTCTGGAAGTTGCTGCGCTACTTCCGCGAAGAGTTCCTGGTGGTGCTCGGGACTTCCTCAACCGAGCCGGTGATGCCGCGGATGTTGGAAAAGCTGCAAGCCCTGGGTTGCAAAAAAGGCGTGGTGGGGCTGGTGCTGCCAACGGGGTACTCGTTTAACCTCGACGGCACGGCGATCTACCTCTCGCTGGCAGCGGTGTTCATTGCTCAGGCCTGCAACATCGAACTAAGCCTGACGCAGACCGTGACCATGCTGGCCATCATGCTGTTGTCCTCGAAGGGTGCAGCAGGTGTGACCGGAGCCGGGTTTGTCGCGCTGGCGTCGACACTGACTGTGATCCATGACATTCCCTTGGCCGGCCTTGCACTGCTGATCGGTATTGACCGCTTCATGTCGGAAGCCCGGGCCTTGACCAGTCTGGCAAGCAACGCCGTGGCTACCGTGGTGATGTCCATCTCGGAGAACGCTTGTGATCGCGAGACACTGATGCGGACTCTTGACGGCGAACCGTCGCCCTCCCTGGCACAAACCCAGAGTGAAAACTGGGATGGTCGCAAGGTCACGGAACACGTCTGACCGGACACGCCTGAAACACCCAACAAACATTTCATTCAACTCCCCGCCAGGCACGGCTGATCGTACCGTCTGGCGGGTTCGAGGTCGTGCGCCTGCGCATCGGCCACGCTACTAATAAGAACAAGAGAACTGACCTATGCTCGCATTTCTTGGTTTGGCCATGGTGGTGGTTTTTACCTATCTGATAATGTCGAAACGCCTATCGCCGATTGTCGCCCTGACGGTGGTGCCGATTGTGTTTGCGGTGATTGGCGGTTTTGGCGGTACTACGGGCAAGATGATGCTCGACGGCCTGAAGATGGTTGCGCCTTCGGCTGCGCTTCTGCTGTTCGCCATCCTGTTCTTCGGCCTGATGATTGATGCCGGGTTGTTCGACCCGTTGATTCGTAAAATCCTCAAGCGTGTAAACGGCGATCCGATGAAAATCGCTATCGGCACCGCGCTGCTGTCACTGCTGGTCGCCCTCGACGGCGACGGCACAACCACCTACATGATCACCTGCGCGGCAATGCTGCCGTTGTACAAGCGTATCGGCATGAACCCGATGATTCTGGCGACCATCGCCATGTTGTCCTTGAGCATCATGAGCGGCATGACCCCATGGGGCGGGCCCGCTACAAGGGCGATCGCGGCACTGGGCCTGGATGCCGGCGAGTACTTCGTGCCCTTGCTGCCGACCATGATCGGCGGCGCGATGTGGGTGGTGTTCACCGCTTTCCTCCTGGGCCGTGCCGAGCGTAAGCGCATCGGTAATGTGCAGCTACAGAGCGGTGGCGGTAATTGCTACATCGACGCGATCCTGGGTGATACCCCGCACAAACGGCCTAAACTTGCATACGTGAACCTGTTGCTGGTGATCGCGGTCATGGTCGCGCTGGTAATGGGCATCATGCACTCGGCGATCCTGTTCCTGATCGGCTTTGTCCTGGCACTGATGATCAACTACCCGCAACTGGATATTCAGAAAGAGCGCATTCTCGCCCATTCCGGCAATGCAATGACGGTGGTGCTGCTGGTGTTTGCCGCCGGTATTTTTGCCGGGATCTTCTCGGGCACCAAGATGGTCGACTCCCTGGCGCAAACGCTAGTGGACTGGATTCCGCCATCCTGGGGACACCTGTTCCCACTGGTGGTGGCGATCACCAGCATGCCGTTGACCTTTGTTCTGTCCAACGATGCTTACTACTTTGGTGTGGTACCGATCCTGGCCAACGCGGCCGCAGCCTATGGCATTGACCCGGTGGAAATCGCCCGCGCGTCGATTCTCGGTCAGCCAGTACACCTGATGAGTCCGTTGGTAGCCTCAACCCTGTTGCTGGTGGGTATGGTCGATCGTGATATCGGCGATTTCCAGAAAGCCACCGTCAAATGGGCGGTACTCACTTCATTAGTAGTCACCGCGCTAGCCCTGCTGACCGGGGCGATCAGTCTCTTCTCCTGATTCACCCCAAGCATCTGTTTTCTCCTGACGCGCCTCGCTTGCGAGGCGTGCGCTGTTCTGCACTCCAAATAACAACAATGAGTAGTTTGCCAATGACCACTTTGCATACCCAACGGGCGCTGTTTTCACTTCTTGGTTTGTTGCCGCTGGCCAGTGCCAGTGCAGAAGGCTTTATCGATGACAGCAAGCTCAAGCTGCAATTGCGCAACGTCTATTTCAATGAGAATTTCCGCGACGAGCATGGCATGAGTGCCAAATCAGCAAGGACGGCGAAGAGCGAACGAACCGAGTGGGCCCAGGGATTTCTGTTGGATTACCAGTCGGGATTTACACCTGGCACTATCGGGTTTGGTGTTGATGCCCTTGGCCTGCTCGGGGTCAAGCTCGACTCCGGCCGTGGCCGCAGCGGCACTGGCTTGTTGCCGGTGCATGATGACGGTCGTGCGGCTGACGAATTCGCAAGTCTGGGTATGACTGCCAAAGCCCAACTGGCCAAGACCACGGTCAAATACGGCACCTTGCTACCCAAGACTCCGGTGCTGATCTATAACGACGCGCGTCTGTTGCCGCAAACGTACCAAGGCACTCAGATCAGTAGCGTCGACATTGAAAACCTCACCCTTACCGGGGGCTACCTGGATCGATTCAAACTGCGTGATTCCAGCGACAGCATGCCGATTGTGCCCGACGGTTACGGCGGAGATAAATCAGGCGACTTCAGCTATGCAGGCGCCGAGTACAAGCTGGGAAAGAGCGTTCGTTTGAGTTATTTCTACGGCGAACTGGAAAACTTTTACCGACAGAATTTCGCAGGTATCCAGCACGATCTACCCTTGGGCGGCGGTGTGCTGACCAGTGACTTGCGCTACTTCAACAGTGTCGATAACGGCTCAGCCTACGGTGGCAAGATCGACAACAACATGCTGAGCGGGCAATTGTCCTACGCCATTTCCGGCCATACCTTCGGTGGCGGATACCAGGCCCTCAGTGGTGATGCCGGATTACCTTTTATCAGTGGCGCAACGGTTTATTCGTTCAGCAACGCCGGGATAGGCAAATTTGTCGAGGAGGATGAAAAAACCTGGATGCTTAATTACGGCTATAACTTTGCTGCCGTCGGCGTACCGGGCCTGACGTTTTCCGCCCGGTATCTGAGCGGCAACGACGGTAAGTCCGACACCTCGGTCAAGGAGTGGGAGCGTGACGCCGAACTGGCTTACGTCGTGCAACAAGGCACCTTCAAGGGGCTGGGTGTGCGGTTGCGTAACTACGTTTACCGCTCTGATTATTCCCGTGGCCGAGATAGCAACCGAATCTACTTTACCTACGACATCGCCCTCTGGTGATCCCCTGATTGCGGCCTCGCGATTTTCGCAGGCCGCCTTTTCAGTGGCGGCCTCAAAGGATTGGACGGTGGCCAAATCATCGACAGCGCACGCTGACGGTTACGTCCAATTTCAGAGCATATCCTCCACCGAAACCGCAAGACATGCTTCGGCGCTTCGCGTCGATGAACTTGCGGCCTGTGTGCAGATGAGCTCTCCGACCTTTCACCACCACTTCCGCCAACTCGCCGCAATGAGCCCTCTGCAGTACCAAAAATGGCTGCGACTGAATGAAGCAAGACGGTTGATGCACAATGAACACCAGGACGTATCCATTGACGTCTTTACTTGTCCGGCCTCTACGTTAGCAGCGGCGTATGCCTGTGCCTTGGCTGTTTTCGTTTGCTCGTTGGGATTGATCTGCTCATCAATAAGCGCTCGACCCTGGTTGCGGGCCTTGCGAATGTCCGTCAGGGATTTACGCGGCCAGGAGCCGCAGGCGTACTGTGGCGCCTGCCTCGACCTTGGCGGTATTCAGTACCGCACCGATGCCGGTGGTGACGCCGCAACCGAGCAAACACACCTTCTCCAGCGGCGCTTCCTTGGGGATTTTCGCCAACGAGATTGCTGGTAATACGGTGTATTCAGAAAACGTCGAACACCCCGTGTAGTGATGGATCGGCTCGCCTTCGGATGATTGTTTTTGGCCGATTGCTGCCTGGCGTGACTGACGGGAATCAACCCTGAGCCGTAGGTCGCTTCCACCACAATCGGACGGAGACTAATCCGAGTTTGATCTCACAAACCCAATTTGACGGTTTGTGCATGATTACATTTGTGTG
Organism: Pseudomonas sp. PDM30; assembly: GCF_019218985.1. Lineage (NCBI taxonomy): Bacteria > Pseudomonadati > Pseudomonadota > Gammaproteobacteria > Pseudomonadales > Pseudomonadaceae > Pseudomonas > Pseudomonas sp. PDM30. Next base: position 208,409 of record NZ_JAHUWM010000010.1, read on the forward strand.
AAGCAAACGTACAAACTCCAGATTGGCACGCACATCGCGATGTGGCCACCGCAGTGAAAAGATGCGGCACCTTACCCGGCGTGTCCGACAATTCAGTTAACTGATCGCGCCGCCTCCGTGCCTGATATCGACATGGGAAAACTTTGCACTCGCAGTTGATGCTGGGGTTTTGGCAGTCGCGCGCGATCAAGGAAAAACTCACGTTATCGGTTTATCGAATTTCGATGGCGCTCAACTTAAGCAGGCGCGGGTGGTGAAAGAGATCGTTTCGCTCCAGCCGCTGTACTCCGCCTTGTGGCGAAAGGCTGCATTTAACCTGGCTCTACGCAATCACAGCCATTAAAAAAAGCAGCCCTTTGGCACCGATAACATCGTTTCTCGGCGGCGCTGCATTTCACTATATTGGCCACCAGATCCGGTGAGTGACTCAACATTCGCCACCCTCAGTGCGAGTAGTCTTTATGAATAAAAAACCAGACAACGCAGGGTTTGTTAATGCGGGTGCGGGAACCCGTGCAGTTTGGGGTGGAGAGCAGGTCAGGCATCCCTACAACGCCACTCAAACGCCCATCGTGGTCAGTGCCGCCTATGGTTATGACGACATCGACGTCTGGTATGACGTTGCGTTGGGCAAGGCACCCGGCTTTATTTACAGCCGCATGAGCAACCCGACAGTCGAGACCCTCGAGGCAAAGATTCGCGAGTTGGAACTGGCCGAATCGGCCGTGGCTTTCAGCAGCGGGATGGCGGCGATCAGCAGTGTGCTTTACACCTTCCTGGCCCATGGCGATCGGGTGGTCTCGACCAAGGACAGCTATGGCGGCACCAACAAGATTTTCGAAGAGTTCCTGCCGCGTACCGGTGTGAACGTGACGTTGTGCGAGACGTTCGATCACGAAGAAATCGAACGCGAAATCGCCAAAGGTTGCCAATTGGTGTATCTGGAAACGCCAACCAACCCGACGCTGAAAATACTCGATATCGAGCGTCTGGTGGCTGCGGCCAAGCGCGTCGGTGCCATTGTAGTGGCGGATAACACCTTCGCCACGCCATTGAATCAGAACCCGCTGGCGCTGGGTGTGGACGTGGTCATTCACAGTGCGACCAAGTTTCTCAGCGGCCACGGCGACGTGCTTGGCGGCCTGGTGTGCGGTAGCGAATCGCTGATGGCCAAGGTGCGTCATTACCGGGAAATCAACGGTGCGACGCTCGACCCGTTCTCCGCCTACATGATCATTCGCGGCATGAAAACGTTGGTGTTGCGCATGCGTCAGCAGCAACGCAGTGCCCGTGCACTGGCAGAGTACCTTTGCGTCGAACCGTTGGTGGAGTCGGTCAATTATCCCGGTTTGCCAGGCCATCCGAATCATGCGGTGGCGTGTGCGCAAATGTCCGGCTTCGGTGCAATCGTCAGTTTTGTCGTGATGGGCGGTATGGACACGGTCAAGGTGCTCTTGCCACGACTGCGATTTGCCCACTGCGCGGGCAATCTCGGTGCGGTGGAAACCATCTACGGTCCGGCCCGGACCACCAGCCATGTCGAGAACACGCTGGAGGAACGACTGGCCCTGGGTATTTCAGAAGGGCTGGTGCGGATCTCTGTCGGCATCGAAGACACCGATGATCTGCTCGAGGACCTGAAACAGGCATTCGCATTTGTCAGGGGGGTGGGCAACGAACCCGCACAATCAATCACGCAGCTTTCAATCGATGAAAGTTGTGCTGAAGCTGCAAACTGAAGCGTTAGCGTTAAACCTCACTGCAAGGATGTGAGTGGGGCGTTCATGAAGTGGAATAATAATAAAACTTAGTGGTGATCTGTTTTTTCTCTGCCCAGTCAGTCATCGCAGACGTTAATTCGCGCCCTAATAACTTTCATGAGAATAATCATGTCCATAAAAGAACAACAACTTCATTCGCGTTCCGGTTTTAAACAGGAAATGCAAACACGGCATATTGTCATGTTGGCATTAGGCGGCGTCATCGGAACCGGTCTGTTTCTCACGTCTGGATATACGGTTAACCAGGCCGGTCCCCTGGGTGCGGTGATCGCTTACATCATCGGCGCGCTCATGGTTTACATGGTGATGATGTGCCTGGGCGAACTAGCGGTACAGATGCCGGAAACCGGTTCGTTCAGTACCTATGCCACCCGCTTTCTGGGGCCTGGTACCGGGTATACCGTCGCATGGCTGTATTGGCTGACCTGGACGGTGGCCATCGGTTCTGAATTCACCGCCGCCGGTATCTTGATGGTGCGTTGGTTCCCGGATACACCGGTATGGATCTGGAGTGCGCTATTTGCCGGCTTGGTGTTTCTGACCAATGTGATTTCGGTGCGTTTGTTCGCTGAGACCGAGTTCTGGTTGTCACTGGTTAAAGTGGTGACCGTCATCGTGTTTTTGATGATTGGCGGTGGCGCGATTCTTGGTCTGCTGCACATTGAGCAGAGCCACAGTATCGGGTTGAGCAACTTCACTCGCGAAGGACTTTTTCCTACCGGAGTCATGCCGATAGCCATGACGTTACTGGCGGTGTCTTTTGCGTTCTCCGGCACTGAGTTGATCGGTATTGCCGCTGGGGAAACCAAGGATCCGCAGCGCAACGTGCCGCGCGCCATTCGCACGACCGTGCTGCGCCTGGCGATCTTTTTCGTGGGGACCATTTTCGTCCTGGCAACACTATTGCCCCGAGAACAGGCTGGTCTCGTAGAGAGTCCATTCGTCACGGTGTTCACTTACATCGGGATTCCATATTCGGCTGACATCATGAACTTCGTGATCATCAGTGCCTTGCTGTCGGCCGCCAACTCCGGTTTGTATGCCGCGTCACGGATGATCTGGACACTGAGTGACCAGGGTCACCTGCCCAAGCGATTCTCGGCACTGACGCGTATGGGCACGCCGCTCAACGCGATTATCATCAGCATGGCGGGTGGGGCTGCCTCGTTGCTCAGCAGTGTGTTTGCCGCCGACACCATCTATCTGGCGCTGGTGTCGATCTCCGGATTGGCGGTGGTGGTGGTCTGGATGAGCATCGCTGCGAGCCAGATTGCTTTCCGCCGTCACTATGTGGCCAACGGCGGTGACATCCGCGACTTGAAATTCCGTGTCCGGGGTTATCCGTGGGTGCCGTTGGGAGCGCTGGTCTGCTGCAGTCTGGCGTGCGTCGGGATTGCATTCGATCCGGAGCAGCGAGTGGCGTTGTACTTCGGTTTGCCCTTCATCGCCTGGTGCTATTTCGTGTATTACATTACCCGCAAAAGCCGCGAGCGACGCTTGTCGGTTGCCCCCTTGGCACAACCGTCGGACGCGTTCTAGTCAGCGTCGACGGGATGGGCAAGCGTGCTCGGTGGAGGGGGCGTCCAAGAGGTTCAAGCCATGAAGCAAAAGACGCTACCCCCATTGAACTGGCTGCGGGCATTCGAGGTGTCTGCCCGCTGTTTGAACTTCACCCATGCCGCCGAAGAACTGTTTTTGACCCAGGGCGCGGTCAGTCAGCAGATCCGCCAACTGGAAAGCCATCTTGGGGTAGCACTGTTCAAACGCTTGCCCCGAGGCCTGGGACTGACCGAGGAAGGCCAGGCTTATCTGCCGGTGGTGCAGGATGCGATCACGCGACTGGCAGTGGGGACCAACGAAATTTTTGGCCAGCACAAACGTCGGCCGATCAAGGTGCGTGGCAGCCTGGCGTTCTTCGTGCATTGGCTGGCGCCCAAGCTGGCGGGGTTTAGCCAGGCGCATCCGCATGTCGATATCCGCTACATCAGCAATATATGGGTCAAGGAGCTGGACGGTGAGGATGACATGGAGATTCGCTGGGGCCACGGTCAATGGCCCGGCCTGGTGTCGCAGCGCCTGACCTGGGACACGCTGTTTCCAGTCTGCTCGCCGGACCTGATGGCAAGGTCGCCGCTGACGGTCCCCGCGGACGTGTCGCACTATCCGCTGTTGCATGTTCTGGGCTACGAAGAGGGTTGGGGGTACTGGTTGAACATGGTCGGTGCTGACACCGTCGACTTCTCGACCGGCATGCAGTTCGACACATTGATCTCGACTTTGCGCATGGCCGAGTTAGGGCAGGGGATCGCCCTGGCGCGGTCCTCGATGGTGGAGGAGATGCTTCAGGATGGACGGCTGGTCGAACCCTTTACCCAGCGTATCGAAGCCAGCGAGTCTTTTTACCTTGTGCGCGGTTCCGGGGCCGAGCAGCACCCCGACGCGGTGATGTTTTCCACCTGGCTGGTCGAGCAGGCACATCGTTTCAAATGAATGGCCGGAGCCAACCATGCGTTATGTGAGTACCCGAAATTCGGCCGTGCAGGTCGACTTCGAACAGGTCGTATTGTCTGGCATTGCCGAGGACGGTGGGCTGTTCGTACCGCTCGAACTGCCGCTGTTTGAATCGCAGGACATCGCCAACTGGTCGACCTTGCCCTATGACGAACTGGCCTACAGGGTGATCAGTCCGTTTGTGGGGGAGGCGATCCCCGAGACAGACCTCAAGCGCATGCTCAAAGAGGCGGGCAGCCAATTCAGGCATCGCTCCCTGGCACCTTTGCATCAGGTCGATCGTAACGAGTGGGTGCTGGAATTGTTCCACGGGCCTACTCGCTCCTCGAAGGATTTTGCCGCTCAATTGCAGGCGCGGCTAGTGTCGTATTTTCTGCGTAAGCGCGGGCGTCGCGGGGTGGTGATCGGTGCCACCAACGGCGATACCGGGCTGGCGGCCATCGAGGCGTTCAAGCACTGCGAGGACACCCCCGTGGTGGTGTTTTACCCGGAGGCGGGTGTGCCTCAGGAGCAACTCCAGCATCTGCAAGCAGCGGCGCACCCAAGGGTTCATCAGTTTGCAGTGAATGGCAGCTTCGACGAGTGCCAGACCATCGTCACCCGGCTGTTCCGACAATGGCCGTATGCGCAGTACGAGGTGATCAGTTTCAACTCGAGTAACTGGGTCAGTGTGTTGGCGCAACTGGTGTTTTACTTCCACGCCGTGTTGCAACTGGGGGGTGGCCAGCGTCCGATCGGTTTCAGCGTGCCTGCAGCGAGTTTTGCCGAGGTGTATGCAGGCTACATCGCACAAAAAATGTGCCTGCCAATCACCCAGATGATTGTTGCGACCAACCAGAATGACGCGTTGCACCAGTTGTTTCAGAAGAACCACTACAGCAGGTCACGAGCCAACAAGACGCTTTCGCCTGCCATGGACCTGTCGATCTTTTCCAATCTGGAACGGTTCCTTTGGGAGCTCTACGGGCAAGACGACCAGGCGGTGTGTGCCCTGATGGAGGGGTTCGAGTCCAGCGGCGAGATGGTCATCGCCAACGAGTTCTGGTTGCAGGCGCGGATGATCATCGACTCCTACGCGGTCAGTGATGAGCAGACGCTGACGGAAATCACCTCGCTGTATCGCGACACGGGATACGTCATCGACCCGCACACGGCCACTGGTGTGCTGGCCGCCCGGTTGTATCGGCGAAGCCTGGTGGCGCCAATGGTGACCCTGGGGGAAATCTCACCGGTCAAGTCGGCGGCACTGCTTGGCGAGTTGGGCATCAGTGTGGCGGAGTTGCAACCTGAGGTCCCGACGCAAGGACAGGCGCAGGTTTACCGGATTCAACCGGACGATCTCGACACCATCCATGAGCTGCTCGGCGCGCTTTGAAAGCGCGACAACAGGAGGCCAAGTGAAGCGAATTCTGGACCCTCTCGATGAACTGATCATCGCGCAATTACAGCTCAATGCCAGGGCTGCACACGCCGAACTGGCGGCCAAGGTCAATCTGTCACGCAATGCGGTGCGCCAGCGCATAGAAAGACTTGAACGCGACGGTGTAATACAGGGATATACGGTACGCACGGGGGAGGGGCGACAAGCGACGTCGAACATCAACGCGGTGATTTTCGTTTACCGCTACGACCGGATGCGGGGGACGGAAGTGTTGCAAGCGCTGCGGGCCATTCCGGAGGTCATCCAGTGCGATGTCATGAGCGGCGAGTTCGACCTGATGCTGCGGGTGGGCGCTGCGAGCCCGCAGCGGGTGCACAAGGTCTGGACTGAAATTGCCGCGTTGCCTGGGGTGGAAAACACCGTGACCTCCTTCGTGCTGTCATCTGTCGTTTAACCCATTTTTCGTGCTGCCAAAAGCCAACCCGCGTTGGCTTTTTTTATGCCTGAAGCTTTGCCCGGGCACTGGTCAAAACGCCCATAAAATAGAGCAAATTGACCTATTTCACTGCCCTGGGCCCAGCCCTAACCTAGTGCCCAACAACCCACCACCCGGATCAAGGGCATAACAAAATGACTGAATACAAATTGGCGCTGGTTGGCTTTGGCGGTGTTAACCGGGCATTGGCTCAGCTGATTGCCGAACGTAACGAACAGTGGAAAACAGAACTGGGTTTCACCCTGAAAATCGTCGGTGTGACTGACTTGTTTCTCGGTTCGGTGATTGGCCGCGAAGGGCTGGACGCCAATGTGCTCGCCCAATTGCCGGCAGTCAAAGGTGCATTGGCGCAACTGTCGGGTGGCGACGTCACAGCCCTCAATGAAGCGGTGATCAAGGATTGCGGCGCGGACATTATTGTTGAAGCCACGTTTACCAACCCGGTGGACGGTGAACCGGCGACTTCGTTCTGCCGTTGGGCGCTGGAGGGCGGCCAACATGTCGTCACCACCAACAAGGGCCCGATCGCCTTGCATGGAGCCGAGCTCAAGGCACTGGCTCGACGCAAGCATGTCGCCTTTGAATACGAAGGCTCGGTCATGAGCGGCACGCCGGTGATTCGCCTGGCCAGGCAGGCGCTGGCCGGCAGCTCCATTGTCGGTTTTGAAGGCATTCTCAACGGCACGTCCAACTTCGTGCTGACCAGCATGGAAGGCGGCCTGGGGTTTGCCGAGGCCGTCAGCAAGGCTCAGGAGCTGGGTTACGCCGAAGCCGACCCGACGGCGGATGTCGAGGGTCATGACGTACGCCTCAAGGTGGTGATCCTGGCGAATGAACTGCTGGACGCGAAGCTGACGGTCAGCGACGTCACGTGTAGCGGCATTTCATCCCTCAGCCTTGGCGACATCGAAAAAGCCCGGCAGGACGGTGCTCGCTGGAAGCTGATCGGGTCGGCGATGCGCCATGCCGACGGCTCGATCAGTGCCAGTGTCGAACCGCGGCTGTTGAACAACGACCATCCACTGGCCAGTGTTGGCGGCGCGACCAACGCGGTGTCGTTTACCTCGCAACTGCTCGGTGCGGTGACGGTTTCGGGACCGGGAGCCGGGCGTACGGAAACAGCGTTTGCGCTGCTCTCGGACATCATCAGCATCCATCAATCCATTGCACGCAACCAGGAGTAAACCTGTGAAATTATCGCGCCTGGTTCTGGATATCGTGGAGCCGCCCATTGAAGTCTTTAACGCCTATGACGGTTCCCTCATAGGTAGCGTAACGAATGTCTGTGCGTCGCAAGTTCCGCAGTTGTTGGAGACAGGACGCAGTGGTGCACGAGCGTGCGCCGCGTTAGCGCGTCATCGTCGGGCTCGCATTCTTGAGCAAGCAGCAATCAACATCGAACATGATGCCGACGTGTTTGCCAGGCTGATCGTCGACGAGGCCGGAAAGACCCTCAAACAGGCGGAAAAGGAGGTCAAACGCTGCGTCAACACCCTCAAGCTGTCGGCAGAGGAGGCCAGACGCAATGCCGGGGAGGTGGTGCCGTTTGACGCTTATGAAGGCTCCGAATCGCGGCAGGGCTGGTTTTCTCGCGAGCCCTTGGGCCTGATCGTGGCGATCACGCCGTACAACGATCCGTTGAACCTGGTGGCGCACAAACTCGGTCCGGCCATTGCGGGCGGTAACGCGGTGATTCTCAAACCTTCCGAGCTCGCGCCATTGTCGGCCATTAAACTGGTGTCTTATCTGGTCGCGGCAGGCTTGCCTGAATCAGTGGTTACCGTCGCCACCGGCGGCGCGGAACTGGGCAAGGCGTTGGTCGCCGCCCGTGAGGTGCGGATGATTTCCTTCACCGGCGGTTTCGTTACCGCAGAGCAGATTGCCCGCACGGCCGGGTTGAAGAAACTGGCCATGGACCTGGGCGGCAATGCGCCGGTAATCGTCATGGGCGACTGCGACCTTGAGGCCGCTGTCGAGAGTTGCGTGTCCGGAGCCTTTTGGGCAGCGGGGCAGAACTGCGTAGGCACTCAGCGCTTGCTGATTCAGGCGTCGATTTATGAAGCGTTCCGAGAGCGATTCGTCAGCCAGGCCCGTGCGCTTGCGGTCGGCGATCCATTGCTGGCCGATACCGATATCGGCCCCATGATTACTGCGCAAGCCGCGCAGAATGCCGAGCTAGTGGTCAACGAGGCCTTGCAAGAGGGCGCCACGTTGCTCTGCGGCCATCGGCGTGCAGGATCGTGCTACGCCGCCACCGTGCTGGAAAACGTCGATCACGCCAGTCGACTCTGGCGCAATGAAGTTTTCGCTCCGGTGGTGGTATTGCAGCTTTTCGAAACCTTCGAGGAAGCCATCGCTTTGGCCAATGAGCCCGAATACAGCCTGCATGCCGGGATCTTCACCAATGATCTGGCAACCGCGATGAGCGCCGCACGGAGGATCGAAGCCGGGGGAGTGATGATCAACGACTCTTCCGACTACCGCTTCGATGCGATGCCGTTTGGCGGTTCCAAGTACGGTAGCCTGGGCCGGGAAGGGGTGCGTTTTGCCTACGAGGAAATGACCCAACCCAAGGTGGTATGCCTTAACACGTTGGGTTAGTCGATTAGCGGTAAATGGATCAGCTCGTATGGCATTGGGTCGGTTTGGTCACCGGCCCAATGCGTCTTGCTGAATGGGGGGAAAGGAGAAGTTGAATATTTCCACTGAGCTGATAATCGCCAGGAAAGCGTCTGTTGCGATCTGAGGGGCGGTGAGATTTGAAGAATGACGACTTCTGGCCGTTTTGTGCATGTCGTGACTGACCCTTTGGGCTTAAGCGGTCGGTGACAGGCCAGTGGCAAATCGAAAGCAAGCGGGCGCGCTATCACCGAATTAACTGAATCTTATAGCGATGCCCTAACCACTAATGGACAATCAACTGGCTGGGTTCCCGATACATCGAGGGTCTCGATCAGGTGCCGGGCAGCCTTGCGACCGATCTCGTAGTACGGCAGTTGCACCGTGGTCAGCGGCGGGATGAACAGCTCAGCAATGCCGATCATGTTGTCGTAGCCGAGCACGGCGACATCGTCGGGAATTTTCAGGCCACGGCCCAACAATAGCTGATAGGCACAAAAGGCAATGCGGTCGTTGCCACAGATCAGAATGTCGAATTGGGGACGACCCTCAATGATGTGCCGGTCGAGGATGGCTGCGGTTTCACCATAGGCGTCATGGTCGGAAAGGTCGTATTGCAGGTGTGCGTCAGGCAACAGCCCGAATGCCTGACAGGCACGTTGCAGGCCTTTTTGTCGCAGGTTCCAGGCCAGACTCTGTTTTGGCAGATTGATACACAGAGGGCGCCGATAGCCCTGGCTCAACGCGTGATGTACAGCTCGATACTGCCCCGCTTCGTCGTCTGGCACATAACTCACCAGGCGACTGTCATCGGCCAGGCAATTGGCGAGTACCAGGGGTTTGCTCTTCAATCGCTCGGGAATGCACACCTGGCGAAACCCCATGGCGCTGAAGATCAACCCGTCGGGGCGGTGCGACAACATCAGGTCGATGTTCTGGTCGGTGGGCGGATTGCTCAACAGGTTAAGGATGAACACATTCCAGCCGGCTTGCTGCGCGGTCTGTTCGATGGACAGCAGCAACTCGACGGCGAACGGTGTGGTCGCGGTGTCCAGCGCGAATACACCGATGGTTCGCGACTGGAGGTTGTCGCCGCGCATCTTGCGCGCCGACAGGCTCGGTACGAATTGCAGTTCATCAATGGCGCGACGCACCCGCAGAAGGGTTTCGGGGCTCAGTTTTTCCGGATTATTGAGCGCTCGAGAAACCGTCATCAGGGACACGCCGGCCAGCTGTGCAACGTCTTTCACTGAAGTCATGCGAGGCGAGCCCGGTCAGGTTGACGCAGAATCATGACACAGGGCCCGGGCTTCTCGCGACTCGAATGACGCTGCTCATAGCCATCCAGAGCCGAGAGGCCATGCCTTGGGAATCGAGACGCGCCCGCCACTCCCGCTGGCAAACAGCTTCACGCCCAGACTGTCGGGCCGCGGATAGAGGCGACTGCTGAGGCTGAAGCGCCCGTTTTCGTCGAACACCTCGATGGACGAGCGATCGAGGAACACGCGCAGTGCCAGTCGCTCTTGTGTCGGGTCTATCGACACGCTGCGCTGGCCTGTGACTTGCGCACCCGAGCGGCTGCGGTCAAGCACCAGGCGATGCAGTGATGCATCGTAGTAGAGCAGGGTTTCTTCACGGCCATCATCGCTGCAACGCAAGGCGACTCCCAGGTGGCCGTCGGTGCAGCCGAGCAGATCCAGATGCACATGGATTTCGAGCATATCGCCATTCACTACCGGCACCCACCGGGTTCCCGACCCCTCCCACCACGGCGTACCAGGCAATAGCGTCATGCGCAGAGCGGTGAGCTCCCGTGCCGGATACACGAAAAGGCGATCTGCGCACAGTTCAAGTTCGCGTGGCAATCCGAGCATGCCGCACCAGTGATGGGCCTGGCTCGGCATCGGGCTTTCCCACATGTCGAGCCATGCCCACACAAGGCGCCGACCATCGGCGGCCAATAGCGTTTGCGCGGCATAGAAATCATGGCCGTTATCCAACTCGATAAAAGGCCCGCCGGTGAAGTGCCATTCGCTGTCGAGTCGGCCCACTCGATAACCGGTCTGGTATTTGTTGAGCCGATCGTAACCCTGGGGTTGCATGCCCTGGGGGGAGTAAAGCAGCACATCGCGTCCGTTGAGTCGGAACAGATCCGGGCACTCCCACATATAGCCATCGCCCTCGCTGCCGCTGGACACATAGTCGAGGAACTCCCAGGCGTGCAGATCCATGGAACGGTACAGCGGGAGCAACGGCACATCGCCCAGACGTGCGCCGGCAATCAGGTACCAGCAGTCATCCTCTTGCCATACCTTGGGGTCACGAAAGTGCATGATCGTGTCTTGCGGCGCGGTGTCGATGACGGCGCCATGCTTGACGAACCGAATACCGTCGGTGCTGGTGGCCAGGCACTGGACTTGACGGATCAAGCGTTCGTCACCCACTTCCCCCAGCCAGGTGTGTCCGGTGTAGATCAGTGCCAAGGTATCTCCACACACCACTGCGCTACCGGAAAAACATCCGTCACGGTCGAAGTCATCGCCGGGTGCCAGCGCAATGGGCAGGTGCTGCCAATGAACCAGATCAGCACTCTTGGCGTGGCCCCAATACATCGGGCCCCATTTCGCGTCGAAGGGGTAATGCTGATAGAAAACGTGATATTCGCCACGAAAGTACACTACCCCGTTAGGGTCGTTCATCCAGCCTGCCGGGGGGGAAATATGATAACCGGGTCGATAGTCCTGGATGACGCGAGACAGGCCGTCACTCAGCGCACGCTGCGCAAGGTCAAGGGAAGAAGGCATTGGATCGCTCGGGGTATTCAAAGACAAGGTCATAGGGCGCGTGCTCGTACCGGGCTTAGAGAGACACCATCCGGCAGGGATTCAATGGCGTGTGGGTGGCGCTTCAAGGCCGTGCCGTCGGCGTCGAACAGGTGCAGATTGCCGAACTCCAGCTGCAGCTCGACCTGATCGCCCACCTGCCATCCGGAGTTGACCTCACAACGACAGATCAGTGGCTCGTCCTGACCTGTATCGAGGTGCACATAGGTTTCACTGCCCAGGTATTCGACCCCGGTCACGACGACGCCGGCAGTCCCCTGCGCCGCCTTGAGCGACACGTGCTCCGGGCGAATCCCCAGGCTCAGTGGGGTGTCCGCCGCCAGGCTCGAGCTGTCGAAGGGCAGGGAGGTCATACCCAGGACGGGAGTATCGACCAAGCTGGATTCACCCGGTGCATGCAGTCGTGCCGCCAGAAAGTTCATTCTGGGCGAACCGAGAAAACCGGCGACAAAGCGGCTCGCCGGGCGCTCATAGAGTTCGCGCGGTGAGCCGACCTGTTCTACGCGACCGCCATTGAGCACGACAATTTTGTCGGCCAGGGTCATCGCTTCCACTTGATCGTGAGTGACGTAGATCATGGTCGAGCCCAGTCGATCATGCAGCCGGGCGATTTCGTTGCGCATCTGCACCCGCAAGGATGCATCCAGATTGGAGAGCGGTTCATCGAACAGCAAAATGTCCGGCTCACGCGCCATGGCTCTGCCCATTGCCACACGCTGACGCTGCCCTCCAGACAGTTCCTTTGGCTTGCGTTGCAGCAGTTTGTCCAATTGCAGGATTTGCGCTGTTTTCAGCACACGCTCGCGCAGGCTGGTCTTTTCAGTCTTGGCCAGTTTGAGACCAAAGCTGATGTTGTCGTAGACGCTCATGTGCGGGTACAGCGCATAGGATTGAAACACCATGCCGACGCCACGCTCGCGCGGCTCAAGGTCGTTGACCCGACGCCCGTCGATCAGCAGGTCGCCGCCGCAGATCGAATCCAGTCCGGCGATCAGGCGCAGCAGGGTCGACTTGCCGCAGCCCGAAGGGCCGACGAACACCACGAATTCACCCGCCGCGATTTCCAGGCTGACGTCGCGAAGAATCCGCGCGCCGCCCAATTGTTTGTTCACGTTGTCCAGTTTCAATTTGATCACGATGCTGTTCCTTGTCTTTGTTGGGCATCAACCCTTTAACGCGCCGGCAGTGAGACCGGAAACGATTCGGCGCTGGAAGATCAGCACCAGAATCACCAGTGGGACGGTGACCACCACCGATGCGGCCATCAACAGCCCCCAAGGCAGTTCATGAGGACTCCCGCCGGAAATCAAGGCGATGGCGACCGGCACCGTGCGTTGCGTGTCTGTGAGGGTGAAGGTCAGGGCAAACAGGAACTCGTTCCACGCTGCGATAAAGGCCAATAAGCCAGTGGTGACCAGTGCGGGCCAGAGCAGCGGCAGCAACACTCGGGTCAGCGTGACCCAGGGGGACGCGCCATCCATGATTGCCGCTTCTTCCAGTTCATGGGGCAGTTGCCCCATGAACGTGGTCAGCACCCAAACGGTGAAGGGCAGGGTGAAAATCGTGTAGCTCAGGATCAACGCCCAGGACGTGTTGTACAGGCCCAGCGCGCGGATCACTTCGAACAGCCCCGACAGCACCGCGACCTGGGGAAACATCGACACGCCAAGCACCATCATCAACACCGTGCCACGCCCACGGAACTTCACCCGGCCCAAGGCATAGGCGGCGGTCAGGCTGAGGAACAGCGCCAGCGTCACCACACACAGCGCAACCACCAGCGAGTTACCGATAGCCCGCAGGAATGAGGCTTGGTGGAGTACCGCCGCGTAATTGGAGAAATCGGGGTTATCGATCCAGTAGCTCACCTCGAACAAGGCGCTGGACGGCTTCAGCGAAGTCACGATGGCATAGTAGAAAGGGAAGACCGCATACAGCAGCAACACCCCGATCAGGCACCAGAACCCGAGGCGCAACAACGTTTTTTTCAGTAGGCGCGGGCTCATGACCGGACCTCCAATTGACGACGTCCGAGGTAGAGATAAATCATGGCGATGACCGCAACCACCAGAAACAGCAGCGTCGAGGCCGCACTGCCGTAACCGACGTCCTGGAACTCAACCAGGTGCTGGCGGGCATACACCGACATGCTCATGGTGCTCGACGAGTTCGAGGTCAGCACATAGATCACGTCAAATACCCGCAGCGAGTCGAGGATGCGGAAGATCGCCGCCACCAACAAGGCGGGCAGCAGCAGGGGAAGCGTGACACGCCAGAACACCCTCAGCGGATGAATGCCATCGACCCTGGCGGCCTCGTAGCAATCGCTCGGCAACATCTGCAAGGCCGCCAACATCAGCAGCGTGACAAAAGGGACGGTCTTCCAGACGTCGACGATGATCACCGCCCACATCGACAGGTCCGCATCCGCCGTCCAGGCCAGGGGCGCATCAATCAGGCCGAGGCTCAGCATCAGGTGATTGATGATGCCGAACTGGTCGTTAAGCATCCATGACCAGATCTTCGCCGAGACAATGGTAGGAATCGCCCAGGGAATCAGAATCAACGCACGCACCAGGGAACGGCCGGTGAACTTGATGTTCAGCAGCAACGCCACCAGCAGCCCCAGCACGACTTCCAGTCCCACCGACACCACGGTGAAATGCAACGTGTTGCGCACAGCGTTCCACCATTGTGGATCGACCAGGATGCCCGACCAATTAGAACCGTTGTGGAACAGATAATTGCTCAAGCCTACGAAGGATCCGCCACTGGTGTCCGCCAGGTTGGCATCGGTCAGGCTGAACCAGAATGTCCGCAGTAGCGGCCAGGCCGCCACCAGGGCCAGACACAGCAACATCGGTGTCAAAAACAGCCAGGCGGCGCGTACTCGACGACGCTGCACAGGCGTTTCCCGGGCGAGCAGGAACTCGTCACAGGGAGCATGGGTAGTAGAGACAGACATGGTGATTTCCTTCCTTGTGGCTTACCAGTTCCGGCGTTTGATGCGCGTGAGTTCGCTTTCCAGTTCGGCCAGCGCCTGATCGACAGGCAACTCGCCCGCCAGCACGCCATGCACTCGATCGAAGAACGCATTGGAGACCCGTGGATAGCGATCGGCAGTGATGGAGGCGGGACGCATCACCCCATCGTTGAGAATGCTGTGCAGCTGAGCGTAATAAGGCATTGCCGCGAGCAGTTCGGGGTCTTGATACAGCGACTCGATAACCGGGTTGTAGGCGCCTATCAGGGCACGATGTTTTTGCTCTTGGGCACTGGTCAGGTAGCTCACCAGTTCTGCGGCAAGTTTGGGATGGGCGCTGTAACGCGATACCGCCAGGCCCCAGCCACCGAGGGTGGAGGCATGGCTGCCGGTCTCGCCGCCGCGGGGCAGGGGAGCGACCCCGACCTTGTCTTTTACGGCACTGTCCTGGCTTTGCACCAGAGCCCAGACATAAGGCCAGTTACGCATGAACAGCGCATTTCCCGATTGGAATACACCCCGGCCTTCTTCCTCGGTGTAATTGAGTACGCCCCGCGGGGAGATGTCTCCTACCCAACTTTTCGCCAGGGTCAAAGCCGTTCTTGAAGCCTGGCTGTTGACCACGATGTCACCTCGTGGATTGACCAGCCCGCCTTCCGGTTGGCTGCTGATCCATTCCAGCGCATTACACGTCAGGCCCTCGTAGGCGCGCCCCTGAAAGATGTAACCCCACGCATTGGGGTTCCCGGCATTGCGCTCAGCCTGTTGAATGTTCCTGGCGGTAGCAGTCATCTCCTCCCAGGTCTGGGGAACCTGCTGGTTGTACTTATCGAGCAAGTCCTTGCGGTAATACAGCAGGCCCGAGTCGGTGAACCATGGCATCGTCACCAGCCGTCCGTTCACCGTGGCGTTATCGACCTGTGCCTGGAAGTAGCCTTGGGTCGCGTTGGCGGGAAGCGCCTCGCGCAGATCCAGCAGATGTTTGGCCAGCATCCCTGGCCACACCATATCGATCTGAATGATGTCGATGTCGGAGGACTGCGCACTGAGGATCTGTTGGTAGAACGACAACCTCTCGGTCGCCGAGTTAGGCGTGGAAACCACCTCGACGTGGTTGCCGGTCTGTTTCGACCATGCCTCAACAGCCTCCTTGCAGAGTTGTAATTCCGCACCCACGGCACCGCAGGAGATCGTCAAATCGGCTGCACTCGAGACGGACGGAAGCCCGGCACAGAGGGTGAGTAGTGCTGCTGGAAGGAGAGATTTGAGCAGTTTCATAAAGCCCTCTTTATTTTTGTTTTTAGAAAAGTTAACGTTAACATCGCCAAATGTATCAG
This sequence comes from Pseudomonas sp. PDM30, assembly GCF_019218985.1. Taxonomy (NCBI): domain Bacteria; kingdom Pseudomonadati; phylum Pseudomonadota; class Gammaproteobacteria; order Pseudomonadales; family Pseudomonadaceae; genus Pseudomonas; species Pseudomonas sp. PDM30. The sequence continues at coordinate 224,360 of NZ_JAHUWM010000010.1, forward strand.
CGTATTTGCGATGAGGCATCTTTTTTTTCGTCGATTGCGACAATTCGCAACTCATGAAAAATGGCCGGTCGCGGGAACAAAACAATAAAAACAAAACAGGAAATCCACATGCAGAAAGCATCAAGCTGGCTACTCGCAGGCGTGCTCAGCACCTCGGTGACGACCTCTCAGGCCGCTACTCTGGAAGAACGCATGGCCGCGTTTGAAGCCCGTGCCAGCGCCGCGGAAAAGCGTGCAGCCGCAGCCGAGCAGCAAACCCAGGCACTTGCCAGGGAATTGCAACAGATCAAACTCGCCACTCCTCCCTTGCAGCCCGCAGCGTCTACAGCGGCAGTAATTTCGGTGCCCGCTTTGGATACCCGACTGGCAAAACTTGAAGCCCGTCAGCAAAGCCTGGAGAAAGAGGGCAGTACCGGACACCTCACTGATGGGTTCAGCTTCAACGGCTACGCCCGCTCCGGATTGCTGATCAACGATGGGCTGGGTGGTGGTCGTGGCGGCCCTTATGAAACTCCTGCCGGTTCAGTCGGTGGTGCAGTCGGGCGACTCGGTAACGAAGACGACACCTACATGCGTATAGACCTGTCGAAAGAAATCTATGCGCAAAACGGCACCCGTTCCAAATTCACGGTCTCCATCGCTGACGGTGTGGAAAGTTCCAATGACTGGACGGCCGACGAAAGCAAACTGAACGTGCGCCAGGTATTCACAGCGCTTGACCATCTCGCTGCGTTCAAGGGCAATTCAGTGTTCGAGAACGCCACCCTGTGGGCAGGCAAGCGATTCGATAGAGATAATTTCGATATCCACTGGCTGGACTCGGACGTTGTTTATCTGGCCGGCACCGGGGGTGGAATCTACGATATGCAGATGAACAAGAATTGGCGTTCGAACTACTCTTTGATCGGGCGTAACTACGGGGATTTCAGTCAAGGCGATATTAATGCCGATGTGGAAAGCTACATCCTGACCTCCAACCAGTTCTTCGAGGATGGTCAGTGGCAGTGGATGTTCAATGCCATCGGCGCAAAGAAAAACGATTTCGGTACCCGCACCAATGCAGCGGGTTTGACGCCTGCGGATTCCGGCTTGCACAGCATGCTGGCCAATCACCAGAAAAACTTTTTCGGCAGGGAAGGCTTCTTCAAAACGGCGCTGCTCTATGGGCAAGGTCTGGGAGCTGAGGTCAAGAACATCGGCTCGGATGGCGAACTCATCGACGATGCCCGCGCTCTGCGTCTGGCACTTTACGGTGAGACACCCCTTGCGCCTGACTGGCGCATCGGGCCCAGCTTGCTGGCCGAACAGAGCAAGGATAGATACGTCAAGGGTGACGACTACCGCTGGCTGACCCTGAACGTGCGATTGGCTAACAAAATCAACAGCAATTTCGAGATGGCCTACGAAATAAGCTGGCAAACCATGAACCTCGACCCCAAGGGTTACCTACAACGTAATGCGGTCGACGGCAACTTCTGGAAATTCACTGTCGCCCCGACATTCAAACCTGAGGTTGGAGATCTTCTTACACGTCCCGAATTGCGAGTGTTCGCAAGCTTCATGAACTGGTCTTCGGATCTGGACAGATTCAGTACCACAGACTCCTTTGGCATGACGGACTTCAAAGCCGGAGGTGTATGGCAATACGGTATACAAATGGAAACCTGGTTTTAATACTTGAACGCGTCCGGCCAACATCTGCTTTGAAGTTGGCTATGAAAACTTCTCTAACTTCAACAAACCCTGCCTTTCATCAAAGCGCATTGAGTAAGTGATTACCGGTCGATTCTGATCAGCCAGCAGTTCCCTACGACAAAAAATTGAGGAAATGACGATGGTATTGCCTCGCGCAGTAGTGTTTGGCGAAGCCCTGACCGATCTTGTCCAAGGCACTCCTGGACAGTGGAAGGGCTACCCAGGTGGTGCTCCCTGGAACGTTGCACGAGCGCTAAGTCGCTTGGGTGTTAGCAGTGCTTTTGCCGGGTCGGTGAGCATGGATTCACTGGGTGACGAGATAGTTTCGCAGTCGGAAGCAGCAGCAATGGATATGAGGTTTATCCAACGGGTAGACCGAGATCCTTTGGTCGCCATCGTTCCATCGAGCCGTCCCCCAAGATACTTTTTTGCTGGAGATGCCGATCTGTTTTTTGATCCATATCTGATGCCCGAAGGATGGATCAACCAAGCAGAGCTGTGTCATTTCAGCTGCATCAGTTTGGCTCGACAGCCACTCGCAGACAAGCTGGTTAAAATTGCTCAGCAGGCCAAAAAAGCCGGTAAACGGATTAGCTATGATCCGAACTGGCGCAATTTAATGGATAGCCATTATCGGGAGCAGACCTTCCCTACGATGACCACCCTTGCTGACATGATTAAGCTTTCCGATGAAGACCTTCGGCAAATTTATCCAGGGCTGACAGAACACCAGGCAATGGATGAGCTTCGCGCTCTTAATCCTCAGGCGCAGATCCTTTTTACCCGAGGAGAACACGGGATGATTCTCCACACCCCGGACAGCCAACTCGATCAGCCGGCGATTGCCGTGAAGGTGGAAGACACGGTTGGAGCAGGAGACGCTTGTATGGCTGGTTGGCTGGCTGCGCAGTTGCTGGGGATCGTGGACTTGAGAGAGCGCCTGCAATTTTCAGCGGCTTGCGCATCCATATCTTGCCGCCATGCCGGAGCCCATGCTCCAGCGCTAGCTGATGTGGAAGGTTTGCTGCAGCTGCTAAAACATACTTGACCATGGTTGCCGACGCCGAGGAGTTGTCTAAGTAAAAAGACGCTGCGCCGACCCTGGCCACAAGCATTGCTGAGCTCGCAAGCTCTCCAAAAAAACCAGGCAAGTTCAGGTAGCGATCAAGTCGGGGTTCTGGGGCTCAATGATTACGCACGAGCGAAAGTTGCTCGGTATGGGCGTTGAGATCATTGCGGAGGTTGGCGAGCATACACTCTATTGCACGATTGCTGTTGAGCTCGGAACAGGGGATGCATGCGCCTGATTACACCCTCGTCACATCCATCCAACATAATGCAGTCAGCCAAAGGGATTTGGCCCATCTACCGAGAGCCCGGCCTGTTGCCGGGCTTTTTCATTCCACACCCTCACACAAAGGAGGTGTCAGCAAGTTGAACAAGGTGCGCTCGCCATCGCCACTGCGCAAAACCGGTTATCCAGCGTGAATCGAATCATGGTCTGGAGGCTAAGCCAGTCCCGCGGAACTAGCTTGTGCGTTCTTGGGTTGAACGCCAGGCGCGATGCTCGCTCAACATCAACGTCGCTATAGCCACCAGCACAGGTACAAAGGCAAGCGCACAGATAACGGTCCAACCGTATCGATTCAAAATACCTCCCGATGCAAACGAGCCGAGCACCACGGCGCCAAAGACAATGAAATCATTGAGCGCCTGGACACTGTTTCTTTCGCTTGTTTTATGGCTCTGAAGGACGAGTGCAGAGGCGCCGACAAAACCGAAATTCCAACCAATCCCTAGAAGCACCAAACATAGATAAAAGTGGTAGGACTGCACACCGGCAAGCCCGACAGCAATAGACGCGCCGGTTAACATCAACCCCACCAACACAACGCGGTTTGCTCCAAAACGGCGGATCAGATTTCCAGTGAAAAAACTGGGTGCGTACATTGCAATGACGTGCCACTGCAATGCCAGGTTCGATGATTCCAGTGAAAGATCCTCATGCTTCATTGCTAGTGGGGCCGAAGTCATCAGGAAATTCATCAAGGTGTAAGTTATGACGCCACAGAGCATGGCGTTGATGAGTCGAGGCTGCCGAACAATCACCGCAAGTGGGCGACCTGGAGTACGAACAGCTGCCTCATGGCGTGGCAAATCGACACCTAGCAGCACCGCCGCCGAAACCACTGCCATTAATGCGGCTGCAACGTAAGTAGCGATAAACAGGTGGGACTCCCACAGGTCCATCGTATAGGTGACCGTCTGTGGACCAAGCACACCCGCCACTAGCCCGGCAGCCATGACGATTGAAAGCGCCCAGGGCTGCCTGTTTTCTGGAACGCATTCTGCGGCGGCGAAACGAAACGTCAGCACCACAGCGGCATAAGCGCCACCAAATAGCATCGCAGCACAGAAAATGAAGAAGGAAGACAAATAAATGCCAATCGCAGCCAGCACTCCCATCAGGATGCCGCACAATGCTCCCAGCATAAACACGAGACTGCGCCCATAGCGCTGCGCAATGGCACCGGCAGGTAGCGTGCAGCTCGCCATGCCCACGACAAAAATGGAGATAGGCAGCGTCGCCAATGCTTTATCCGGTGCAAGCATGTCTCCCACGATAGCGCCGGTTGCATAGACGATGACTGAGTTACCACCCGCCAATGCCTGGGCGGTTGCCAGTCGAAAAATGTTGCTGTTCCCAGATGCGGCTGACACGACTTCTCTCCCTTGAATGATTCGTCCCTGATGCACGTGCAGCGTGCCTATTATCAATGAACACTAACGACCGCGCTTCTTCTTACGATATCCAGGCGCCGGTACCGGCGCACGCCATCGACAAGGGCCTCTCGACAGCGGGTCTGCCAGCCCCCGTCATGATGGCCAGGTTCGCCGACCATCTGCCGCCTCTTACACACTGCCGTACTGATAAACGGTCGCACTCCAAAACTGTCTGCCGTTACCTTTTTGGCGAGCCCATCCGTCGGCTACCAGTTGATTGGCGATCATTTGATTCATAAAGCCATGACCGAGCAGCAGAACCGGTCCATCGCTGGCAAGGGACTGCAATCGTTTGGCTACCGTGCTGGCGCGGATCCTCGCAGTGTCGGCGGATTCAACGTTGCGTGAGTAACCGCACAGCCATAAGACTCGAAAGATAAATGCCCAGGTAAACGGCGATAGCCGTGGCAGTTTCCAATGCCCACAAGGTAGTTGTGCTTCGCAGAAAAGTGCGTCTACCAGTGCAGGCTTCAGGCCGAGCGCCTGGACGGAGGTCAGCGCACGAGGTGCGCTGCTTGAAACAATCACCGTGGCGGTTGCGGCGAGTTGCATACTGGCATGGGGGACCGGGTGGTGGGTAATTTCGGATCGGTCGTATTGCTCGATCCAGTCTTTCATCTCGAGCGCCGAGATCTTGTCGGTTGCGGCCAGTTTTGGCTGGCCGTGACGCATCAGGATGATTTCCCTGTTCACCATTTTACGTCCTTGTTCTGGCGTGTGGTAATTGACCAGGAAGTGCGGTTTCGGGAGCTCAAGGTACGCCTCGCGTACCCGCATAAAACCGCACAATGAGGCTCGAGATTATCGGCTTTGGGACTGGATGGTAATCCCGTCTGCGAAAGTCAGTTGTCGACCATGACCGATGAGCTTTTTTTCTTCGAGGCGCGCGCACTGTGCTTTTCAAACCAGCCGTGATCGCGGTACCACGCCACGGTGTCAGTGATTGTCAGCTCTAGCGACCGGAAACTCAGGCCAAGCTCCTGTTCACTCTTGCGGTGGTTGAAGCAGGTGCGGTACTCCTCTCGTATCAACAGGCGCAACGTGGCCATGCTCAACAGAATGGGCTTACCGGTCAGGCGTGCATAGATCTCCTGCACAGTCGCCAAGGTATATAGAAAGGGCAGTGGTAGTTGTCGAACGGGCGTCTTGACGCCAGCGATACGTCCTAGAACAGGGACCAGCTGACGCATCGTCATATGCCGGCCCGCCGCGAGATAGCGCTCACCTCGTCGGCCCTGTTTGGCGGCAGCAATCAGCGCCCCTGCCACATCACGGGCATCGACAACGGAGAAGCTGCCAGGGATCAGCCCGGGCAACTTGCCGTTCACGACATCGTTGACCAATTGTCCGGAGGAGGTCGGGCCAATGTCGGCAGGACCCCACATCCAACCGGGCAGGACCATGCAGGCATGCATCTCGGGATGTGCTTCCAGGAACGACAAGATGACACGGTCGGCGAGGATCTTGCTGCGGTAATAGTCATCCGCGTCGGCGTCGGCCCGCAGACATGTCTCATCGATGGACATACCAGGTGCGCCGTCGAGCACAGCAATGGAAGACGTATGGACGAACCGTCGTATACCGGCGCGGTAGGCCTGGTTAAGCAGGCGCCGCGTACCAGACACATTGATCTTTTCGAGTTCTTTCCAGTGGCTGCCGCCCTTGTAGTTATCGCGAAAGAACGCCGCGGTGTGAAACACCGTATCGCAACCTTGCAGCGATGCTGCGAATGCGTCGACATCGGCCATGTCACCCACGACCAGCTCCACACCTGGCAGATTGTTGAACTGCTGTTCACCTTTGGCTCTTGAGCGGACCAGGCCTTTGACCGTGTAGCCACGAGCGACCAATTCACGCACCAGGTTGTTGCCCAGCAAGCCGGTTGCTCCAGTAACAAATGCGCTGCGCATGGCTCAACCCTCACCCTGTTCGGCTAACGGCATCAACACCGCACTGTCGAAGAAGGCCTCTTCACGGATGGCCAGCCCGTTTCTGAAGGTGAAGTGTGCGGCGTAGTGCACGGTAATGTGGCGTCCATGAGGTGCAATCACCCGGCCTGGTAGCACCAAGGGTGCGGCGAAGGTGCCGGTCAGTAAGGCAGTCAGAGCCAAAAGATCGTCAGCGACCATGAATGGGGTGAAGGTCACTTGGGCATCAGGGAACGCTTCGAACAGCGCAGTCTCTCGTTTGCGCATGGATTCGCGACCGGTTTGAATCCCCATACCATCGAGGTAGATGAAGTCTTCGCAAACCAACGCAAGCATCGCCTCCACATCACGGCGATTGAAGGCTCTTGAGGCGCGCTCCGCATAGTCGTTGGGGCCAGTAGTCATACAATCCATTCCATTCGTTTCGAGGGCCTGTAGATATACCTTTGAGGCCTCTGCCGAAAAACAGCGACTACTGCATAATGGATTTGCACATATGCAGACCAGGGAGGACAGCACGCATGGCGTTGCAAGCAAATTGGGACGATCTTCGTCTGCTGTTGGCAGTCTCGCGGCGTGGCAGCTTCCTTCAAGCTGGCCAGTTGCTGGGTATCGCGGCGTCTACCGTGTCCCGCCGTCTGACCCAACTTGAGGTCGCACTGGGCGAGCCACTCGTCGAGCGGGGCGTTGAAGGATGCTGGTTGACCTCGCGGGGCCAATCCCTCGTGGAAGTTGCCCTGGCTGCGGAAGCGGGCTTGAGGCGTCAAACCGCTGTTGGCATATCCGAGCTGCACACAGAGCTATCTGGCAGTGTCATGGTCAGTGCAGGAGAGGGTTTCTCGTCTTGTGTGCTGGAGGCCGCGAGTCGCTTCACTTCTCTGCACCCGCGTTGCTCGGTGGAGCTGATGGTCACAGCCGACTTTCACAAGATCGTCCGCGGCGTGGCAGACATTGCGGTACGTACAGCTCATCTGGGTGAGCCGTCGCTGATTTATCGACCAATAGGCCGGCTCGCCTACGGTGTCTTCGCTGATGCAGGTTATCTGAAGCGGTTTCCGGGGGTGACCCCGGCCACTGCGGTCAATGTTGTCTTGCTTCCCCCGCTGGACATGTTGCCGCAAATGCGTGCGGCAAAGGCCGGTGGTCTGGACCGCGCGCAGATCAGCGTGAACTCGTTCGCCGTGCAGCTCGAATCGGTGAGGCGAGGTATGGGGGTGGCTGTACTGCCCCGTATATTGGCGAAGGATCTGATCGGGTTGTTCCCGGATCTCCACCTTCCAGATATGGAGGTCTATCTGGTGACCCGGCCACAGGCATTAAAGCAGGCTCACATCAAATGTTTTTTTGCCATCCTGGAGCAAGTGCTGCTCGAAGCCCTATCTCTAGAAAATGTTGAAGGTTACCTCTTAGGGGGCGACCCGTGAGTATCGGAAGAATAACGATCTCTACCGCGTACGGGTCAAATTCGAAGGAAGACGCAATTTATCCCACTTATTTCGTGGATGAGCAGCATCAAACTTGGATGGCACCAGTAAACATGCCCTGCGCTTTACGCCGGGCCAATTAGCGAGTGACTATTTTTTGCCGATTGCTGCCCGTCGAAACCTGCGATCTGACTTGTTTTGCTCAGTTTCCAATGATGAGTACCGCAGGGTAAGTACAGGCTCGCTCTGGTCCGTCTGTATGGACCACTTCCGATAGTGTAGTGTTGGAGTTACAAAGGATGTTCCAGGCTTTTCGTTTCTTCCCAGGATGGATGTTTACCCAATGCTCAAGTTCAATGCTCATCTCGGTTTTCAATTCAATGAGTTGCCTTTTCTTCAACGCATCGAAGCCGCCGACGCTGCTGGATTTCGGGCGGTAGAGTTTCCGTCACCCTATGAATTCGACGCCAGTCTCCTGGCTGACCACTTGGCTCAATACGCTCTTCCTCTGATTCAGTTCGCCGCACCAGCGGGTGTCACCAAAGGCATTGCTGCCCTGCAAGGCAAGAAAGAAGAGTTTCGCGCTGGCCTGGTCCAGGCTGCCAGTTATGCAAAAGTGCTGGCTTGTTCGGATGTCCACATCATGTCTGGCATTACGACTCAGGATGAGGCTGCGCTTATCTTCGGGAGCAACCTGGAGTATGCAGTCAAGTACTTCGAAGATCAGGGGTTACGGCCCCTTATCGAAGTGATCAGTTCGAAGGAGATGCCGGGCTATTACATGTCTGACTTCAGCAAGGCGCAACAGGTGCTGGAGACTTTCCCGAGTGTTGGGCTGATTCTCGATCTTTACCATGCCCAGCTTTTGACCGGAGACGCAGCAGATGTTCTGGCTCGATTTTATGACCGAACCGTCCATGTGCAAATTGCTGACTGTCCGGGTCGTCAGGAACCGGGAACGGGGAGCATCAACTTTGCTGTCTTGTTCGCGGCGCTGGAGCAGCGTGGCTACCCTGGATGGATCGGGTGTGAATACCGTCCTTCTGGCTCTACCGTTGCGAGCCTTGACTGGATTAAGCAGCTAAGTGCTTAGCGCTTGCGGGCACGAGTTACCCTGATGCACGCTCAGGGTGGAGAAATTTGAAAGGCGCTTGATGGCCGATACCCGTCGGTCGTTGAGGTCCGCGATGCGATGGTCCGTACCGACGGCAATTGATCCATTGCTAGTCGTGGCTCTGATTATGAGAAAACACTTTTTGAATGCCCGGCAATAGACTGGGTTTTGCGATGAGCGTGCTGCAACTATGCGTAACTACTTGTATCCTTATTCAAGACAAGGACAAACAGCTGCCGTTATGGCCTTGGTCCAATAGTGGCTGGAGCGGAAAACTGGACTTTCCATAAGGTAGTGACGTGAGGCGTGATACCCATCTGGTTGTGCTTTTGCTGTTGTTTATCGGCTGTTCCCTGGCGTCACTGACTGTCTGGAGGATACTGGCCTCCCGAGATCAAGCGTTGGAGGAGGTGAACGTCCACGGGTTGAACCTTACCCAGGCGCTCGCTACCTACTCCGAAGGCATTGTCCGCCAAAGCTCCTTGCTCTTGCTCGGGCTTGTCGAACGCCTGGAAACTGAAGGTAGTGGCCCCGTACAGATCCAGCGGCTAAGTGTGCTGGTCAATCGCCAGCAGCCCCTGATGCCACAGCTCAGTGGTATCACCATCTACGATAATCAGGGACGCTGGTTGATGTCCTCTAATCGGCCGATTCCAGCCGGAGCGAACAGCAGTGATCGTGCCTATTTCATTCATCATCGCGACGATCCGTCCCGTGAGACCTTTATCGGTCCGCCAATCCAAAGCCGCTCCAATCAGGAATGGGTGATCACCGTCAGCCGGCGCTTCAATGATGCTCGCGGAGAGTTTGCCGGGGTGGTGGCGGTAACTTTGGGGATAGAAAACTTCCTGCGGCTGTTTGGAAAGATCGACGTAGGGCAGGAGGGGGCCATCGGGTTGTCCTATACCGATGGTACGTTGTTAGTTCGCTATCCTTTCCGCGAGCAGGACATGGGGCGCAACTTTTCGAAGTCGCCGATCTATGCGAAACATCTTGTGGACCGATCAGTCGGCACCGCGTCGTTTACCTCCAGCCTCGATGGCGTGGAACGGCTCTACGCGTTCCGAAAGAGTGACAAGCTGCCGCTGATAACTACCGTCGCTCTCGGGAAGCGCGAAGCGCTCACTGCGTGGAGAATGGAGGCACTGCTGTCGGCAGTAGTGGTGACTGGTCTACTGGGGCTCACGGGTCTCATCGGTTGGTTTTTGATCCTGGATATCCGTCGGCGAACCAAGGTAGAAGGTCAGTTGAGGGGCACTCAGCAGCAATTGCTCTCATCGAATCGGCAACTGGAACTACTGGCGATGAAGGATGCCCTAACCGGTTTGGCGAATCGGCGCTACTTTGATGAGACATTGGTCATGGAGGCGCGACGGGCACAGCGGGAGGGGACATCTTTGGCACTACTGATGATTGACATCGACTATTTCAAGCTGTTCAACGATTCCCATGGGCATGTTGCCGGCGACTTCTGTCTGCAGAGCGTTGGTAAGGTCGTGGAGGAGTGCGTACGCCGACCATCGGATCTAGTGGCGCGGTATGGTGGTGAAGAGATGGGTGTAATCATGCCTAATACGGACATTGATGGTGCGGAGGTTGTGGCGCAACTAATCCTGGGTCGGTTGAAACAAGAGAGCATTTCCCACGAAGCCAGCCCATTGGGTCGAGTGAGTGTAAGTATAGGGATTGCCACTGCCGCTGGTTCCCGATTGGACCAATTGCAAGCTTTAATCGAAGCCGCAGATCAGGCGCTGTATAGCGCCAAGGCACTTGGACGAAACCAGTTTGTGAAACACTGTAAAGGGTGAGGGTTCGTAACTGGAATAGCCTATCAAATTGAATCATTGCGGATTATTTGTTCCGCAACTTTCCGTTCTGCTCGGTTCATCGCTCATATCAACCTAGATTACCGACGGTTTTAGGCGGGGCCTTGAATGACCGCGATTGGCCCAGAGTGTGTAAAAACTCTAAATCGGGTTTTCTATAGCGACGCTAGGAGACCGTGCTCACGTTTCGAAAACTGATCAAGGTCACGACGTTTTCAGGAACAGTTAAAACGGCTCAGCAGCCTCTTAAAGTCCTTTGGACGGGGTGTAAAAGACCGGTTTTTACGCCGTTAACGCTTTCATCAAGCCAGTGGTGCCGATGATTTTCATAGCCCTTTTCAGATTGTAGGCGAGCACATTCAGGCTCATCTCCGCACTCACCCCTTAAGCTTTCGGGTCAGGAGGTGTGTCGCGCCCATCCATTGTTTGAGCGTCCCGATGGGATGCTCAACAGTCCGTTTTCGGATTCGCATCATCTCCGGCGCGTTGCTCAGCCGGGTCTGCATTTCCTCCAGCACGGCTTCATGCTCCCAGCGCCGGACTCGCCGCTCCGTGCTCGGTGTGCACTGCGGTTTCATGGCGCAGCCCCGGCATTTCGAACTCCAGTAACGGTGCAACGTCAGGCCTTTTTCAACGTTGGTATAGCGCCAGATCAGCGCCTCGTCAGCCGGGCAAATGTATTCTTTTTTTGCCGCGTCATAGATGAAGGCATCGTTATTGAAACGCCCGTCAGCCTTGGCTCCGGAGGTCATCGGCTTGGGCACATATCTGCATTTGGCCGATTGCTACCTGTTGTGAAGGGCCGATTTCGACCCAAAGACATCAAGTGTCTAGCAAATCCGGAGCAATCCACTGATGTGGAAATCAAATTCAGCCATGGACTTTCGGGCGTTCAAACTGGCTATTCGCGGGCTCCTTACGCAGCGGCAAACGTGCGGCTGCGATTATGAGTTTGAACCAGTCGGCACGGTTTAACGGCCATGATCCGTATGCGTATTTAAAGGGCGTGTTCACGCGACTGCCGATGCAGCGGCCGATCGAGATTATCGAGTTACTGCCGCATAGATGGGCGCCCGTTTAACCACGCAAGGTCTTTTGGGCGGACGCTCACTGTCCAGGGACTGGCCACAAGGTTTTACAAAATGCGTAAGCGATGGGCTTGAAACTGGAAGCAGGCTGCAGCTTCCGTTTCCCAGATGCTGACAGTTCAGTTGGAAGAGTTGTTCAGCTGCTGAAGCTCAAGTTGCTTGGCAGCACTGGCTTCGAGGTTTGCACGCTCTTCATCCAGATACCGATAAATACTTTGGAAGTTGGCGATTTTCTGTTTGATTTCTGCCATCTTCTTTTCAATTAGCTTAGCGCCGTCAGCACAATCGATCAGCTTGTTCCGCTGCGCATCCAGAATCTCGCCTATTTCCCCCAGGGGAAACCCCATGCTTTGCGCGCGCTGGATAAAGTCCAGATCCTGCAGAGTTTGCGCTGTGTAAACGCGATAGTTGTTAGTTTGCCGCAGCGGTGAGATCAGGCCGATTTGCTCGTAGTAACGCAGCGTATGGCGGCTGGCGCCGCTGCGGGCCTCGAGTTCGCCGATTTTCATGAAAACACCGCTTGACTATAGAGTTGGGTCGATAGTTTACGCTTGATTTTTCACCTTAAACAAGGAGCAGGGAAATGAGCGTGGAGTGCTTTGTCACGGGGGGTAGCGGCTTCATCGGTCAACATTTGGTGGCGTACCTGAGTGCAAAAGGTCACACCATTCGGGTGTTGATGCGTCGCCCAGAGCGACTAGCTGCACTGCGGGAGCAAGTCGACAATTTGGGAGGGTGCGCAACCCGGGTATTTGCCGTAGCTGGCGATCTGGAACGGGACAACCTCGGGCTGAGTCTTGCTGACCGAGAAGTGCTAAGGCACGCCAGAGTCATATTCCACCTAGGCGCCCACTTCGCATGGGGGCTTTCAGTGGAGCATTCTCGTGCGGTGAATGTGGAAGGGGCAAAGCGCGTGGCGCTGTTGGCGGCTGAGCAAAAAAGCCGGTTAGTGATGATCGGCGGCTACATGCTGAAAAATCATGAACATCTGCAACGCATCGGAATTGATCCTCGTTATCCGGAGCTGACGAATTGGCCTGCCGTCTACCGACATGTCGGTGGTTACGAGGGGAGCAAGCTGGAGGCGCATTTTGCGACCCTGGAGGTCATGTCCGCCAAGGGTGGGGAGATTACCGTTGTCCACCCCGCGACGGTTTGTGGCCACAGCCGCACGGGGCATATCCTTGACGGTCAGCCGCTGGTGGAGCTGATACGCAACCTTGTGCAGGGAAAGCTGACTGCAGTGCCCGGTACCGCCGAGCACTGGCTGCCACTGGTCACCGTGGATTACCTGGTTGAGCTGGTGGCGGTTTGTGCTTTTGATCCTGCCATGGTGGGCCAGGAACTGCTGGCGCTTGATGACCAAACTCCCAACTTGCGAGAACTCCTGGTACAGGTGGCACAACCTTTGGACTTAAAGTCTCCCAAGCATTACATTTCACTCCGATTGTTGAAGTTGCTACTGAGTATTCCTCTCGTCGCGCGGTTTTTGAATACAAAACCCGAAGCCTTGGACTTTATCCAGACCACTCGTTTTGATACAGCGGCGGTCGAGCAATTTGCCAACAGGCATGGAATAGCCAAACCGGATATACGGCAGTCTTTGCAGCACACTGCAACGTTCGTCAACTCATATTGCATAGCCAAGGGCTAGGCCCTCTGACTTCTCCCTTGGGGGCGACAAAGTCGTTAGCCCCGATTAAATGGACTTTCCTAAAGTAAGTAATGCGGATTCATCAACTTAGAAGTGCAACCATCGTGCTATAAATCGGCCCTTGTCGAGTCATGTTGATCTTATGCTGGGAGAACACGATGCATAATCGCCTCAGCCATCCGCTTGAGCACTACTTCACAGCGATGCTTGGGAGTGAACGTCCACCTGATCCACCAACTTTTTTCCGCCATTTCGTACGGGAACTTCAAGAAGGCCGACAGCATCCTACTGGGCGATCGAGCTTATGCCACAATAAATACTGGGGTTGGTGGGATCTTCGTATCCTCAAACTTTGCGCCGTCGATGTAGGGCGGCATTCTATCGAACGACAATTCAGCGACAGGGATCGTCATCAATGCAATCTACTTTCAGCAAAGGCGTCATATTTGCACTCTCCGCTGCGGCACTGAACGCAACGATCGGTGTACTCAGCAAAGTACTCATGAGTAATGGTTTCACCGCTAGCAGTATCGCTGTCATCAAGACCGTACTTGGTTGCGTGCTTCTCTCGATTTTACTGTTTTTCCTCAAGCGCCCGGCGGCGTCGACCAAATGGACTCAGGCGGCTATCTGCGCATTCCTTGGCATCTTTGTGCTGTTCCATTTCGAAACGTCCGCCTATCGACACTACGCTGCGGCAGGTGTGGTGGTGGTGCTGATGGCCAGTGCCTCAATTTCCTCGATCATTCTGGGGCGCATTTTCCTCAAGGATGCCATCACCGCGAACGCTACCGTTGGCGCCGCACTGGCTATCGCTGGGATCTCGGTGATCTTCGGCGGCGACCTGCAGCAGGGCTTTACCCTGCAAGGTGCTGCGCTCGCCTCCATGGCCGGCTGCGGCTATGGGGCCTTTTCGGTTGCCATGAAGCGTATGGGTGTGTCGGGGGGGCTGCACTTCACCCGACAATTGTTGTTCTTTGGCAGCCTGTACCTGCTGATGCCGGCTGCGGCCGATGGTTTCGCGATGGGCGAGCTGTCGCCGCTGGCGATCGCTGCGCTGTTGGCGCTGGCCACGCTGCCGACAATCCTGGGCTTCTTCTGCACCACCAAGGCCATCGAGTATCTCAAGCCATCCCAAGTGCAAGCGCTGGAGCTGACCGAGCCACTGTTCGCCGCGCTGCTGGCGTTTGTGGCGCTCAATGAAGTACCGCGCGAAAGCCTCTACGCGGGAGCGGCACTGATCATTGTCGGCCTGTGTTTCTCCAATGAACTAATCCGCTTGGGCAGCAAAGCATCCGTCCCTTCGACCGAGTGAGCTATTTTCGGATCCTGATTACTTTAGCAATCAGTGGTTTTTAAGTGTTTTGAGCGACTGACTGCTCCTGGCCGATTTCTGCCGGTCATGAAGCCGAAATCAAGCTGAAGAACGTGCTCGGCGATGTTTGCGCAACTATGAGGACTCAACACTAAAGGCACCGATTTAAGAAGGCGGTAAAGAGCCAGTCGCGGTATACGCAGGAAAAGACATCATCGATTCTGCTGACGGATGCTCGTAGGTGGAGGACAACATGGCGCTGAGTCGATCGCCCAACAGGTCCCAGGCACGCTTCTTCTCTTCGGCATAATCGTGATGCAGGTAGTGCCGTCTTACCCGGGAGCCGGCCAGCACATGGTTTTGGCAGCGATCGATGACGTCCAGGCTGCCCCCCAAGGCCTGCATCATGGTTGCGCCCGTACGGCGTAGGTCATGCGGTGTCCAGTCGCCGTTTTGGCCGTCGGCAAGCACCAGCGTATCGTCGTGACGCCGTCTGGAGAGAGCCTTGCGGCTTTTGAATCGGACCTGGCGATCGCCGACCTGTTTGCTCACCACTTTCACGTCCACATGCCCATCATCCTGCTTGTACGGAAAGCACCACTGAGAGTCGCCCGTCAGGGTTTTGAGTTCCTGAAAGAAATGCAGGGCGAAGGGGGAGAGGAAAACATGGTGGTCCTGTTTCTTGCCGCGGGTGCCTTTGACGTTTTCACTGGGGAGGAACCAGGTCTGCTGGTCCAGATCGACATTTTTCCATTCGGCCTGCAGCAACTCGCCAATCCGACACAGGGTGCCCAGGCTGATCCAGAGCGCGAGTTGGGTTTCTTTTTTCAATGGCCGAATGCCTTCGTACTTTTGCCCGGCGGGGAGGGCGCTGTAATCGGCGGTCATTTGCTGGAAGCGGTTGTGCAGTTCCAACAGCTCCGCCGGCGAAAGGATGCGGCTTCGTTCCGCTTCGTAGTCGGCAGGGATCAGGGGGGAGATGTCGACCAGTTCAGTCGGATCGCCCTCGATCAATAAGGCCCGCCAGGGCTGACGCTTTCTGGCCCAACTAAACATCTGGGTGAGGTCGGCGAAAAAACTGATGGCTTGTCGGTAAGCGCCGCGGTTGACCACGGTGCGGATCAGCGCCCGAATATCGTGCTCGGACACATTGTTCACTGCGGTCTTGCCGAGGGCTGGCAAAAGGTCCTTGTTAAAACGGCGCCGCAGTTCGGCGTTGCCGTCTTTCCGCGCCACGCCATCCAACAGCCACGCCTTGGCCAGATCCTGGACGGTCAGCGTTTGCACCTTCGCCGCTTTTACTTGTTCGGCCTCTACGTTAGCCGCGGCGTATGCCTGTGCCTTGACGGTTTTCTTGTGTTCGTTGGGATTGATCTGCTCATCGATGAGCGCTCGGGCCTGGTTGCGGGCCTTGCGGATGTCCGCCAGGGATTTGCGTGGCCAGGACCCGCAGGCGTACTCTTTGTTCTGGTCGCCCCACCGATACCGATAGAAAAAGCTGACCGACACGCCGTCCTTACGCACTGAGATTCGACCGGCCAGATTGCCGTCCTCCCGGAGGATTCGCCCAGCATCGTTGGCGGTCAGCGACTCGAGTTCCTTGATGGTGATTTTGGCCATAAAATGGGTTCCCCCTACTTTTACCCCCACAAAAACGTCGGCTCTTGGTGGGCGCTCCTGGACTCTCGTAGAGCCGAACACCGCTGGAGCTCAAGTAAATACTAGCTTAGAAAAATCCAGAGTAAAATTTTGGAAGCTTTCAAGAAGTATGAAAAAGGAGATGGGGTGCTAGGGGTCGAGTGTTCGAATCACTCCGTCCCGACCATATTTACTGAGTAATATCAGGCATTTAGGCCGATCATATAGATCGGCTTTTTTGTGCCTGCGCAAAACCTGCACAAAACTGGCGCAAAACTACCCGGTGATTTCACTGATATTCAGGTCCGGAATTGCCTCGGACCAGACGATGTCCTCGTGGTCCCGCTGGTAGTTTTTGGTTATGCCTTCGCTCGCATGACCAGCGATTTTCTGTCCATCCTTTGCGGCTTTTTTGTACAGGTGCAGCGACAGCGCGCGCACTTCGTGAAAGCCCGGCATCTCTTCTTTTTTCCATCCTGCGTAGCAGTTCAACGCCTCCCGGGCTTCTTTGAATGCTCGCGTCAAATACCTCTCTTCAACCTTCGTCCAGTGATCTTTGTGCTGCGCTTGTTTCTGTTTACGGCGTTCGGGCTGGCGCTCGCTGCGAGGGCGATTGCTGTTCTGATTTGCGGTCTTTTCAATTGCCATGGCTTCGATATAGACGTCCGCCCACGGGTCGAGCTCAATCCGGTCGAAGCCAACGCTCTGTTTTCCTATGGGAAATTCGCGAACGTTCGGCCGGACAGTTTTGTTGAATACATCCCGGCACATTCCCAAGTAGCCAGGTGCATCCATGGCTCGGATAAAACGGGGAGGGACGGGCGCGACTTGGGCCGCGCTTCGATTGGACATAGGGATTCTTCGCCCGCCGTTCACCGGCAGGGTTTGTGGTTTAATGAGATACGTTCTTAAAGGAGTTGATGCTATGGAAAAGGCGTTTCGAAATCCGTTGTTTTTAACTGGGCTGCCTCTGGCGATCTGCGGCGTTGCTATCACCGCGCCCGGTCTTTGGATTCCTGGGTTGGTACTGATAATTGCAGGTTGGGCAAAGGGAAATAAGCGACCCTGACTTTACCGTCGCGGCCCCTTGTAGATGAGCCAGAGCATGTAGAGCGGGGCTGCTATTGGTAAGAGGATCATGCCGCCACCCGCGCTGCCACGATCATCATCGATGAATCCCTGCGGAAGTTTCGCCGTGAACTTTCCCTCCCTCTGGGGAACGGACACTATCGCCGACTTCGAGGACGGCACTGACCTGATCAACCTTAGCGCCAGCGGATTGACCTTCGCGAATCTCACTGTTGGAGAACCATTAGGCGAGGCCGTCATAACCGTCACTGGCCAGTCGGGTGTGGGAAGCATCACCTTGACCGGCGTCCCACAGGCAGCCATCACCGAGGCGGACTTCGCCTTTATCTGAGTAATCAGCGCATGCTCACGCCGGGTGATGGCGTGAGCATGCCGAGGAAAAGGGGAGGTGTTTCCTTGCTCCGAATGTGCTGTCGGGCGTGACTGGCCTGAGTCACACCGACGTCATCATCACCGCGAGCGTCATCTTGATGAATTCTCCATTTTTATCGATGGCCTTCAGGGCGAGTTGGTTTTCGCTGATCCTGAACAGCAGGGAAGGGAGCAGGTCAGTATTTGGCATCTGCTCTTCCTTCCATCTCGCGTAGCAATTTGCCGCTTCCCACCGGCAGGCTGTATGTGGATTAGTGGATTACGCTGTAAAGCAGGCAACGTGAGAACACAAACGGTCTCTCATCATGGATGGATCAAGATGAAACTGATTTTGGTTGTGCTTGTTGTTGGTCTGTTGGCTTGGAAGCTTTCCCCTGAATTACAGTCCTGGGCTGAGGCTCGGCTATCGAGTCCTCAAAGAATCTCCGTGGTCTTGACTGCGCCGAAGCCTGTTTCGGCTCCAGTCAAATGCGACGGACGCAAGTATTGCTCGCAGATGACGTCGTGCGCAGAGGCCAAAAACTTTCTGCGTAATTGCCTAGGAATGAAAATGGATGGCGACAACGACGGAGTACCCTGTGAGTCGCAGTGGTGCCGGTGACTATTCGCAGTTCACCGGCAGGCTAGTAAGTGGGTCGTGGAAATCTGATGAAGGGCGTAAGGCACGCTTTGAAGGAGAGCTACGTTCTATTGGTTCACCTCGCCAGTTGCATTACACGCACTCTCCCCGGAGGTGACTGGTGGAAGCGGTTGCGATGATCTATGCCTGAATTCCTATGTCACCCTGTGCAGCTTGTAACGCTCGCTCCTCGGTCAGCGGCGTTAAAGTTGGTTGCGCGTTGCTGGCGTGCAAGTAAAGAAAGTAGTGCCCTGAATCGTCCAGCAATACCCGGCACAGTTCTGATGGCCGAAAGTTGTTACCGATATAAATACTTTCCTTGAGGATCTCGAAAGATTTGATCCCATGCTGTCGCATAGTCGTTTCAAAGGCTTCGTAAAGACCCTCTCTGCGGCGTCGATTGTTTCGAGCATTTAGCTTGAAAAAAATCACCATCAGCACGGCATAGCTGATAAGGAGTATCACAAGGGCGCTAGTCCGCATGCGTGGAGCTCCATGTCCTCTCAATCGCTGTGCATTTCAGTGTAGGCGCGTTCCTGGTGGAGTTTAAGGGAAGGCATGCCTACCGCAACAAGCGATAGGCAATGGGTTCGATGTAAGCCGACTGCAGGTCCCGCTCCGGGATCTCCCAGATGATTTGCTTTGGCGGCGTTTCTTTGAAGGCCGGGCTGTTGAGGTAGCTGTTGGCAGCGCCAGAGAACGCTCCACCGTCTTTGGCGAAGTTGCCTACGGGGGCGCCCAGCGCCTGCTGCACAAACCCTGCGAAGTTGGAGTTGCGTGAGAATGAAGTGCCGATGAGCGCGGTGTTGGGGAGGTCGGCATCGCCAAAGAGGTCTGCCTCCGTGTCAGGGCTGGCGGCTGACGCAACGGGAAGTTCGTGGGTGCTGGTCTGGGCGACCATTTCGGGTGCGGGTTGCCATTTGAGCGGCAGCCAGTCGATGCCCGCCAGATGGACCAGATCGCCAGGTCGCACCGCGAGCGGGGCATGACTTTCGTTGAACGACCTGCGTGGCGTTGTGCTGATGCCCAGGGTCTTCAGTCGCTGCGCGATAGCCTCGGCCGCCGCCTTCGCGCCGGACTGGCTCCAGTGCGTATCGGTGCGCAACCAGGCACTGGCCCCCAGTGGCGTCAGCGCACCGGTGAGGTCCAGATTCGCCACGCCAGCCACATCCAGCTTCGAGGTCCAGGCCTGGATGCGCCCTTCGTGAGTGGCTGGGCGGTGCAGTGTGCAACGCTGCCCGGAAGCGATGCGGCTCTTGTCTGGAACGATGACCACCAGCAGGCTGATGCCACGTTGGGAGAGCTGCTGCTTCAGATCAATCACTGCCTGGACTTTGGCATCGGCATTGCGCTGTGCTTGATGATTGACCTTGAGCTCATCGGCCAAAAACAACCAGTCAGGACAACCCGAGCGAACCCTTGGCCCGCTGTCACTGAGCAGAAGCCAGCTGACACCGCGCTCCAGCTCGGCGAAGGTCGTGGGGAGTTGAGCGTTCGACAGTTCCCTGGCGATCCGATGAGTGATATCGCCGTCAAAAAGCTGCGGTGTCAGCACTTTATCGGGCAACAGCGAGATCTGCCCTGAGACGATCAGACGGCCAGAGGACAGCAGCCCGATGAACAGGAATATCAGCAACGCCACGCCTGCCAGCCGACTGCTGCGTGTCGCCAGCTCATCTGGCTGAGTGGGTGGCGGGGTGTGCTTTGGGGTCGTCATCAGAATTGGAAGTACAGGAAGGGTACGGTTTCGCGACTGGCGATCAGTGCGAACGACAGCATGAAACCGGCGATGGGCCAAAGGGCTGCGGCGTAAAACGCAATGCCGCCCAGTCGTTTCTCACAGTAAGGGCGCAGCAGTGGTGCGATGACACCGAACACACCCAGCAAGCCTGCAAGGCCGTGTACCGGGCGCAGGGTCACGGACAGTTCATCACCGAGGGCGATGCCCTGCAGGCCGAACTGTCCGGCATACAGGCTCAGCGCGCTATGAAAGTCGGGGGCGCGGAACAGTGTCCAGGCCAGGCACACAAACAGTAGAGTCAGGCCATGGGACAGCACCGGCGGTACAGAGGGCAGGGTGGAACGGCTCCAGGCACGATCAACGCATAACGCGAGGCCATGGGCGCAGCCCCACAACAGGTAGTTCCAGCTGTCGCCACCGTGCCAGAGGCCGGCGATGGCCATGATCAGGAACAGGTTGCGGTAGGTTTTCCAGGTGCCGTTGCGATTGCCACCCAGCGGAATGTACAGATAGTCACGTAACCAGCTGGACAGCGACAGGTGCCAGCGGCGCCAGAAGTCCTGGATGCTGTTGGCCAGATACGGACGGTCGAAGTTCTCGGGAAAGTGAAACCCCAGCATCAGGCCCAGCCCGATGGCCATAGCACTGTAGCCGGCGAAGTCGAAGAACAGTTGCAAGGAATAGGCAAGGCAGCCGATCCAGGCGTCAGAGAAACTTGGGTTCTGCACATTGAACGCCACATCGACCACGGGCGACAGGGTGTCGGCCACCAGCACCTTCATGCTCATCCCGACCATGAACCTGCGCGCACCCAGCGAGAAATTCTGCAGGTTGAAGTAACGCTGATTCAGCTCGCGCCGAACCCAGTCATAGCGAATGATGGGGCCGGCGACCGAATGGCCGAACATCGAAATATAGGTGGCGTAGTTAATGAAGCTGCGTTCGACCGGCACGGTGCGGCGATGCACATCCACCAAATAGGAAATCGCCTGCAATACGATAAACGACAGCCCGGCCGGCATGATGACCCGCTGCCAGTCCAGGGGCATGGCGCCGTACCAGGTGGCGGCATCGATCAAGGTGCCGGCGACGATGTTGGCGTACTTGTACCAGCACAGCACCGCCGTGTTGAGCACGATCAGTGTTGCGAGTAGCCGTACGCGGCCCTTGCTTTCTTCCCGTAAGGCGTCAATCAGCAAGCCGCCGACCCACGCCGTGATCGTCAGCGCCACATGCACCGCGAGGAACTGTGGGCTCAACCAGCCATAGAACAGCCAGCTGCCGATCAGTAGCGTGACGTTGCGCCAGGCGGTTGGGCACACTGCATAGGCACACAGGAAAAGCGGCAGGAACAACGTCAGAAACTCGAGAGAAGCAAAAACCATGGTGGTGGCGCGATCCGATCAGTGGGCCAGGACGTCAGTCGCGAGCAACAGGTAAGGGCCATTTGCGCCAGGCAGCAGCACGACGCTGTAGCGCTCGCCGGCCTTGAGCTGGCCCAGGTCAAGCGGGGCACCGACGTTGGTTTGGGCGCAGACTAATTGAACCGACAGGCTGACCGGGTTGATCGCTCGGCGTTGCACGCTGCCGTCGGCCACCTCCTTGAACAGGTCGGCGTTCTTCCCCGCAGCGCGCAAACCGGCCTGGGTGCACGCAGGATCGGCGCTGATAAACGCCAGCGAGGCCCTCAGGCTATTGAAATCGTCGGGTTGCTCACGGATGACGACCTGGCGGATACCTTGTGCGCTGTCCGGCAAGGCGATCACGCTGGCGAATTCGCCTGCTGCCACCTGAATGTCCAGCGGCTGGCTATTGCCGTTGCGTTCCAGGGTGCCCTTGATCGGCTGGTTGGCGGGCACGGGCAAGTAGTCGGACACAGCATGGGTGCCTTCGAGTTTGAGGCTAGCCCGCGAGCCTTCGGCGAGCAGTTGCAGTGGGCTGTCGGCGGCGTTGATAAAGCGCAGGAAGGCCGAGTCCTGATCCGGGCCCGTCGGGTACAGGGCAATGTCGGCAGCTTCGGCGTGCAGGCTCAGCATCAAGGGCGCGAACAGTGCCCAGCTGAATGCGGATCGGGTCATTTACCGGCTCCTGTGCTGCTGATGCGGTCGGCGGGCAGTTTGGCCACGGCATCACCGATCGCATTGCCCCAGGATTGATAACCGGCGACGGTGAAGTGCTGGCCGTCGGTGGTGATCCACTGTCCGGGTTTGGAAAACGTCAGCGAATCGATGTAGGTGCAAGGCGCCACGTTCGCGGCCAGAAACTGCGACATCAACTGGGTGCGGGCATCATTCTTCTGGTACATGCCACCGGCTTTGCCCCAGGCCGGGCCCACCCAGGCGCAGCGGGTCCCGGTGGCCGCGATGGCCTTGGCCAGGCCGGTGACGCTTTGCCATGCCCAGGCCTTCGGAAACACCGGCTTGTCATAGGACGCCATGGTGTCGCCGATGACCAGTACCACCAGGTCGGGCTTGTCGGCGGCGATCAGGTCCTGGATCGGTGTGGTAGTGGCGTCACGGCCCTTGATCACGATCTTGTCGTTGCCTTTGCGCTCGGCACCGCAGTCGACCTTCTTGCTGATCAGCCAGTCGCCGGCGCTGGCGCCGCAGGCACCGATGGAGTGGACCTGGGCGCCTTGGCGCGTCAGGTTGTCGTGCAGCGGTTCCAGCAAATGGTCCGCAAGGCTCATGTGGCTCTCCCCAAGGACAAGGAGAGTCAGACCGGCAAGGGCAGAAGTGGGCATCGAAAGCTCCAGAATGATCAGTTGGAATAAGGCGAGGTGTACGGGCTGACCGGCAGGCTCATGGGGCCGCCGATCTCCTCGAACTGGTAGCGCAAGGACAGGGCACCGCTGATTTGTTGGTAGTCGCGGGCGTTGTCCAGGCCCAGATTGGCGCCCAGCAGGAAGTTCGAAGCGACCTTGTATTCAGCCGCCGCGGCGACGCTGTAGCCGATCCCGGTTTTGTTTTGCCCGGCGTAGCGCAGGCCCGAGGCCGCCTGCAGGGCTTTGTCGGTCGGGAAATAGTCGACGCTGTCCTGCTCGAAATGCTGCACGCCGACCGAACCCTTGACTTGATACGTCAAGCGCCCGGTGCGTTGTGCCCAGGTCACCGGTACGCCCAGGGCGAAGAACGTCTGCGGGCTGAAATAGCCGCCGTGGCCGTAGGTGAAATAGTCCTGGTTGTTGGCGTAGCTGATGCCGGTCATGCTCAGGCCGACGGTCAGTTTGCTGTTCGTTGCATTTTGCAGGTACCAGTACACACCGCTGCCCAGTTCACCGCGGCTGTTGGACTCGACATGGTTGCCCAATAACTGGTGCCAGGAGGCGTAGCCATATACGCCGACTTCGTTGTCGTCGAAGCTCAACTGGCCGCGCCCGCCGTTGGCGGTCACACCGCCCCAGGACTGCCCGCTGCGTTTGTCCGTGGTGCCGGCAAACGAGGTGACGCTGTCAGTCACCGGACGCCGGGAAACGCTCACGCCGTAACGGACATTAGAGGTGTCGCTGATGGGGCGATCAACGCTGATGCCGCCAGTGGCGGTGCTGTATTTGAAGCCGAGGGGGGTGGTGCCGAGATCGGCTTTGAGCCCATCCGCGGGCCGTTGAATGGCGACGGAAAGGCCGACGCCCTCGGCTTTTTGCGAACCGACGCTGCCGCTCTGCGCACCATTGCCAAAACGCGACAACGCCTCGCTGCTGGCACTGCCGGCGTTCAGCGAGACCGGCGTCACGCGCAGGGCGACGCGGCTTTCATCCAGCGGAACATTGATTTCCAGCGGTGTTTCAATGTCGGTCAGTTTGCTCAGTCCCGACTCACTGTCGTTGCTACGAATGCTCACGCCCTGGGTGACGTAGGCACTGCGCTCCTGGAGGATTTTACTCAGTGCCAGTTGTGCGGGACTGATGTCCTCGCTCACCAATGCTGCGCGTGGCAGCTGCGACTCGAATGGATTGCTCGCCTGCTGCGGCCTTGGCGGGGCATCGACGCCGAAAGGGGTGTGGGACGTCATGCGGTCCGGCATCTCTTGAACCGGTGGCGGGATGGCTGCCAGCAAGGTGTCGCGACTGACTTCGTTACGTGAGCCCGACACCCCGGCAAAAGGGTTGGGCGCCACCGTCGAACCGGCCAGTTGGCCGCCCTGGCTTCTGCGTTTCTCGTTCTGTTCGATGGCCACGGCCTTGCGCAGCAGATCGGTGGCCGTGCCGGTTTTGCCCATGTTCTGGTAGAGACGTGCGGCCTCGGTCAGCGTTTGAGGGTTACCGGAGTCGGTCTTGAGCAGCTGTTGCAGCGCCTGTTCGGCAAAGGCCGTGTCATGTGCCAGCACCGCCGCGTCGGCAGCACCCAGCAGCAGTTGCGGGTCGTTTGGTTGGCGCTGTAACAGCGGTTTGTAGAGTTCGAGGGCTTTTGCCGTGTCGCCATTGGCCGAGTACATCCGCGCCAGGGCCGCGACGGCAGCGCTGTCACCGGGACGTTGTGCCAGTGCGGGCGCCAGCGTGTCATAGGCATTGGCCAGATCGCCGCGTTCACGCAGTTGGTCAGCCTGGCGGATGCGATAGAGGTAGAGCAGGTCGTCGAAACGCTTGCGAGCCGGCGCGTTCAAGGGCCTGTTCTGAAGGTCGCGCAGAATCTCTTTGACCTGTGCGTCTTCTCCGGATTTAAGCAGGACAGCGGCGTATTGCAGGATGAAATCCGCCGAGGGCGCCGTGGTGTGTTGCAACTGGCCGCGCATGAGGGCCAGTGCACGGGTCGGTTCGCCGATGTCGACATAGGCCGAAGCCAGGCTCGCTGTGCGATCCGGACTGTTGTTGGTCATCGGCTGAATACGATCGAGCAAGGTCAGGGCTTCCTGGCGCTGTCCGCGTTTGCCCAACTCTATCGCCTGGCTGAGTTGCAGGTTGAGGCTGACATCAGCGGCCAGCGCTTGCATGTCCGGGGTGCGCTGGTCGGGGCGCAAGCGTCCCAACGTTGTCTGTGCGGCTTTCCACTCACCCATCTGGACCGACAGCAAGGCGCTGACGTAAAGCGCATCGGCATTGTCGGGATGGGCCTGGAGCATGGCGTTGATCAGGTCCCGGGCCTTTTGCGGTTCGTCCATCGCCAGGTTCAGGCGGGCCAGGGCGAAACGCGTCCAGATGTTGTCCGGTTCGTAGCGCAACGCGTCTTGCAAGGCGTTGCGCGCTGCGGGCAGGTCGTTGCGTTGTTCGGCGAGGGCGGCCAGTTGCGTCGCACGCAAGGCTTTCAGGCGTGCGGACTGGCCGATCTTTGCCTGCCCGGTGGCGGGCAGGCTGTTGATCAGTTGCAGCGCTTCATCGTTCTTGCCGCTCTTGAGCAGCACGTTGACCAGCCCTTCCTGTGCTTGAGGGTCGTCGCGGCGCAGGTTCAATACCTGGCGATAGTTGCCCTGAGCGTCATCGAACTGACCCGCGCTGGCCTGAATATCCGCCAGGGCGAGGCGAGCGTCGACCCCGTTCGGAGTCAGGCGCAGCGCCTGGTTTACCAGGGCCTGTGCCTGGGCTGACTGGCCTTTGGCCTGGGCGTCCCCAGCCTGCTGCAACGCAGACCAGTAGCGCACTTCGTTCAGTGCGGCTTGCCACTGGCTGCCGTCAGGTTGTCGCGTGGCCTGAACCAGGAGCTTTTCCGCTTCGGCCAGTCGGCGTTGCTGCTGGCGAACAACCCCAAGACCGCCCAGCGCGTCGGCATCATCGGGTTGGGTTTTCAAGCGCGCTTGAAAAGCCTGTTCGGCGGTAGCCTGATCGCCTGCCTTGAGCGCCTTCAGGCCGCGCGCGACGTCGGCGGGCGGTTGCCATCCCTTACTGGCCGTCGTTGCTACTATCTGTTGCTTGCCCTTGTCCATCTGCGCCCGAATTTCCACGTCATCCGGATGCGTCTTGAGGTACGCCTCGAACAACGGCACTTGTGCCGGATTGGGTGGACCGATCCAGGTCAGCGCCAGGCGCCAGCTTTCGTCGGCATCACCGGCAATGTCGGTACGCTGGGTCAGCGCGGCCAGGGCGCGGATACCTTCGGCACGGCTGTCTTCATGGCGCACCAGATGCTTGGCGTAAAACAGCGCGACGATCGAGTCATTGGGCATTTCTCGTTGCAGGCGCTGAAATCCGCTGCGTGCTTCAGGCCAGTCAGCCTGATTGAAGGCAAGGTTGTTGTAATACTCGCGGCCGATCGTGCCTTGAGGCGGACGGCCATCGAACAGCGAGCGAAACTCGGCGGTCGCCTTGTCACGCTCACCGGCATCGACGAGGCGCCGAGCCTCTTCCAGGCGCTGCTGGCTCTGCGGTTGTGCCAGGGCGATGTCCTGCGCCAATTGCAGTGCTTGCCGAGGCGCTGGCTCGATGGCTTGCAAGCGGGCCAGGTATTGCTGCGCCTGTTGTGGCTTGCCCTGTTGAACGCCGATCAAGCCCAGGCCATACAGTGCGTCAACCTGGACCGGGTCCAGCAGCAGGACTTTCAGCCAGACTTCCGCAGCGCGTTGAGGGTTTTTGTGCAACTGCCAGTACTGCCCTTGCTCGACGAGTAATGTCTGTGGCGTCGGACTTTGAGCGTGGGCAGCAGCCGTCCATGCGCTCATGGCGGCGATGGCTAGCGTGCGGTGGTGCGCGTGCATGCGGTCTCCCAGGAGAGTTTCAGCGTTCCGTCTTCCCGGAATCGGTAATGTTTATCTGCCCAGCCGAGCGCGATCAGGCTGAGCATCAAGTCGTAGTAACGCGGCGGACCGACGTCGGCATCAGGCCTGGCCAGTGCCTCGCGCAAGGCGAGTTCCACGCGGTGTCGCTGCTGATCGGCCAACCCGGGTTGCCCCTTGGCCTGAAGGTAGGGAATCAGCGCAGCCCGGAATCCGAACGGGCTCTGACCCCGGGCACTGCCGTGGCGAACCTCGACTGTTTCCGGGGGGGAACCCGTCGCGACAGTGCTGCGGGCCATGCCGTCCAGCCGTTTGAGCAGCAGCGCTGCCAGCGGCTCGGAGGTATCACTCATGCCCAGCCAGAGGTACACGCGAATGGCGTCGTAGCTGCCCGTGTCGCCATTGATCGGATCGCTGACGAAGACACCCGATTGCGCTGAAGTGCCTTGATAACCGACCCAGTCCGCGACGAAGCCGTGGCGGCTGGATTGGGCGATCATCGTCGCGGTGTTGCGGGCAATCGCTTGCCAGGGCCCGGACGGTGCTTCCTTGGCCAGCCGCCGTAACAGCGGCAGTGGCAGGTAGCTGGGGTTCAGGCGCCAGAGTGCGTCCGGCTGGACGAAGCCCTGTGGTCCAGGCAATACCATCGGACCCAGCCCGGGCAGGTTGACGACCAATTGCGCTTCGATCGTTGCCATCAGGTGCAGGGCGTCCTGGCGATAGTCCGGCCGATCCCACAGGCGTGCGGCTTCGAGCAGGGCATAGGCGATCCACAGGTCGGCGTCGGCGGCCGAATTGACGTCTTGCAGGCGCCACTGACCGTCCGTGCCTTGCCCCCATAACCAGCCCGGCAGGCGTGTAGCGATGTCTGCGTCGGCGAGATTGGCCGAGGTCCAGCGCCAGAGCGTGTCGAAGCGTGGCTGATCGTTGCCGATCAGTGCGAAGAGCATGCCGTAGGACTGCCCTTCAGAGGTGCTGTGATTGCTCTTCAGGCTCGATTCCAGAACCCGGCCGTCGTCCTGGACGAAGCGCGTTGCGTAGGTTTGCCACAGTGGCCAGGCTGGCGACTCGCAGGAGTTTGCGGCCGCTATTGCCGGCGCCAGCAGGGCAAGCGCAAGCACCGCGCTCAACCTGCGCGCGTTACCGCGCAGGCCCTGGCGAAGTGAAGTACCCCGGCTGCTCATGGACGACACAGGCCTGCGCCGCTCATTGGCCAAGACGACGTTTGGCCCGTAAGCGCAGGGCCAGATAGGCCATGCAAGCAAGCAGCAGGACCCCGAGGAGGGTGAACAGCATGAGCGCAATTACGTTCTGCGAGAGGTACCACTGCAGATAGCGCAACGGACCCAGGCGCCCGACGTAGTAATCCTGCTCGGCGACTAACGACTCGACATGCTTGCCCCTGACCACCACCAGACTGCCTTGCAATTGCTGGGCATTTTCTTCGCTGCTGAGCAGGGCGTTGGTCACGTCGGCCAGGCCGTCTGGCCTTGTGCCGGCGATAAACACCACGCTACGGCCACTCTTGAGCGGCGATTCGAATCCGGTCAGATAAGCACTGCCGTCCTCAGCGCTAAACCTGAAGCTGCTGCGCGCTTCGCGTAGATTGGTTTTCGTATCCGGGCTGATCCAGTTGCGCAGGCGCAAGGGCAGGTCAGACAGTTCAAAGTACTGCGCAGCGTCTTCGCCTTTAGCCGGCAGAAGGCTTTGCCATTGCTGCAGCAGCGGCTGATTGTTGCCCGAGGCGAGCACCAGCAAATCCCGGTCGCTTTGCTCGGCCACCTGATCGGCGTGGACCACCTTAACGCCGGTGGCCGGATAACCGGTGGAGTCGCCGAAGCGGCCCAGCAGGGTCAGATAGGCGCTCAGATCGGCCGGGCCTGGCTCGTCGGGCAGGATCACCGATGTTTCAGACAGGTCGGCCATGCGGGTGAACGGGAAGCCACTGTCCTTGAACACCCCGAGGTTGGGCATGGCCATGAAGTGTTCGTACTGGCTGAGGTCCAGGGTCGAGTCCGGGTCGATCACACCGCGCATGTTGTCGATGATGATGTCGCGGCATTCGCCCTGTTTGATGTAGTCATACATGAAGCGAAACTGCAGGCGCGATTGCAGCGCAACTGAATTGAGCGGCAACAGCATGCGCGACGTGCGGGCCAGGCTGTCGTCGGTTTTGAGCATCGACAGCAGGCTGTCGCTGTTGCCGAGTTTCTCGATCGAGGGCAGGTCGATCGACTTGATGAAGGTGTCGTTGAAACTGATCAGCAACGAAGAGTTTGTGGAGACCGGTTGCGGCGTATAGCGGTATTTCAGGTCAAGTTGCGCACCGGGCTCACGCCAGTTGAACAGGTCGGGTGGCAAGCGCAGCGCCACCGTCATTTGTCCCGGGTTGTAACCCGACACATTGAGTTCTGCGGGCTTGGCCAGCTCACCCAGGCGAACCGGGCGATCGGAGGGCAGCCAGTTTGGCGCGTCGTACGGTTGGCGTGGCTTGAGCGAGTCGATCCGGTCGATCACCACGCTCTGCCCGGAAAAGGCCGAGCCGCCGAGGACCAACGCTGTCGCGGCGACCTTGAGATCGGCGCCATCGCGCCCGGAGACGATCAACAGTTTGCCCTGAGCATCATTCGGGTTGCTCATGAGGGTCAATGTCGGCCCCGTGGCCTCTTTGATCGGCAAACCACTCAAGGTCGTTGATTCGTTACCGATGACAAACACCACCGCGTTGCCCTTGGCCGGCAGGCTGGTGAGGCTGGCGGGGAAGGTTGCGCCACGGTAGCTGGCCAGGGCGCCAAACCAGGACGACAGGATCCCGGCGGCCTCAAGCTCCGGACCGCCCGGGCGCGTGGCGAACACGAAGGGCAGCTTCAGGGGCGAGGCGTCTCGACGATCGAACAGGGGAAGCGGCAGAGCGGACAGGTCGTTGGGCTGTTTAATCGACGTCACCTGGAGGCTCAGCTGGCTCTCGTTGCCGATCCTGGCCCAAAGGCTGGAGTGCAAAGGGTCTTCACATTGCATCGTGTAATGACCGATGAACTGCAGGCTGAGCCGATTGAATTCGGTGATGGTCTGCGGCGGAATCTGCACGGTCCGGGTCTGCAATTTACCGGCCTCTTCCTTCGGGAGGGGCAGGCTGGCGGCCACTTGATCGTTGATCAGCACGTTGATTTGCGAAAGGTCGGCCAGCAGCGCCGGTGAGTAGCTGTACTGCAGCGTGACCTGTGCAGCCGTGACGACCTCATCGGCGCGCACATCGAAATTCACACTGTCGGTCGCCTCCACGCCTTTAAGGGTCATCGAATAGCTTTTGCCCAGCTCCTTGAGGGTGCGGGTATAGCTGTTGCTCGGGGTATCGGTCCCGGGCAGCGATGCGACCGTCATCACCACCGGTTCTGTGGCGCTGATTTGGGCGGCAGCATTCAACGCCCAGCCGTTCCAGCCCACTAGCGAGCAGGCGATCAGCATGAGTGAGCGACGAGGAAGAAAGGTCCGGCGAGTGGAAGGCTTCAAGATCGTTGCGTGTCCGCGGTGGAGTCGATGGGTGATGGAGTGTCGGGGCGTTTGCGCAGCAGCGCGTGGCTGTCCTTCAGGCTTGCAACGAACAAGCGCAGGATGGCGCGTAAGCCAATGCTGCTGACCTCGCGCAATGCCGACATGGGCGCGTCGAGGCGGCCGTTACCCCAGGTATTGGCCCAGGTGTCGGCCCGTGAAAAGGTCAGTCGCACCAGTTCACTTTGCTGGCGCAGGGTCAAACCTTCGAATTGCACGCCTGCAACGCCGTCGTTGTTGAAGATCGTTGTTGCGGGAAATAGGCTTGAAGGCGGCGTGCGCAGAATGCACAGCCGCAGCTTCTCATTGACGCTGAGCTGAACCTGCGGTGGCAGTGCCAGACCCACGCCGTTTTGTGAGAAGTCCTGAGTTTTGCAATCGAACCAGGTGCCGTCTTCGCGGTAGACACGCACGGGCAGGTCAGCGGGCACCCTGGGTTCGTTGCGTACCTGGGAGGACTCAGTGGCCACCGCTACGGCGGTGCTGACGATAATGATGTTGTACACGGTCCAGGCCAGGTTGATCAGCAAGGTCGTGACCTCGGCCGAATCACTCCCGACCAGCTTCATCACGCCAATCACCAGACCGATCATGTTCAAGGTCAGCAGCACGATGTAAGGCCGTGCAAGCTTCCAGTCGAAATAGTCCTTCTCGATGGTGCCGCCCTTGTCGGTCACATTGAACTTGCCCAGCGAAGGGCTGATCAGGGCCAACAGTACCGGTCGCATGATGTACCAGGCCAACACCGACTCATACACTTCGTTCCAGAAGGAATGGCGGAAACGCCCCTGGATGGCGGAGTTGGTCAGGCTGGAATGGAAAATATGCGGCAGTACATAGACCGTGACCATCAACGCCGAGGCATGGAAAATCTGCGCGTCGAAAAACAGATAGGCCAAGGGTGCGGTCAAGAACACCAGCCGGGGCAGGCTGTAGAAAAAGTGCATCATGGCGTTGAGGTAGCAGATGCGTTGCCCCAGGTTCAGACCTTTGCCAAATAGCGGATTGTCGGTCCGAAAAATCTGCGCCATGCCTCGCGCCCAACGTATGCGCTGGCTGATGTGTCGGGAAAGGCTTTCGGTGGCCAGGCCCGCCGCTTGTGGAATGGCGAGATAGGCCGTATTGAAGCCACGGCGATTGAGCTTGAGTGCCGTGTGCGCATCCTCCGTCACGGTTTCGGTGGCGATGCCGCCGACTTCCAGCAAGTGAGTCCGCCGGATGACCGCGCAAGAGCCGCAGAAAAATGCTGCGTTCCACAGGTCGTTGCCGTCCTGCACCAGGCCGTAGAACAACTCACCTTCATTGGGTACCGAGCGAAAGGTATCGAGGTTTTTTTCGAACGGATCGGGTGAATAGAAGAAGTGCGGTGTTTGCAGCAACGCCAGGTTCGGGTCCTTTGAAAACCAGCCCATGGTGATCTGCAGGAAGGAGCGGGTGGGCACGTGGTCGGCATCGAATATGGCGATGAACTCGCCGTCGGTGACTTTGAGTGCTTCGTTGAGGTTGCCGGCCTTGGCATGGTGATTGTTGTCGCGGGTGATGTAGTTGACACCAATCTGCTGACAGAAAGCCTTGAATTCCTCCCGGCGTCCGTCATCGAGCATGTGCACCCGCAGTTTGCCCGCGGGCCAGTCGATGGCCTGAGCGGCAAGCACCACCAGTTTGACGATGCCCAACGCTTCGTTATAGGTGGGAATGAAAACGTCTACCGTCGGCCATTCAGCGGGTGGTTGTTGCAGAAACTGCGGTTTGCGGTGCAGCGGCCAGGCGGTCTGTACGTAGCCGAAGACGAGGATGAGCAAGGCATACAGCTCGGCCAGCACCAGCCCGTAGCCAAATACGGCATCCAGCCAATTGTCGAAGCCCAGGGTGTCGGTCAGGCGCCAGTACATGTAGCGCAGCGAAGCGATCAGCGAGAGGGTGATCAGCGTCAGGATCGCCAGACGCCCGGCTTGCTTGCGAATGATCAGGCTGGTGGCGAAACAGACGGCAGCAAACGCGGCCTGGGAATACAGGTTCAGCGGCGCGGTGAGGATACCCAGCACCAGCAATGCGGCGAACAGCCCGGCTGAGAGCTTCAGGCCTTGGCGCCAACGCCGGGGCCATCGACTGACGTGAGCCTGGAAAGTGTCCAATTGCTCCTCCAGCCACCACGCCTTCGCAGGTGCCTGATTCAGCCGGGCGGTCATGGCGTGCCCTGCAGGCTGGAAGCATCCGCGAAAAGCAGGGCATGGACCGCGCCTGACAGCGAGAGAATGTCCTGACAGCCAATGCTCTCAGGTGCGTACTGCAGCAGGTCCCGACCATAGGCCAGCGACTCGTTGAACTGGTGATCGAGGCGAATCGTCCCGATCAGGTTGGCGCCGAGCCGCCGCTGAAACAGCACGCCCATGTCCCTGCAGAACGAACGCGAGTCATCCCGTTGGTTGAGCACATACCGGTGCCGCTGCGCGCGTCTTGGGCTGGTTTCCAGCCACTGGGTCATAGTGTCCAGTGCCAGGTAGGAGGCCGCGTCGGCCACCGTCATTACCAGCACCAGATCGGCGGCGTCGAGTGCCTGTTGCGAATAGACGGTCGCACCCGAAGGAGTGTCCAGGATCACGGTATCGTTTTCGCTGAGGTTCATTGACGCAAGGTGCTGATT
Source organism: Pseudomonas sp. PDM30 (assembly GCF_019218985.1). NCBI lineage: Bacteria > Pseudomonadati > Pseudomonadota > Gammaproteobacteria > Pseudomonadales > Pseudomonadaceae > Pseudomonas > Pseudomonas sp. PDM30. Next base: position 257,482 of record NZ_JAHUWM010000010.1, read on the forward strand.
CAACCAGTCAGAATCTTCAAGCATCAACTGCTTGAGCAATCGGCGGTCGTTCACCTCGCCAGTGCCGAAGGGCAGGCACTCGCTGTCGCTAAAGCCCGGCAGGCAATGAGCGCCCCAGTCTGCGTGCTGTTCTTTGAGCTGGATCAGCCCGGGAACCTGCCGGGTGATACCCAAGTGGCCGGACAGCGCGTTCTGAGGGTCCAGATCAATAGCGATGGTACGCCCGCCAGGGCGCCGAAGGGTTTTTGCGAGGCCAGCGGCGACGGTGCTTTTACCCACTCCACCATTCGCCGAAACGATAGCAATGACCTTCGCCTTGGTCCGCTTGCGAGTTATTTCTGGTAGACCGTCCCGACGAACCTGGTTGAGTTCACGCAACAGGTCGCTCAATCGCTGACGATCGCACGTAGCAGAACTCGCAGGTGGCTTGGTCAGGGGAGGGGATATGGGTGAAGGTTGCGAGAGGACAACATTCTTCACAGGCTCGACCAACGCGCCAACCAATAAAGAAGGCTGTGGCTCGTCCATTAGAAATACAGGGGGCGTTGGTGTTGGTGTTGGGGGAGGCAAGGCCACCGACGGTTCTGGCTCAGCGAGTGCTGGTGTAACCGAGTCGTCTTTGAAATCTTTGTAGTTCGGTTGTATTTCCTGGTAACTCTCCGCATTGGCGCCAAAACGTGTAAAGAGTTTCGCAATATCGTCTACATATTTCATGCGTTGTACCAGTTATGAAATAACTCAGAAACTCAGCATTCCATTAACTTTTAAAAGTTGATGCGTCGTCTTGGTGTTGGCAGAGTGCCATTAATCTAGGGTGTCTACGTCTTAGTGTCAACGAATGTTATAAGAAGTCAGCGAGACTAATTGATGTTGGTCTGACTGTTATTGGGGGGTGTTATTTGTGGAAAGTGTGAGTGTTAGAGTTTGTCAAGTAATCACTGTTCAATAAGGTGTAACAGGATGAAAGGTAATGGGGTTACTTGTCCGGATAAATAACTTTCGGTGCGATGGAGTGTGAATGTTGATCGCCTTCGATGAGAAGAGAGATGCGCAGGATGGTCCGTTTTTACTGGGCTTGAAGATGGGTAAATTGAACCAGGGATGAGTATTGATTAACTGTATGGGGTGCCAGGGAGCGAGTTTCAATCACTCCGTCCCGACTCTGTTTTTCAATGAATTAGCCCAGCCTGAGAAGGCTGGGCTTTTTCGTGTCTGAAAATTACCCCTATTTATACCGGCCCTAGCGCCGATCCAGCCAAACCGTTTGTGCATTACAGAATTCACGCACACCGAAATGCGAGAGTTCACGGCCAAAGCCACTCTTCTTCACGCCACCAAAACTGACACGCGGATCGCTGGCGCTATAGCCGTTGATGAACACGCCGCCGGTTTCAAGTTCGCTGGCCATCTGCCGGGCGAGTTCAACATTGCGCGTGTAGAGGGTGGCGGTGAGGCCGAACTCGCTGTCATTGGCCAAATCCAGCGCATGGGCTGCGTCTCGGGCCGTGATGATTGAGGCCACCGGACCAAACAACTCCTGTTTGAATGATGTCATCTGATCGGTCACGTCGCCGAGTACAGTGGGCTCATAGTAGTTACCTGGGCCTTCAGCCTTCTTTCCACCCATCAGCAACGTCGCGCCTTCTTTTAGTGTGTCGCGCACCTGTTGATCCAGTTCATCGCGCAGATCGAAGCGAGCCATCGGGCCGATATAGGTGGTGGTAGCCAGTGGATCACCGACAACCAGTTGTTGGGTGGCCTCGACGAACTTGCGGGTAAATTCCCGGGCAATGCCTTGCTCGACTATCAGTCGTTTGGCTGCGGCGCAGACTTGTCCGGTGTTTTGATAGCGCCCGATCACGGCGGCTTTTACCGCCTCATCGAGGTCCGCGTCGTCGAGAACGATAAACGGGTCGGAGCCGCCCAGTTCCAATACGCATTTCTTCAGCGCGGCTCCGGCCTGAGCACCGATGGCCATGCCCGCTCGCACGCTACCGGTGAGGGTGACGGCCGCGATGCGTGGATCGGCGATCGCCTTGGATACACCGTCCGGGGTGACGTTGATGACCTCGAAAACACCTTCGGGAAAATCCGCTTGCTTGAAAGCTTCCAGCAGCAGGTAGGTGCTGCCCATGACATTTGGCGCGTGCTTGAGCACGTAGGTATTGCCGGCGAGCAGGGTGGGGACCGCGCCGCGCAGGACTTGCCAGATGGGGAAGTTCCACGGCATCACGGCGAGAATCGGGCCCAGGGGACGATATTCAATGCGTGCCTTGCCGCCTTCAACCAGGGTCGGTTCCGGGCTCAGCATGGCGGGGCCATGTTCGGCGTACCACTGGCAGAGCTGCGCACATTTTTCAATTTCACCGCGGGCCTGGGCAATCGGCTTACCCATTTCCAGGGTGATCATGTTCGCCATGGCCTGTGCATTGTTGCGCAAGGCCTGACCGAGGTTGATCAACAGTTGCGCGCGCTGTTCAACCGGTTTGCCGCGCCAGGCGCGAAACCCGGTAGCGGCCCGCGTCAGCGCGGCCTGTAATGCCGAATCGGATTCGAAAGGGTAATGGCCGATCTGCTCGCCTGTAGCGGGGTTGATCGAAATAGCATGGGTAAGGCTGGATACGTTGGTCATGGCACCGTCCTGCGAGGTAGGAATGTGCTCAGGTTATGGGGCTATATGTTTTCTGGAAACTGAATAATACTGAGCATAACGTTCACGTTTGGAGAATGGCTTGGATCTGGTTCAGCTCGAAATTTTCAAGGCTGTCGCCGAGCACGGCAGCATCAGCGTAGCCGCCCAGCATATCCACCGGGTGCCATCGAATCTCACGACCAGAATCAAACAGCTTGAACTGGACCTGGGTGTGGATCTGTTTATTCGCGAGAAGAGTCGCCTGCGCCTGTCGCCGGCCGGCTGGAGCTTTCTGGATTACGCTCGACGTATTCTCGACCTGGTTCAAGAGGCGCGCGCCACCGTGGCGGGTGAAGAACCGCAGGGAGCCTTCGCCCTGGGGTCGCTGGAAAGTACTGCAGCGGTACGTATTCCAGAGCTATTGGCCGCCTATAACCAGAAGCACGCCAAGGTCGAACTGGACCTGTCCACCGGCCCCTCCGGGACCATGATCGATGGAGTACTGTCCGGGCGGCTGGCCGCTGCATTTGTCGATGGTCCGGTGTTGCATCCGGCGCTGGAGGGCGTGCCTGCATTCGAGGAGGAAATGGTCCTGATCGCCCCCCTCAACCATGACCCGATTCATCGGGCCAAGGATGTGAATGGCGAAAACATCTATGCCTTCCGCTCCAACTGCTCCTATCGCCATCATTTCGAAAGCTGGTTCGCCAATGGCGCGGCGGTGCCCGGCAAGATTTTCGAAATGGAGTCCTATCACGGCATGCTGGCCTGCGTCAGCGCCGGTGCCGGCCTGGCGCTGATGCCCCGCAGCATGCTCGAAAGCATGCCTGGATGCACGACGGTCAGCGTCTGGCCGTTGTCGGAGTCGTTCCGCTATTTACGCACCTGGCTGGTGTGGCGCAGGGGGACCGTGTCGCAGAGCCTGACGATGTTTGTGCGCTTGCTTGAGGAGCGGGGTGTGGTGTTGATCGATAAATAGCGGAAAGTTAACGGTCTGTGCCGAAAAACCGGATAATGGCGGCCAAATCGTTTAGCTCGTAATTCTGGTAATCGCACATGGAAATCAAGGTCAACTTTCTCGACAACCTTCGACTTGAAGCCAAGTTCGACGACTTCACGGTGATTGCCGATCAACCCATTCGCTACAAGGGCGATGGCTCGGCACCGGGGCCGTTCGATTACTTCCTGGCTTCGTCGGCGTTGTGTGCGGCGTACTTCGTGAAGCTGTATTGCGAAACTCGCAATATCCCCACCGAAAATATCCGCCTGTCGCAGAACAACATTGTTGACCCGGAAAACCGCTACAACCAGATTTTCAAGATTCAGGTTGAATTGCCAGCGGACATTTCCGCCAAGGACCGTCAGGGGATCTTGCGCTCCATCGACCGTTGTACGGTAAAGAAGGTGGTGCAAACCGGGCCTGAGTTTGTGATTGAAGAGGTCGAAAACCTCGACGCCGATGCCCAGGCGTTGCTGATGCCGCACTCGACCAGCGAGGCGGGCACCTACATTGTGGGCAAGGACCTGCCGCTGGAGCAAACCATCGCCAACATGTCGGGCATCCTGGCTGACCTGGGCATGAAGATTGAAATCGCTTCGTGGCGCAATATCGTTCCCAATGTGTGGTCGCTGCACATCCGCGACGCGCACTCGCCAATGTGTTTTACCAACGGCAAAGGCGCGACCAAGGAAGGCGCGCTGGCATCGGCACTGGGCGAGTTTATCGAGCGGCTCAACTGCAACTTCTTCTACAACGATCAGTTCTGGGGCGAGGACATCGCCAACGCGGCGTTTGTGCATTACCCGGACGAGCGCTGGTTCAAGCCTGGCCCGAAGGACGAACTGCCGACTGAAATTCTCGACGAGTACTGCCTGAAGATTTACGACCGGGATGGCGAGTTGCGTGGCTCGCATCTGTACGACACCAACTCCGGCAATACCCAGCGCGGCATTTGTTCACTGCCGTTTGTGCGCCAGTCGGACAATGAGGTGGTGTACTTCCCGTCCAACCTGATCGAAAACCTGTTCCTGAGCAATGGCATGAGCGCCGGCAACACCCTGGCCGAAGCCCAGGTGCAGTGCCTGTCGGAAATCTTCGAGCGCGCGGTCAAACGCGAAATCCTCGAAGGCGAAATGGCCCTGCCGGATGTGCCGCAGGAAGTACTGGCGAAATACCCGGGGATTCTGGCTGGTATCCAGGCCCTGGAAGAGCAGGGCTTCCCGGTGCTGGTCAAGGATGCATCGCTGGGCGGGGAGTTCCCGGTGATGTGTGTGACCTTGATGAACCCGCGTACCGGTGGTGTGTTTGCCTCGTTCGGCGCGCACCCCAGCCTGGAAGTGGCGCTGGAGCGCAGCCTGACGGAGCTGCTGCAAGGCCGCAGTTTCGAAGGCCTGAACGATCTGCCTCAGCCGACCTTCGAAGGTCAGGCGGTGACTGAGCCGAACAACTTCGTCGAGCACTTTATCGATTCCAGCGGTGTGGTCTCGTGGCGCTTCTTTAGTGCAAAACCGGATTTTGAATTCGTTGAGTGGGATTTCTCCGGTCAGGGCGAAAACTCCAATACCGAAGAGGCCGCGACCCTGTTCGGCATTCTCGAAGACATGGGCAAAGAAGTGTACATGGCAGTCTATGAGCACATTGGTGCCAAGGCCTGCCGCATTCTGGTGCCGGGTTACTCGGAAATTTATCCGGTAGAAGATTTGATCTGGGATAACACCAACAAAGCGCTGCAGTTCCGCGCTGACATCCTGAACCTGCACAGCCTGAGCAAAGTCGGCCTGAGATCGCTGGCCCAAGGTCTGGAAAACAGCGAGCTGGATGACTACACCGACATCACCACTTTGATCGGCATCGAGTTCGACGACAACACGCCTTGGGGCAAGTTGACGATCCTGGAGCTGAGGCTGCTGATTTATCTCGCCTTGCAGAAGTTTGATCAGGCCAAGGATCTGGTGGAAGCCTTCTTGCAATACAACGACAACACCGTCGAGCGCGGCTTGTTTTATCAAGCTGTGAACGTCGTGCTGGAAATGCAGCTGGACGATGATCTGGAACTGAGCGACTACGAGATCAACTTCCGCCGGATGTTCGGCAACGAGCGGATGGACGCGGCGATAGGGTCCGTGGATGGCAGCGTGCGATTCTATGGTCTGACGCCGACGAGCATGAAACTGGAAGGGCTCGACAGGCACCTTCGCCTGATCGACAGCTACAAAAAGCTGCACATGGCGCGGGCGAGGGTGTCGGCTTTGTTCAACTGATAGCGATAACAAAAAAGCACCTTGGGTGCTTTTTTGTTTTTTGGCGGTCAGTCAATCGTCTGTGGGCGTGGGCTGATTTTTTGGCTATGACATGGCCTGTGGCTGCCTATGTGGAAGCTCTTCTATCTAGAGGGGCGTTCTGGCTCCTCTATATAGGCACCCTTTGGGGTGTTTTGCTGCTTTCTGCAGCTTATTGATAGAAAACCTAAATCAGTGCTTGACGGCAGATTCCAGGTGTCTATAATTCGCCCCACTTCCGGCGCAGTCGAAACGAAAAACTCCTTGGCAAACAAAGAGTTACGCAGTTTTCGGCAGCAGGTTGCTTCAGTTCATCGAAGCACAAAGGGAGTTGAAAAAGAGGTGTTGACAGCAGCGTGTAACGCTGTAGAATTCGCCTCCCGCTGACGAGAGATCTGAAGCGCAAGTGGTTG
>NZ_JAHUWM010000011.1:0-256697 GCF_019218985.1 Pseudomonas sp. PDM30
ACTACAACCGCACCAGGCTCCACAGCTACAACAACTATCTGTCGCCAATAGCTATGGAGCAAAAAGCGGCATAAACACCGTAACCGGTGTCCGGGATTACTTGACCAGTTCAAGCTCGCTCCCACAGAGGGGCGGCTTACACAAAACCATTGTGGGAGCTAGCTTGCTCCCACAGGGGGGCGGTTTACACAAAACCATTGTGGGAGCGAGCTTGCTCGCGATGAGGCCAGTGACAGCACCACAAATCCCCCGGATCTACACTTTACGGGTGACGGTTGCGCACTAAACCCGCAAAATGCAACGATTCCGGCAATTATCAACGACATCGCCTGGGCGCGATGTCGATAAAGCCATCGTTTCAATCAGACTGGGCCTGCTGACTCTATGCGAATGCGCCTTATGTTACTGGGCGGCGGAAATGCCCTTGGGCAGGCGCTGATTCGCCTCGGTGCGGAGGAAGACATCGGTTTCCTCGCCCCCCGCCCGCCCGAAGACGGCTGGGATGCCGCGAGCCTGACACAACTGCTCGACGACACCCGTCCCGATGCATTGATCAACCTTGCCTACTACTTCGACTGGTTTCAGGCCGAGGCGGTGAGCGAATCGCGCCTGGCCGGCCAGGAGCGCGCGATCGAGCGTCTGGCGGAACTGTGCCAGCACCACAACATCGTCCTGCTGCAACCCTCCAGCTATCGCGTGTTCGACGGCTCCCGCGCCACCGCCTACAGCGAAAAAGATGAACCGGTGCCCCTGGGCCTGCGGGGTCAGGCGTTGTGGCGGATCGAGCAAAGCGTGCGCGCCACCTGCCCGCAACACGTGCTGCTGCGTTTCGGCTGGCTGCTGGACGACAGCCCGGACGGTGCCCTTGGCCGCTTCCTCGCCCGTGCCGAACAACCCGAAGAGCTGCTGATGGCCGACGACCGACGGGGCAATCCGACGCCGGTCGACGATGCCGCCCGCGTGATCATTTCAGTGCTCAAGCAACTCGATTGCGCCGCGCCGCTGTGGGGCACCTACCATTACGCCGGGCATGAGGCGACCACGCCGCTGGCGCTGGGGCAGGCGATTCTGACCGAAGCCCGCAGCCTGCATCCGCTGGCCATCGAAGCCCCGACCGCCCAGGCCCACGCCGCGCGTCCGGATGCCGCCGAAGAACCGCAACACGCGGTACTGGCCTGCAAAAAAATTCTGCACACCTTCGGAATCAAACCACGCGCCTGGCGTGCAGCGCTTCCCGGTCTACTGGACAGGTTCTATCGCCATGGCTGACAGCCCCGTTTTGATCACCGGTGGTGCCGGTTTCATTGGTTCACACCTGACTGACGCCCTGCTTGCCAGGGGCCATGCGGTGCGGATTCTCGATGACCTGTCCACCGGCAAGCACAGCAATCTTCCGCTGGATAATCCCAGGGTCGAACTGATCGTCGGCGACGTGGCCGATGCGGCTTTGGTTGCCCAGGCGATGGCCGGATGCAGCGCCGTGGCGCACCTGGCCGCCGTGGCTTCGGTGCAGGCCTCGGTGGACGATCCGGTGCGCACACACCAGAGCAACTTCATCGGCACGCTGAACGTCTGCGAAGCCATGCGCCAGACCGGGGTCAAACGCGTGCTGTTTGCCTCCAGTGCGGCGGTATATGGCAACAATGGCGAAGGTGAGTCGATCGACGAAGACACGCCCAAGGCGCCGTTGACGCCTTATGCGGTGGACAAGCTGGCCAGCGAGCAATACTTCGACTTCTACCATCGCCAGCATGAGCTGGAACCGGTGATTTTCCGCTTCTTCAACATCTACGGCCCACGCCAGGATCCGTCCTCGCCATACTCCGGGGTGATCAGCATTTTCAGCGAGCGTGCACTGAAGGGCTTGCCGATCACGGTGTTCGGCGATGGCGAGCAGACCCGGGATTTTGTCTACGTCGAAGACCTGGTCGACTTGCTGGTGCAGGCCATCGAAATGCCCCGGGTCGAAGTCGGTGCGGTCAACGTTGGCTGGAACCAGGCGACGACCCTCAAGCAAATGCTCGAAGCGCTCGAAGCCGTGGTCGGCAAGTTGCCACCGGTGAGCTACGGCCCGGCGCGCTCCGGTGACATTCGTCATTCCCGGGCGAACAACCGGCGCCTGTTGGAACGCTTCAGTACCACAGAGCAGACACCGATGCGTGTGGGGCTGGCGCGGTTGCTGGGGCGATAGATCTCTTCCATGCGGACATGAAAAAGGCGCCTTTTTACAGGCGCCTTTTTCACGGCCGGAATTTACTTACAGCTTGTGTAATTCCTGTGGCGAGGGGGCTCGTCGGATCGCCGCATCGCCCCGTTCGACTGCGCAGCAGTCGCCGTCATTTTTAAGTCTGCTCACCACCAAGCCTCATTCACCACCACGTGAACGTTCTTTAGAACTTGTAACCCAGACCCACCATGTAGATGAACGGGTCTACATCGACGTCAACCCGTGCCCGGGTGCCTGGTGCGATCGAGTTGTTCTCGACGGTGGCGCGGGTATCGATGTCGATGTAGCGCACCTGGGCGTTGATCATGATGTTATCGGTCAGCATGTAGTCAGCACCGACCTGCCACGCCAGACCCCAGGAGTTTTCCGCCTTGAAGTTGCTGAAGCCGGCGGACTGGGCCTGGCTGCCAACGTGTTCGTCGTAGATATAGGTGTAGTTGATGCCGCCGCCGACGTACGGCTGGAAGGCCGACTTCGGGTCCAGCGGGTAGTACACCAGGCTCAAGGTCGGTGGCAGGTGCTTGAGGGTGCCGAGTTTGCCGTTGGCCGCGCTCAGGGCCGTGCCCTTGAGTTTCACGTCATGCTCGAACGGTGTGGCCGCCAGCAGCTCGATACCCAGGTGGTTGGTGAGCATGTAGGCGAAGTTCAAGCCCAGTTGCGTGTCGCTGCTCATGGTCGCCTTGCCGCCCAGGTCGGCGTCCGCCAGCGGGCCTTGATCGACCTTGACGCTGGAGCTGTCGGCTTCCGGGTTGACGGTGATTGCACCGGCGCGAAGGAGGATGTCACCGGCTTCGAAGGCATTGGCGAGCGGGGCTGCGAGCGCAAGGGCAACCAGCGAAGCGCTGAGCATGGACTTGTTCATGGGGGCTCCAGAGGACGTTAAAAATGTTCGATGTCCAATGGTAAGCCGGCTAACTATTCGGTCTTTTGATGCAGCTCAATGAAAGTGGCAAGGACTGGAATTTGTGATGTTTCTGATGGCCTCATCGCGAGCAAGCTCGCTCCCACAGGAGGCATGTGATCCCCTGTGGGAGCGAGCTTGCTCGCGATGGCGGACTGACAGTCGACACAAAACGACCTGATTCACTCCGGCAGCTCATACAGATAAATCTTGTCCGCCTCCATCTGATACCCGGCATCCGCCAACTCGCTGGTGGACGCCTTGACCTGCAACGCGCCTTCGATCCAGTAAGGCTGATACAGCTCGTCCAGCTTCACGCCGACTTCGCTCTTGACGTGCACGATCTGGTTCGACGGCGGTGGCGGCACATGGATGCAGGCGCCGAAATACGGCACCAGCAGAAACTCCGTGGTACGGCCTTCCTCGCTCACTTCCAGCGGCACGATGTAACCCGGCAGGCGAATGTTCTGGCCGTCGAGGGTCTTGACCACCGGTGCGTTGGGCATGTCCTGCTTGGCTGCTGGCGCCGACTCTGCCGAGAGCGTGCTGCTCATCTGCGACAGATCATGCAACGGCGTCATGTTCGGCACTTCTTTCGGCGCGTCGGGCGGGATCATCTCCGACCAGGTCAGGTCTTTTGGCTGGGCCGCCCACAGGGGCAGGGCGACCAGCATCAACAGCGCAAGTACAGCGCGGGGCATTTTCAACGTCCTCATAAACGGATCGACAAGCCATCGGCCAGGGATTGGCGATAGGCGCGCCAGGCCGGCACGCTGCCCATCAGCAACGCGGCGATCAGGATGCCACCGAGCAGCGTCCATTCATACTCGCTCGGCCACGACAGCGGCAGGAACAGGCCGTAGTTGGCTTGCACATAACCTTGGGCCGCCGCGATGCACACATACAGCAACGCCACGCCGGCGATCACGCCCGACAGCGCCAGGGCAAAGGCTTCGAGTACCAACAGCGTCGCGATGTGCCAGGGGCGTGCGCCCACCGAGCGCAGGATCGCCATTTCCCGACGGCGCTCGTTGAGGCTGGTGAGAATCGCTGTGAGCATACCGATCAATCCGGTCAGCACCACAAACAGCGAGACCACGAACAAGGCTTTTTCCGCAGTGCCCATCAGACTCCACAGCTCTTGCAACGCCACGCCTGGCAGGATCGCCAGCATCGGCTCGCCACGGAATTCGTTGATTTCCCGTTGCAGGGCAAAGGTCGAAATCTTGTTGTTGAGGCCGAGCATGAACGCGGTGATCGCTTGCGGCGTGAGGTCCATATTGCGCGCCTGATCAGCCGTGATGCGGCCCTCGCCCCGGGCCGGCACGCCGTTATGCCAGTCGATGTGAATCGCTTCCATGCCACCGAGGCTGATGTGCAGCGTGCGGTCCACCGGTGTGCCGGTGCGCTTGAGAATGCCGACCACCGTGAACGGTTTGTCGTCGTGCTTGACCAGGCTGATCGCCGCCACGCCGTGGGCCAGCACCAGTTTGTCACCGAGTTTGTAGTGCAGTGCATCGGCCACTTCGGCACCGAGCACCACTTCGAACGGGTCGGTTTCGAAGGCGCGGCCATCGCTCAGTTGTAGGTGTTGCTGGCGACCGTACTGGTAATGCTCGAAGTAGGCTTCGGTGGTGCCCATCACCCGGTAGCCGCGATGGGAGTCGCCGAGGGACATCGGGATCGCCCACTTCACTTTCGGGTTGCTGGCGAAGTGTTCGAAGCTGTCCCAGCGGATGTTGTTGGTGGCGTTGCCGATGCGGAACACCGAGTACAGCAACAGGTTCACCGAGCCCGAGCGGGCGCCGACGATCAGGTCGGTGCCGCTTATTGTGCTGGCGAAACTGGCCTTGGCTTCGGTGCGCACGCGCTCCACTGCCAGCAACAGGCACACCGACAGGGCGATGGCGAACGCCGTGAGGATCGCGGTGAAACGACGGTTAGCCAGGCTGGCCATGGCTAGACGAAACAGATACATCTCAGACCTCGGACGGGGTAGCGGCGCGATTGAGTTCGGCCAGCGAGAGGTTGTGGTCGAACAGCGGCGCCAGGCTTTGGTCGTGGCTGACGAACAACAGGCTCGAGCCGGCCTCGCGGCACTCGGCGAACAGCAGGCGAATGAAGTTCTCGCGGGCGTCGTAATCGAGGGCTGAGGTCGGTTCGTCGGCGATCACCAGTTCCGGTTGACCGATCAGTGCGCGGGCGGCGGCGACCCGTTGCTGCTGGCCGATGGACAACGAATCGGCGCGGCGACCGAGGATGTTTTCATCCTTCAACCCCAGATGGGCGAGCAGTGTGGCGGCGGCTTTGTCGACGCTGCCGTGACGTTGTTTCGCTCGTTCGGCGCGCAGTTTCGAGAAGTGGCAGGGCAGTTCGACGTTTTCACGCACCGACAGAAACGGCAGCAGGTTGAACTGCTGAAAGATGTAGCCGGTGTGATCGACACGGAAGTGGTCGCGGGCGCCGGCCGAGAGTTGCGTCAGCTCCTGGCCGAGCAGGCGGATGCTGCCGCGATCAGGCTTTTGCACGCCGCCGAGCAGACCGAGCAGGGTGGTCTTGCCGCTGCCGCTGGGGCCTTTGAGGAACAGGGTTTCGCCGCGCTCCAGGCGAAACGCCGGGATGTCCAGCAGCGGCGGGTGACCGGGCCAGCTGAAGCCCAGGTCGGACAGTTCGATGAGTGCTTGGGTCATGTGAAACCGGTCTGGTTGGTGGTGAACCCTTGTAGGAGCGAGCCTGCTCGCGAAAAACCTGAGAGCACCGAGGTGAATCAGGTTGCCCGCGTTATCGTTGGCGTCCATCGCGAGCAAGCTCGCTCCTACAGTGGGTCAGAATTTAAGGGCAGCAGCCTTGGCCGTCACTTCAACCCCTTGCTGCCCGCTCGGGCCGATCAGTTGTACCTGAATTTTTTGGGTGGCCGAGAAGCGGGTGAAAATATTCGCCAGGTCCAGTGACTTCAGTGCCGCTGGCGTGGCGCAAGTGAACTGATAGTGAGCGTGGATTTCGCTGTGATCATGGTGATGTTCGTGGCCGTCTTCGTCCTTGGCGTCTTCATCGTGATCATCGTCGGCATCGGGCTTGTCGCCGAACAGCGGGCTTTCCAGTTCCTGGTTCTCCACCACGCAACCGGCGGCTTTCGGCAGGTTGAACAGGGCCAGCGGTTGTTCGAGTTGCGCGCGGGCGGCGGCGACTTTGGCTTTGTCTGCGTCGCTGGTGGCGACGTGCTCGAAACCCACCAGGTTCATCGCCGGGCTTTCCAGTTCCAACTCCAGGGTCTTGCCGTCCAGCACCGCATTCAGGCGTCCCACGCCATGTTCGTGGGCACCCAGGCTGCCATGCTCATGATCGTGTTCGTCGGCGGCATGGGCGACAGCCAGCGGCAACATGGCAAACGGCAGGGCGAGAAGCAGACGACGCATGACGAGTCTCCGAAAAGTAAAATGAAGAAAATGTTATGTAATCTTATAACGTGATTGCGGAGAGTTTGACTGTCTGCTTGGCGTTGCACAAGTCCCATGGGAGCATGCCGGGAAGAAATGTGCGGGAGCAGACCTGTGTTGCGAATTCGCGGAAGCATCGGCGACTGGCCGGTGGATTTGACCCTGGAGATGGACGACGCGGACTGGGCGCGACTAGGGGCGCAGTTGCAGGTGGAAAAAACCCCGGTCAGCGTGCCAGCGGCGAAACCGTTGAACCAGGATGATGCGCTGTGGCAGATCGCCCGGGAATTGCTGCGCAAGGCGGGGCAGCTCAGTGGCCCGGACCTGCTCGATCAACTCGAAGGCCTGACCGGCAGTGCAGCGGCGGGCAAACGGCTGCTGGTGCGCCTGCGCCACAGTTCGGACGTGAAGGTGGAAAGCGGCGGGGATACGCCGCTGTATCGCTGGTTGGTGTAGGAGTGAGCTTGCTCGCGATGGGCGTCAACGATAACGCGGGAAACCTGATTCACCTCGGTGCTCTCAGGTTTTTCGCGAGCAAGCTCGCTCCTACAGGGTCGATTTAGTACAGCGCAGCAAACAACTTGCGGCGGTACGTGCTGACCAACGGATGATCGTTGCCCAACAACTCGAACACCTGCAACAAGGTCTTGTGCGGCAAGCCTTCGCTGTAGCTGCGGTTGCGGGTGAACAACTTCAGCAATGCATCCAGCGCGGCGTCGTACTGCTGACGGGCCAGTTGCTGGATCGCCAGTTGATAGACCGCCTCATCGTCCAGCGGGTCTTTCGCCAGTCGGGCCTTCAGGTCGGCGGCATCCGGCAAGTCCCTGGCCAGACCGAGAAACTTGATCTGTGCCTTGGCGCCGGCCAGCGCGGCCTTGTGCTCATCGCTCTTGACCGCATCCAGCACGGTTTGCGCTTCGCCCAGTTCACCGCGCTCGGTCAGGCAGCGGGCGTACAGGATCAGTGCCTTGGCGTTGGTGTTATCTTCACCCAGGATCACTTTGAGCTGCGCTTCGGCATCGGCAAAACGGCTGTCGTCGAACAGCGCCTGGGCCTGTTCGAACGGATCGGCGGCGGCCGGTGGCGGCATCTGCACATGGGGTTCGAGCAGGGCACGCACGGCCGACTCCGGCTGCGCACCGGCAAAGCCATCGACAGGCTGGCCGTCCTTGAACAGCACCACGGTCGGCAGGCTGCGGATGCCAAAGCGGGCGACGATGTCTTGTTCGATGTCACAGTTGACCTTGGCCAGCAGCAACTCACCCTGATAGCTCTCGGCAATGCTCTGCAGCATCGGCATCAGCACTTTGCAAGGCGCGCACCATTCGGCCCAGAAATCCACCAGCACCGGCTTGTGGAAAGAGTTCTCGATCACCGACTGGTCGAAATCGGCAGTCGTGGCGTCGAAGATGTATGGCGTTTCCTGACTCATGGGGGATCTCGTAAAAGCGTGAATGGGGCAACTATACGACTTGGTGGGGGCGCGCCGGAAGCGGGGTGGCCGTTAGAGATGTTTCGTCTGACAGGACGTCATCGCGAGCAAGCTCGCTCCCACAGGGGATTTGTGGACGACGCGGGTCCAGTGCAGGAGCGAGCTTGCTCGCGATGCTTTTAGCTAGCGCTGCGCGTGGTACAGGCTCACATGCCGAAACTCGTGGGGCTCGGCCAGATCCGGCAGGGTCATGGCTTCGAGCATTTCGATGCGCCGGTACAACGGATGACGGAAATCCCTGACGCGTGAATCCGCCACCAGCGCCTCCCGGCCACGGCTGAGGAACTGGTCGAGCAGCGGCAGGTTGGCCCGGTCGTACAGCACATCCGCCACCAGGATCAGATCGAAGCGATCGGCCTCGGCGAAAAAGTCCGTCGAGTAATTGAGCTGTACGTTATTGAGCTCGGCATTGGCCCGACACGCGGCAATCGCCAGCGGGTCAAGGTCGCAGGCCAGTACTTCGAGCGCCCCGGCCTTCGCCGCAGCAATCCCCGCCACCCCGGAGCCGGCACCGAAATCCAGCACTCGCTTGCCTTCGACCCAATGGGGGTTTTCGGCCAGATAGCGGGCCACGGCCAGGCCGCTGGCCCAGCAGAAACTCCAGTACGGCGGTTCATGCAGGATGCGCCGGGTCTCTTCCGGGCTGAAGGCGCGGTCCATGTTGTCGCCGTCGATCAGCCACAACTTCAGGTCGGTCCGTGGTAACTCACAGGCGACCAATTGCGCATCACCGAGCAGTTCACCCAACGCCTTTTGCAGGTCGAACGGTGCACTCATGGGGCTTTGACGAATTGCAGTTGGCCCAGGGCCTGGGTGGTCGGCTGGGTAATCAGTTGCGACGGCAGGTGCAGGATCAACTGCCCGGACTGACTGGCGCGGCCTCGCAGTTCAACGCGGGCCCCGGCCGGAAAGGATTCCGGATTGAAGCGCAGGTGAAACGGCAGAACCTGGTTGTTGCCGATCAGGCTGGAGCTGGCGAGCAATTGTTGCGGTCGGTCCTTATCGTCGATCACCAGCAATGCCAGTTCGACTTCAGCGCCAGCTGGAACGCCTTGCAAGGTGCCGCTCAGTTCACGCTGATGGGCGGGCAGAGGGCCGAGTGCGGCGGCCTCCCGGGCTTTCTTCTGCGCTTGCTGCGGCACCGGGCCAGGCGTTGGCGGCTGGGGCTTGGGTGCATCGCTGCTGCAGGCCACCAGCAGGCTGAAAACACTGAGCAAAATGAGCGGACGTAACGACATTGGTGGCTCCATAACGCTGAATTCCATGGATCAAGTGATCATCCCGTCTGTATACCGCAAACCCTATGGCTTGTCTTGCCACGGGGATGCGCTACCATGGCCCTCCCTTTTTTTGTTGCCTGCCACCATGCACTGTCCCTTCTGCGGTGCCAACGACACCAAGGTCATCGACTCGCGTCTGGTCGCCGAGGGCGAACAGGTGCGCCGCCGGCGTGAATGCCTGGCCTGCGGCGAGCGTTTCACGACGTTCGAGACGGCTGAACTGGTGTTGCCGCGCCTGATCAAAACCGACGGCAGTCGCCAGCCGTTCGACGAAGAAAAACTCCGCGCCGGCATGCAGCGCGCGCTGGAAAAGCGCCCGGTGAGTGTCGAGCGCCTCGAGTCGTCGCTGGTGCACATCAAACACAAACTGCGCGCCACCGGCGAACGCGAGGTCAAATCCCTCGTGGTCGGCGAACTGGTGATGGCCGAGCTGCAGAAGCTCGACGAAGTCGCCTACATCCGCTTCGCCTCGGTGTATCGCCGCTTCCAGGACCTCAACGAGTTCCGCGAAGAGATCGATCGCCTGGCCCGTGAACCGGTGAAAGAATGACCACTTGCGCCGAACAAGCCATCCTCGACGCCCATTTCATGGCCCGTGCCCTGGAACTGGCGCGCAAGGGGCATTACACGACGCACCCCAATCCGCGGGTCGGTTGCGTGATCGTGCAGGGCGGGCAGATTGTCGGCGAAGGCTGGCACGAGCGCGCCGGCGAGCCCCACGCTGAAGTCCACGCCCTGCGCGCGGCTGGTGAGCAGGCTCGTGGCGCCACCGCTTACGTGACGCTTGAACCTTGCAGCCATCACGGCCGTACGCCGCCCTGTGCCGATGCACTGGTCAATGCCGGTGTGGCCCGCGTGGTCGCGGCGATGCAGGACCCGAACCCGGAAGTCGCCGGTCGCGGTCTGCAACGCCTGACACAGGCCGGTATCGCTACCGAAAGCGGCGTGCTGGAAGGCGAGGCGCGCAAGCTTAATCAAGGCTTTCTGAAACGCATGGAACACGGTTTGCCGTTCGTGCGGGTCAAGTTGGCCATGAGCCTCGACGGGCGAACCGCCATGGAAAGCGGCGAAAGCCAGTGGATCACCGGCCCGGCGGCGCGCTCGGCAGTGCAGCGTCTGCGCGCGCAAGCCAGTGTGGTACTGACCGGCGCCGATACGGTGCTGGCGGACAACGCACGGTTGACCGTGCGCGCCGATGAGTTGGGGCTGGATGCAGAGCAAACAGCCTTGGCCATGAGCCGTCCGCCGCTGCGGGTGTTGGTCGACGGCCGCCTGCGGGTACCGCTGGATGCACCGTTCTTCAAGGCAGGCCCGGCGCTGGTCGCCACCTGCGTGGCGGTTGAAGAGCAATATGCCAACGGTCCGGAGTGCCTGATCGTGCCGGGCTACGACGGTCAGGTCGATCTGCGTCAACTATTGGTTGAACTCGCAACCCGTGGCGTCAATGAAGTGCTGGTCGAGGCCGGCCCGCGCCTGGCAGGTGCCTTTGCCCAACTCGGTCTGGTGGACGAGTTCCAGATTTTCATTGCCGGCAAGTTCCTGGGTTCCTCGGCGCGGCCGCTGCTGGACTGGCCGCTCGTGCAAATGAAGGATGCGCCCGAGCTCAAAATCATCGAAATTCGTGCCGTTGGCGATGACTGGCGAGTCATCGCCATTCCTTTGCCAGCAGCAAGCGTATAATTTCCGGCCATCGCGCAAGCTTTGGCTTTGTTCTCGAGGAGAACCTCATGTTTACCGGCATCATCGAATCCATCGGCAGTATTCGTGCATTGACCCCAAAGGGCGGTGATGTGCGGGTTCACGTCGAAACCGGCAAGCTCGACCTGAGCGATGTCAAACTGGGCGACAGCATCGCGGTCAACGGCGTGTGCCTGACTGCCGTTGAATTGCCGGGCAATGGCTTTGCGGCGGACGTCAGTCGCGAAACCCTCGACTGCACCGCCATGAACGACCTGAAAAGCGGCAGCCCGGTCAATCTGGAAAAAGCCCTGACTCCGACCACTCGCCTCGGCGGGCATCTGGTCAGCGGTCACGTCGACGGCGTGGGCGAAGTGGTTGCCCGTACCGAAAATGCGCGCGCCGTGGAATTCCGCATCCGCGCGCCAAAGGACCTGGCCAAGTACATCGCCCATAAAGGCTCGATCACCGTCGACGGCACCAGCCTCACCGTGAACGCAGTCGATGGCGCCGAGTTCCTGCTGACCATCATTCCCCACACCCTGAGCGAAACCATAATGGCGTCGTACCAGCCAGGCCGCCGGGTGAACCTGGAAGTGGACTTGCTGGCCCGTTACCTGGAGCGTCTGCTGCTGGGCGACAAGGCCGCAGAGTCGACTGCCGGCAGCACCATTACCGAAAGCTTTCTGGCCGCCAACGGCTACCTCAAATCCTGACCCAAGGGGGTGCCTTGTGGCGCTCAATAGCATCGAAGAACTGGTTGAAGACATCCGCCAAGGCAAGATGGTCATCCTCATGGATGACGAAGACCGCGAGAACGAAGGCGACCTGATCATGGCCGCCGAGTGCTGCAAGCCCGAGCACATCAACTTCATGGCCAAGCACGCCCGTGGCCTGATCTGCATGCCGATGAGCCGCGAGCGCTGCGAACTGCTCAAGCTGCCGTTGATGGCGCCGCGCAACGGGTCCGGTTTCGGCACCAAGTTCACCGTATCGATCGAAGCGGCCACCGGCGTGACCACCGGCATTTCCGCTGCCGACCGTGCGCGCACCGTGCAGGCCGCCGCCGCCCGTGATGCCAAGGCTGAAGACATTGTCAGCCCGGGCCACATCTTCCCGCTGATGGCTCAGGCCGGCGGCACCCTGGCCCGTGCCGGCCACACCGAAGCGGCGTGCGACCTGGCGCGCATGGCCGGTTACGAGCCTAGCGGGGTGATCTGCGAAGTGATGAACGACGACGGCACCATGTCCCGTCGCGCCGAGCTGGAAGCCTTTGCCGCCGAACACGACATCAAGATCGGCACCATCGCCGATCTGATTCACTACCGGATGATCCACGAACGTACCGTTCAGCGGATTGCCGAGCAGCCACTGGACAGCGAACTGGGCCAATTCAACCTGGTGACCTATCGTGATTCCGTGGAAGGCGACGTGCACATGGCACTGACCCTGGGCAACGTGTGTGCCGAAGAGCCGACCCTGGTTCGCGTGCACAACATGGACCCGCTGCGTGACCTGCTGATGGTCAAGCAACCGGGCCGCTGGAGCCTGCGCGCCGCCATGTCCGCGGTTGCCGAGGCTGGTAGCGGCGTGGTGCTGTTGCTCGGTCACCCGCTCGATGGCGACGTGTTGCTGGCGCATATCCGCGAAACCGCCGATCACGCCGCAGTGAAAAAACCGACCACCTACAGCACTGTCGGTGCCGGTTCGCAGATCCTGCGCGACCTTGGCGTACGCAAAATGCGCCTGATGTCGGCACCGATGAAATTTAATGCGATATCCGGTTTCGATCTGGAAGTTGTAGAATACGTGCCCTCCGAATAATGACCGGTTGTTTCCGGCCTTGAATTCGCGGCAAATAAATCACTGAGGGGCGCGTAGAAGACGCGTCCCGGCTCTTTAAGAGATCTAACGAATGACCCTGAAGACCATCGAAGGTACCTTCATCGCCCCTAAAGGCCGCTACGCTCTGGTAGTGGGCCGTTTCAACAGCTTCGTCGTTGAAAGCCTGGTCAGCGGTGCAGTTGATGCCCTGGTTCGCCACGGCGTGAGCGAAAGCGACATCACCATCATCCGCGCACCTGGCGCCTTCGAAATTCCGCTGGTTGCGCAGAAAGTCGCCCAGAAAGGCGAATTCGCGGCAATCATCGCCCTGGGCGCGGTCATTCGTGGCGGCACTCCGCACTTCGAATACGTGGCTGGCGAGTGCACCAAGGGCCTGGCCCAGGTGTCCATGGAGTTCGGCGTTCCGGTCGCTTTCGGCGTCCTGACCGTTGATTCCATCGAGCAAGCCATCGAACGTTCCGGCACCAAGGCCGGCAACAAAGGTGCTGAAGCTGCCCTGTCCGCTCTGGAAATGGTCAGCCTGCTGGCGCAGTTGGAGGCCAAGTGATTAGCGACGAAAGCGATCGTTTCAACCCGCGCGATCCAAAGCCTGCGGATGCCGGCAAGCCATCGAAAAGCGCCAAGCGCCGCGAAGCCCGTCAGCTCGCGACCCAGGCCCTGTACCAATGGCACATGGCCAAGCAGTCGCTGAACGAGATCGAAGCGCAGTTCCGGGTCGATAACGATTTCAGCGATGTCGACGGCGCGTACTTCCGCGAAATCCTGCACGGGGTTCCGCAGTTCAAGACCGAAATCGACACCGCGCTCACGCCATGCCTGGACTTGACCATCGAAGAGCTGGACCCGGTTGAACTGGCTGTTCTGCGCCTGTCGACCTGGGAACTGCTCAAGCGCGTCGACGTGCCGTACCGCGTTGTGATCAACGAGGGTATCGAACTGGCCAAGGTCTTCGGTTCCACCGACGGCCACAAGTTCGTCAACGGTGTGCTCGACAAGCTGGCCCCGCGTCTGCGTGAAGCTGAAGTGAAGGCGTTCAAGCGCTGATTGGCGTTTGGACAGTGTCCTGTCTCGCCGATACGTTCGTTTTTTAGCGAGTGGCTGGTGTTGCCAGACAAGGCGCCGCGACGAGTCATAGCGTGCTATGGCGAGGAGCGGCAACGCAGTATGGCGACACCAGACGCCGCTAAAAAATGAACAGTATTGGTGAGACAGGATACCTGATGGGCGAGTTTGAGCTGATCCGCAATTTCTTCGCCGCCGCGCCTTGTGCGCAGGGCGGCGAAGGCGTTGCCCTCGGGATTGGCGATGACTGCGCCTTGCTGGCTGTTCCCTCCGGGGAGCAGATGGCGATTTCTACCGATACGTTGGTGGCCGGCGTGCATTTCGCCGATCCCTGCGATCCGTTTCTGCTCGGTCAGCGCTCGCTGGCCGTGGCCGTCAGCGACCTGGCCGCCATGGGCGCCACCCCGATTGCCTTTACCCTTGCCCTGACCTTGCCGACGGTGACCGCCGATTGGCTGCAAGCCTATGCCCGTGGTTTGAACCAGATGGCGCAAAGCTGCGGCGTGGCGCTGGTGGGCGGTGACACGACCCGTGGGCCGCTGAGCCTGACCATGACCGTGTTCGGGCACGTGCCGGCCGGTCAGGCGCTGACCCGCAGCGGTGCGCAACCGGGCGACCTGATGTGTGTCGGCGGCAACCTGGGCAATGCCGCCGGTGCCTTGCCCTTGGTGCTCGGCCAGCGCACGGCCGAAGCACGCATTGCCGAGCCGTTGCTGGCGCATTACTGGGCGCCGCAACCGCAGCTCGGTTTGGGGCAGGCGCTACGGGGCAAGGCGACTTCGGCGATGGATATCTCCGACGGCCTGCTCGCTGACTGCGGGCATATCGCGCTGGCGTCGAAGGTTGGTATCGAAGTCGAGCGGGATCGTTTGCCGCTGTCGCAGAGCCTGGTCGACTTTCTTGGCCAATCGGACGCACAGGTTGCGGCCCTGAGCGGCGGCGACGACTACGTCCTGGCCTTCACCTTACCGTCCGTCGAGTTGCCGCTATTGCTGGCCGATGGCTGGCCGATCCATGTGATTGGTCAAGTGGTGACGGGGCAGGGTGTGAAGCTGCTGGACGCCGATGGCAAAGACATCACCCCGCAAACCCGGGGTTATCAACATTTTCGGGAGTCACCGTGACAGATCATCCCAAACAGGTCCCGGCGGAATTCGTACCGCCGTCGGTCTGGCGTAATCCATGGCATTTCCTGGCGTTCGGCTTTGGCTCGGGCACCTTGCCAAAGGCGCCCGGCACTTGGGGGTCGTTGGTTGCGCTGCCCTTTATTCCGTTGTGGCAGATGCTGCCCGACTGGGGTTACTGGCTGATGCTGGGCATCACCATGCTGTTCGGCTTCTGGCTGTGCGGCAAAGTGGCCGACGATTTGCGGGTACACGATCATGAAGGCATCGTCTGGGACGAAATGGTCGGGATGTGGATCACCCTGTGGCTGGTGCCGGAAGGCTGGCAGTGGTTGCTGGCGGGTTTCCTGATGTTCCGCTTCTTCGACATTCTCAAGCCATGGCCGATTCGCTGGATTGACCGGCACGTACATGGCGGCGTCGGCATCATGCTCGATGATGTCCTGGCAGGGGTGTTCGCCTGGTTGGCGATGCAGGGACTGGTGTGGTTTTTCGCCTGACCGGGGATTTCCAGGCGTTGATCATGAGAGCTGTTTATCGGGGGAAGCGGGGGATGACTGTACGCGGATTGATGGTGATGGCGTTCGCGATGTTTTGCTCTTTTGTCCAGGCGGGAGGAGGGGGTGCTACGCCGCCGTCGGTGATTCATCTGGCCAGCGAAGAGTGGGAAGGCTACACCGCCGCTGACGGTCATGGACTGGGTTGGGACGTGCTACGGCAAGTGTTCGAGCCGGCGGGCGTCAAGGTCGACATCCGCACCGAGCCCTACGTACGTTCGCTGGGCCTGGCCGAACGTGGCGAGGTCGATGCCTGCGTCGGCTCCTATCGTGACGATTCTGAGGGTGTGCTCTATCCCCATTGGAACTTCGACACCGATCACATCTATGCCCTGGGCCTGGCCAGCAGTCCGGTACCCACCCCGCAAACCCTGGGCAATTATCGACTGGCCTGGGTTCGCGGCTACGACTACCAGGATTACTTGCCCAATGTGCGCCACTTCGACGAAGTGCAGCGGCGTACCGGCATCGAGTCGATGCTGATCCACAATCGTGCCGACTTTTACATCGATGCCCTGACCGAAGTCGATGACGTCATCAAGCGCGCCAAGGATCCGTCCCAACTGCGGCGCACCCATATCGCCGAGTTGCCGCTGTACCTGTGCTTTGCCAAAACCTCGAAGGCGCGCGCGTTAATGGCCCTGTTCGACCAGCGCATGGAGCAACTGGTGAAAAGCGGCGAGTTGAAACCGATTTTTGAACGCTGGAAACAGCCTTATCCGTTTGAAGATAATTGACCCCGATTCAAGGACTGATACTGAACCTTGTGGGAGTGTCTTCAGGGCGTATATCAAACATTTTGATAGTTATCGCCGATAATTCAGCCTAAGCGTCCTCCGGAACCTGCTGTTACAATGCCGGCTCTGCGAATCTTCAGACTTTTAGATCAGGAGCACACCGGTGCCTGTCGTTTTTGTCGCCGCTTCCAAGCTGCCAACGCCTTTTGCGCAATTCACCATGCATGGCTTTCTCGATGAAGCCACCGGCCGCGAGCACGTTGTGCTGAGCCTGGGTGAATTCGACGACGGTGCCCCGGTACTCGGCCGGTTGCACTCCGAATGCCTGACGGGCGATGCCCTGTTCAGCCAGCGTTGCGACTGCGGCTCGCAACTGGAGGCCGCCTTGCAGGCCATCGCCCGCGAAGGTCGTGGCGTATTGCTCTACCTGCGTCAGGAAGGCCGGGGCATTGGTCTGCTGAACAAGATCCGCGCCTATGAGCTGCAGGACGGTGGCGCCGACACCGTTGAAGCCAACGAGCGCCTGGGCTTTGCCGCCGACCAGCGTGACTACGCCATGTGCCTGCCGATGCTGGAGCACCTGGGCGTGAAGTCACTGCGCCTGATGACCAACAACCCGCGCAAGGTCAAAGCCTTGACCGAAATGGGTATCGTGGTCGCCGAGCGCGTGCCGCTGCACACCGGCCACAACCCGCATAACCGACTCTACCTGGCGACCAAGGCCAGCAAGCTCGATCACATGATGGGCAATGAGCATCAGGGCGAGGTAGACCGGGCGTGACCCGCGGTCAGGTGCGGCGGCGACTGTCCGTCAACTGGTGGCAATACCTGGCACTGGCCTTGTTGCCCCTGTTTGTGATCAACGCGGTGTTCGGCCAGAGCGAAGCCATTCTGCCGGTGCTGGCGATGCCGTTGTTCATCGCCGGAGTTGCCTCGATGTTTGTCAGCCTGAAGTTTTTCGGCGCCTACAAACACGCACTGATCGCCACCCAGAAAGCCCTCGATACCCCTGAAGAACCTGCTGCCTGGATCAGTCTGGCGGCCAAGCGGCGCACGGCATTCCTGGCTGCCGGGCTGCCGGCCTGGATCGCTGCCCTGGCGGTGTTCGTCGGTCTCGAAGCCGTGCCGCTGATGCTGCTGGCACTGTCGACCGCCGTGTTGTTCTACCTCTACCGTATTCCGCGTCAACTCGGTTGATGCGCGCGCTCTGGCTGGCGGTGTTGCTGCTGGCCGCCAGTGGCTCGGCCGTCGCGGTCGAACGGGTTGTCAGCCTCGCACCGTCGCTCTCTGAAATCGTCGTTGAACTGGGCTCCGCCGACCTCCTGGTCGGTGTGCTGGACGCCGGTGAGCGACCTGCCGAACTCAAGGACCTGCCCTCCGTTGGCCGCTATGGCCAGCTGGACATGGAGCGCTTGCTCAGCCTGAAGCCCGATCTGTTGCTGCTATGGCCCGGTAGTGTCGGCCCGGCCCAGCGTGACCAGCTCAAGCGACTGAATATTCCCACCTACGTCGCCGAACCCCGCAGCCTGGACCAGCTCACGGTGCAGATCGAAGCCATTGCTGCTCAGCTGGATCGGCCTGAACGCGGAATTTCATTGGCCAGCGATCTACGCCAGCGGCTGGATGAATTGCGCCAGCGCTATCGCCGGGACAAGCCGTTACGAGTGTTCTATCAGGTCTGGGATCGGCCGCTGTATACGGTTGGCGGCGAGCAGATCATCAGCGATGCGCTGGAGGCCTGCGGTGCGCAAAACGTGTTTGCCGACCTGAAGCTGCCGGCACCGCAAGTCAGTGTGGAGGCGGTGTTGCAGCGTAATCCCGAGGTGATTCTGGCCAGCGATCAGGCGCAGCTTGATGCGTGGAAAGCCTGGCCACAGGTGGCGGCGGTATCACAAGGACAATTGCGCCTGGTGACGGACAAGGGCCTTGAGCGGCCGAGTGGGCAGATGATCGAGGCAACGGCAAAGCTTTGTCATTTGATTGCGTCAGACCGCTGAGACCGAGGTGCTTTCATCGCGAGCAAGCTCGCTCCCACAGGGATCCGGTTTGATCGAAAAACCAAAACCTGTGGGAGCGAGCTTGCTCGCGATGAGGCCGGTCCACACACCTCTTATTTTGGATCAGATCTCTGGTGTCCACGTCACCCCGAACATCCACGCCCGACCTTCCTCGCGATACCCATACTGGCTACCTTGGTAGCTGTACAGGGCCCGGCTGTAACCCTTGTCCAGCAGGTTATCGACCTTCAGCTCCAGCTGGATTTCACGATTGAGCTCCCAACTGCTGCGCAACCCCAACAGGGCATAACCACCCAACGGCTGTTGATTGTTCAAGTCGTCATAGCTGCTGCTGACTGCTTGCCAGCTGGCGCCGAGGCCCAGGCGATCGAACTGTCGGTCCAGGTCCAGGCTCAAGGTGCGCCGCGCACGACGGGCCAGGGTGTGGCCCGTATCACGGTCGCGTGGGTCGATGATCGCCACGCCAAGGTTGCTCTGCCAGCCGAACAGTTCCTGCTTCAGCGCTGCTTCGAAGCCGTTGATCCGTGCCGAGGCGACGTTTTCGGGGCGTGAGTTGCTGCCGAAAATGATCGCGTCTTCAAGGTCGGTGCGATACAGCGACGTCTCCAGGCGACTGCTCTCGGTCAATTGGCTGCGCCATTGCAGCTCATAGCTCTTGGATGTTTCGGGTTTCAAATCCGGGTTGCTGAAATCCGGGTAATACAGATCATTGAACGTCGGCGCGCGGAAGCCTTCGCTATAGGTCAGCAGCACTTCGTTGTCCGGGTTCAGCGGCACGGTGAAGGTGCCGCTCCAGGTGTTCTGGCTGCCGAACTGCTGGTTATCGTCGTGACGCAGACCCAACTCCGTAGAGAAACTGTCGGCCTGAAAGCGATGCTGGATAAACACGGCGCGGTTCCAGCGGCTGTCTTCGTCGAACGCTGTGGTGCTGTTGATCCGGTCTTCGTACCAGTCTCCACCGAGCATCAGGCTATTGCGTTCATTGAGCTTCAGGTCGTTCTGCCAGTTGACCGAGTCGCGGTAAGTATTGAAAACACTGCGCTCATCGCTGAGCTTGTCGAGGGTTGTCTCGCGGTTTTCGCTGTGACCGAGTTCGATGCGGGTTTTCCATACCTCATTGATCTGTGCATCAATGTAGCTGCTGACGCTGCTCACATTGAAGTCGTTGTAGGGCTGCTGTTGATAGGACTTGTCCGTCACGTAATCGTAACGGCCGAACGGACTATCAAACTCGCTCTTGCCACGGTTATCCAGCACGTTGGCGCCGACTTCGACGTCTTCCGTCAGGGTGTGACTCAGGCTCAGGCTGAGGGATTTGTTGCGGTAGGCGTCGTGATCGCCATCACTCGGATACGACTCGTGGGTGCGATTGATTCCGGCGGTTTCATCGAGGCTGGCGCCAAGGTTGAAGCGGGTTCGCTCATCACCACCAGACAGGCCAAGGCTGCGCTCCCAAGTCTGATTACTGCCAAAACCGGTGTGCATGCGCGGTTGCAGGCCTTGTTGACCGCCGCGGCGGGTGAAGATCTGGATCACCCCGCCAATCGCATCGCTGCCGTAAATCACCGAGCGGGAGCCGCGCAGCACTTCCACGCGCTCGACCTGTTCGATATTGATGTGTTGCAGGTTGCTGTCGCCGGAGGTCGAACTGCCGATGCGTTGGCCATCCACCAGCACCAGGCTCTGGGCCGACTGGGTGCCGCGGATATAGACCCCCGGAATGCTGCCGCGCCCGCCGGACTGCGAGACTTGCACACCCGGTACCCGACGCAACAGGTCAGTGACGCTATCGGGTTGCAGGCGATCGATGTCGTCGCGGGTGAACACGGTGTTGGCGGCGCTGCTGTCATTGCGCGCTTCGACCTGGCGGTTGGCGCTGATCAACACGTCGGGCAGCTTCAGGGCCTGGTCGCGTTCGAAGGTGTCGGCCAGCAATTGACCGGCCGGCAGCAGGGTCAGCGTCAGGGCGAAGGGAGAGAGTTTCATGGGTAGTCCGTTGGTGCTTTGAGGCGAATACAGTTTTGATAGGCGCTGAAAACCACTGTGGGAGCGAGCTTGCTCGCGATAGCGGTGTATCAGTCAGCATCTGAGTCGACTGACAGTCCGCCATCGCGAGCAAGCTCGCTCCCACAGGGTTTTGCGTTTAGATGTTCAGCAGTTGCAGGCGCTCGCGGATCGAAGCCTCGATCCCGGCTTCATCCAGCCCGCACTCAGCCAGCATTTGCGCAGGCTTGGCGTGTTCGACGTAAATGTCCGGCAAGCCCAGGTGCAGCATCGACTTGAGGATGTTTTCGCGGGCGAGGAATTCGCTGACCGCGCCACCGGCGCCGCCCATGATCGCGTTTTCTTCGACAGTGACCAGTAGCTCGTGGCTGCCAGCGATTTCGCGAACCAGTTCTTCATCCAGCGGCTTGACGAAACGCATGTCGACCACGGTCGCGTCCAGCGTCTCGGCGACTTTCAGGGCTTCGGCCAGTTGCACGCCGAACACCAGCAGGGCGACTTTGCTGCCCTGGCGGCGGACTACGCCCTTGCCGATCTCGATCGGTTCGAGGTCTTTCTCGATGGTCGCGTTCGGGCCGTTGCCGCGAGGGTAACGCACCGCCGCCGGGCCTTCGTACAGGTGACCGGTGGTGAGCATCTTGCGCAGCTCGTTTTCATCGCTCGGGGTCATCACCAGCATGCCGGGGATGCAGCGCAGGAACGACAAATCGAAGCTGCCGGCGTGGGTCGGGCCGTCTTCGCCGACCAGGCCTGCGCGGTCGATGGCGAACAGCACGTCGAGGTTCTGCACGGCGACGTCATGCACCAACTGGTCGTAGCCGCGTTGCAGGAAGGTCGAGTAGATGGCCACCACGGGTTTGGCGCCTTCGCAGGCCATGCCGGCCGCGAGAGTGACGGCGTGCTGCTCGGCAATGGCCACGTCGAAGTAGCGCAGCGGGAAGCGTTCGCTGAAAGCGACCAGGTCCGAGCCTTCCTTCATCGCCGGGGTAATCCCGACCAGACGCGGATCGGCCGCCGCCATGTCGCACAGCCACTCGCCGAACACACCGGAGTACTTGGGCCCGCTGGCCTTTTTCGGCGCGGCGGCCGGGGCGTCCAGCGGTTCGAGTTTGGTGATGGCGTGGTAACCGATCGGGTCGACTTCCGCCGGGGCGAAGCCTTTGCCTTTCTTGGTGACGACGTGCAGGAACTGCGGACCTTTCAGATCGCGCATGTTGCGCAGGGTAGCGATCAGAGTCGGCAGGTCGTGGCCATCGATGGGGCCGATGTAGTTCCAGCCCAGTTCTTCGAACAGCGTGCCGGGAACCAGCATGCCTTTGGCATATTCTTCGGTCCGACGGGCGATTTCCCAGGCACCGGGCAGGCGCGACAGCACTTTTTTGCTGCCTTCGCGCATGCTCGCGTAGGTGCGGCTGGAAAGGATCTTCGCCAGGTAGTTCGACAAGCCACCGACGTTGCGCGAGATCGACATGTCGTTGTCGTTGAGGATCACCAGCATGTTGGCGTTCACTTCCGGCGCATGGTTCAGCGCCTCGAACGCCATGCCCGCGGTCAACGCGCCGTCGCCGATCACCGCGATCGCCTTGCGCTCGCTGTTTTGCAGGCGGGCGGCAATCGCCATGCCCAGCGCGGCACTGATCGAGGTGCTGGAGTGGCCGACGCCAAAGGTGTCGTACTCGCTCTCGGAGCGGCGCGGGAAGGCGGCGACGCCGTCCTTCTGGCGCAGGGTGCCCATGCGCTCGCGACGACCGGTGAGGATCTTGTGTGGATAAGCCTGATGACCCACGTCCCACACCAGCCGGTCGTCCGGGGTATCGAAGACGTAATGCAGCGCGATGGTCAGCTCGATCACGCCCAGGCCGGCACCGAAATGTCCACCGGTCTGGCCGACCGTGTAGAGCAATTCCAGGCGCAACTCATCGGCCAGGGTTTCCAGCTCGGCTTCGCCTAACCGGCGCAGGCCGTCCGGCGTGTTCGCGCGGTCGAGCAGGGGCGTGGTCGGGCGCTTGCGGGGAATCTCATGAAACGTCGTGGGCATCAGGCGAATCGTTATAGGTATAAAAGATGCGGCAGTTTACCTGATGCATCGTCCCCTGCCCACGCGTTGGTCTTTTTTGGCGGATTCGCCGTCAGCTGCGGCGATCGACGATATACCGGGCCAGATCACGCAACGGCTCGGCCGCTGCGTCAAACGGTCGCAGTGCGTGCAGGGCCTGGTCGCGCAGCTCCAGGGCATAGGCCTTGGCGGCGTCGAGGCCGAGCAGGGACGGGTAGGTCGGTTTGTCCCGGGCAATGTCGGCGCCCTGGCGTTTGCCGAGGGTTTCGGTATCGCTTTCGACGTCGAGAATGTCGTCTTGCACCTGGAATGCCAGACCGATGGCCTGTGCATAAGTCTGCAGGGACTTGAGTTCGTCTTTCTCGGCACGGCCGCTGGCCAGGGCGCCGAGTTTGACGCTGGCCTCGATCAGCGCGCCGGTCTTGTGCCGGTGCATGTACTCCAGGGCTTTCTGGTCGAGCTTCAGACCGACCGAGCCGAGGTCGATGGCCTGACCGCCAACCATGCCCGCCGGGCCTGCCGCCAACGCCAGGGCACTGACCATTTGCAGGCGAATCTCGGCGTCTGCGTTGTTCAGGCGCGGGTCGAGCAGGGCGCTGAAGGCCAGGCTCTGCAAGCCGTCACCGGCGAGGATCGCGCAGGCTTCGTCGAATTTCTTGTGGGTGGTCGGCTGGCCGCGACGCAGATCGTCATCGTCCATCGCCGGCAAATCGTCGTGTACCAGCGAGTAAGCGTGGATCAACTCCACGGCGCAGGCCGCGCCGTTGGCGTGCTCGGCCTTGCCGCCCAGCGCTTCGCAGGCGGCGTAGGCCAAGAGTGGGCGAACGCGCTTGCCGCCGTTCATCACGCTGTAGCGCATGGCTTCGTAAAGCCGCGCCAGTTCAGGGCCCGGTGCGATGAACAGGGTTTCCAGCGCGGCGTTGACGCGGGCCTGGCTGGTCGCCGAATACGCTGCAATCATTCTGGCTGATCCGCGTCGAAGGGTTCCTCGGCCAACTCGCCATCACGCTCGAGCAGCACCTGCACCTTTTGCTCGGCCTGGGCCAGCGCCGCCTGGCAATCGCGGGTCAGCCCGATGCCTTGCTCGAAAGCGGTCAGCGAGTCTTCCAGCGACAATTCACCGTTCTCCAGACGCTCCACCAGCGTTTGCAGGTCGGCGAGGGATTGTTCGAAATCCAGTGCAGCTTTTTTGCGGGCCATGGCGGCGATTTCCGGTTGACGTTAAACCGGCGCGACACTAGCAGATAGGGGGTTTATGGGCAAATGAGCGAGGTGTTTGGTGCAAGGGTTTCAGCGCTCAGGAGGCGCCTGGTCGGGATATTTGATCTGGTAGCGAGTACTGCGCCCGCCACCCGGCAGGCGTTGCAGGCATTCCTTATCCAGCAGTTCGGCCAGATGCCGGGTCGCGGTCGCTTTGGAGACTTTCGCAACGGCTTGATACTGCGCCGCACTGATCCCGCCTTCGAATCCTCGTTCCCCTCCGTCCAGCAAACGATTCAGTACTTTGGTCTGCTCGGTCGACAGCTCGGACTCCCGGTGCGCCTGCCAGAAGCGCGCTTTGCCCAGCACGGATTCGATCCGTGCCATGGCCTGCTGCAGGCTGCGCAATAGAGTTTGCAGGAACCATTCGAGCCAAACCGTAATGTCCGTGTTGGATTTCTGGCAGGTTTCCAGCGCCCGGTAATAGCCAGAACGATCCTCGAGAATACTCGCCGACATGGCATAAAAACGGATCGCCTGAGCTTCGCCTTGAGCCAATGCAAGGTCGGTGATCGTCCTAGTCAGGCGACCGTTGCCGTCGTCAAACGGGTGGAGTGTGACAAACCAGAAGTGTGCGATGCCAGCTCGAAGCAAAGGGTCGGGCCCGGACAGATTTCGGCTGGTTTCAAACCATTCGAGGAAGGCATCGAGTTGGCGCTCAAGGCCCAAGCGAGGCGGTGCTTCGAAGTGCACCGTCGGTCTATCGAGACGACCGGAAACCACTTGCATTGGATCATCGCCGCGCAAAGCACCTACACAAATGCTTTGCGCGGCCAAGCCGATTTCCTGTTCTGGAAACAGCCACTCATGCCAATCCAGCAATCGTTCAAGTGTCAGCGGCTCGGCGAAATGCTGGGTAGCATCGAGTATTAATTGCGCGAGCCCTTCACTGCGCTTGCTGATGTTGTCGCCATCATTGAGCTCCAACCCCAATCGCCGCGCCAATGAAGAACGAACTGAACCGACATTCAGCTGTTCTCCTTCAATGGCCGATGAGGTGACGATGTTTTGCAACAGTGCATCCAGCTCACTTTGCGCGCTCAGCGAACTGCCCACGGAACTGGCCATGCCCATTAGCCGACCTTGTGCTTGAACGCACTCACGTAACATGGGCGCCAGTCGTTCGGCATTCCAGGTGAACCCCGGCCAATCAGGCTGCTGCCATATCCATTGAGGTGTCATGAACTTGATGCTCTAAGTAGGGGTGAGCCGATTAGATGGGCTATTCGGCTCACATAATGAGCCGAATATGGCGCGTATTCGGCTCACCGTCCACCCGTTACCGTGATTCCCGCCGCAATTTCGGTGCCATCCGATTGTTAAAAAACACCCGAATGGCTAACCTTCGAGCCCTATACGACCCGCCATTCACGGGTCTTTCAGACGAAACGCAGTATCCACATCTGTAATGCGCTCAGGATCAGGCGCAAGGTTTCGTCATGCATGGCAGGAGGCGTCGCATGCGCTCATTTCTTTTGCTGCTGATCGGGTTGGCTATCGTGCCCGTGATTCTGGCCGCGCCGGATGCCGAGTTGTCGGAACCGGTGGGCGGCTGGCGTTACAACGGTTTGCTGGACCGTAGCGAAAACCCGCAAGTCGCCTATCCCACGCCGCCGATTGATCGGGGCGTGCAGCGCAATCGCACGATGATCGAAGGCCGGCTCAAGGCCCTCGGCACTCAGCGCGGGCCGCACACGTTGGCGGTCAACGGCAATCCGCTGAACCTCTATACCGACGAACAAGGGCGTTTCGCCCGACCCTATGCGTTTGGCGCCGGTTCCAACAGCGTCGAAGTGCGCAGCGCCGAAGGCCAGTCTCTCAAGCGTGTTCAATTCTATGAAGCCAACAACCTGCGCACCCCGGCGCGGATTCGCGTGGTGCTGGGTTGGGACGATCCGAAAGCCGAACTCGACCTGCATATTGTCACGCCCGATGGCCAGCATGCCTTCTGGGCGCATTCGGCCTTGACCAATGGCGGCGGCCTCGACCCCGACGGTGTCGATGGGCCGGGTCCGGAAATGTTCACCATGACCGCACCGCTGCGTGGCACCTATCTGGTTTACGTGAACTATTGGGGCAACTTCGGCAGCGGCGGCTATAACTTCGATGAGACCAGCAACCAGAACGAGGTGATTACCTCGCAGATCAACCTGGTGCTCAACGAAAACACCGTCGATGAAAAACGCGAGACGTTCATCGTGCCCCTGCGTGCGATCGGCGATCTGCTGCTGGTCAAGACTTTCAACTACTAAGCATCCCCGCTCCACGGATGAAATTCGGGTTTTGTGAACATGAGTGATAGCACTGTTACTCCGGCCGCTGGCGCACCCGCGGCCAAACCTCCCCTGCATTGGCCGACGCTGCTGATCGGGATATGCCTGGTCGTTGTCGTGGCCGGTGGGTTGGGGTGGTTCATGCACAAGCCCAAGGCCCCGGCCCCCGTGTTGGCCAGTGACAAACTGGGCATGAGCCGCCCGGATGGCCTATTGGAAACCCACTCCCTGAGCCAGTTGCCCAAGGACTTGCTGGCGGTGCCGTTCCTCAAGGAAACCCTGACCGAAGATTTCGTCTTCTATTACGAAACCCATGCCGATCGCTTGGGCTTGATCGGCAGCTTGCGGCGGATCATCTACGAACACGACCTGAAACTGCAGGACACCTTGATCGAGCAGTTGTTCGATCAGCCTGCCGATGTAGCGTTGTGGCGCGGGGCGGATGGGCGGCTCAAGGATTTCCTGCTGGTGATGGATCGCGGCGGGCTGGCCAAGGTGCTGGAGCCGCTGGCCAAAGTGGCGCTGGGCGACTCCCAGCTGAGCAAGGTCGCTGACGTGAAGGTCGGTACCGACGACGTGGCGCTCTATCAACTCAACTACAACGCGAGCAAGGCGCTGCTGTTCGCGTCCCATGGCGACAAACTGGTGGTGTTGTCCAATCCGGCGAAACTCTACGACCCGCAAAGTGGCGCAACGGAAGAATCGGGTAGCGTGTCGACCACGGCCATTGCTGCGCTGCTCAATGGCGACAAACTGTTTCCCGAAGCCTTCGGCCTGGCACCTCGTGAGCCGCAAGTGAAACAACGCCTGTCGGTGAATGCCAGCGTGCTGGCCATGGGTTACCAGCGTTTCATCCCTAACTTCGCCGGCCTGCGTTTTGACATGGACGACAAGGGCTGGCACAGCTTCCTGGCCATGGATGAACTGGAGAATCAGCCAGACTTCGATTTCAAACCGATCTGGCAAGCCATGCCCATGGGCGCCAGCGCTTGCGTGGCGTTGCCGCTGGCGGCCGAACAACAGACACCGCTGCTGGTGAAACTCGGTGCGCAGGAGAAGGTGGCCCAGGCATTGACCGAACACATGGCCGGCGCGGCGGGCTTGTGCTGGTATGCCGATTCGCGGTTGTACACACCCTTGCTGGTGGCCAGCCTCAACGATGATGACAGCGGCAAACTCGATGGAGATCTGGGCAGCCTGTTCGACTCGATGGTCGGTGCCTACGAGAGCAAGGTCGAGGACGGCGCCTTCCCGGTGGTGGAAAAACAGGAAGGCCAGAGCCACCAGTGGCAACGCCAGGTCAGCTCCAGTTTCGGTCCCTATGCGGCCAAAGAGGCCGAAAACCCCGACGCGATCACCGGCAAGACGTTCATGAAAGTCAGCCTGGCGCGGCATGGTTCGACGCTGCTGTTTTCCCTCGACGACAAACTTGTGGACAAGGCCCTCGGCACCCTCGACAAACGCTTCCCGCCGATGGCCGACGTGGTACCGAAAGACCTGCTGATGCCGGTCTATTTCGGCCCGGACTCCATGGCCCAACTGATGCAGCAGGAAACCCTCGACAGCCTGCCCCAGGACATGGAACCGGTGTTCTATAACGCCGCGCAAACCTGGCTGATCCCGAAGCTGCGCAAGCTCGGCGGCTACGGTAAATACGCCCTGACCTTGCCCGAAGGCAGCGAGCCAGACGGCCACTGGCAGTGGCTGCCGCTGGAGTGGAAAGCCCTGTGACGGCATTGATCCGAAGTCTCGGCCTGCTGGCGTTGTTGCTGAGCGCGGGTGCCCGCGCTGTCGAGGCACCGTCGCTCGACCCACAGCAATCCCAGGTGTTTCGTGCCTGGTTCGTGCGCATTGCCCAGGAGCAACTGAGCCAGGGCCCGAGCCCGCGCTGGTATCAACAAGACTGTGCCGGGCTGGTGCGCTTCGCCGCTAACGAAGCGCTGAAAGTCCATGACGACAAATGGCTGCGCAGCAATGGCCTGTCCAATCGTTACCTGCCGCCGGAACTGCAATTGAGCGACGCCCAGCGCGGTCTTGCCCAGCAATGGCAGCAGGGCGGCGGCAAGGTCGGGCCATACGTCAATGCGATCAAATTGATCCAGTTCAACAGCCATCTGGTCAGCCGCGATGTGTCTCAAGCGCGCCCTGGCGACCTGATGTTTTTCGACCAGGGCGACGACCAGCACCTGATGATCTGGATGGGCCGTTACATCGCCTATCACACCGGCACCAGCACCCCCACCGACAACGGCATGCGTTCGGCAAGCCTGCAGCAACTCATGACATGGAAGGACACCCGATGGATACCCGACGCAGCCAACCCCAACTTCATCGGCGTCTATCGACTGAATTTTCTTTCCCAATGACCGGTGCCCGCATGCTGCGTTTTCTGTCTTTGATGTTGGTATTGGTGCTGCCGTTCTCGGCGGTAAACGCCGAAGACTCGGTCCCGGCCAGCGGCTATGCGCCAGTGGCCGGCGAGAGTTTTTTCCTGCTGGCCGACAGCAGCTTTGCCAGCGATGAACAGGCGATGGTGCGCCTTGAAGCGCCGGGTCGCGACTATCGCCGGTTTCGCATGGAACCCTACGGCGGCGCCGATATTCGGGTGTATCGCATCGACAAGCCGCTGGACTTCCTCAAGCGCCAGAAGAACCTTCATCGGGTGGTCAGCGATGGCCAGTTCAAGGGGGAGGGGCTGTCCAATACCCTCGCGTACCTGTGGGACAACTGGTATCGCAAATCTCGTCGGGTGATGCAGCGGGCGTTTTCCTACGAGTCGCGTAAACAAGTCACCGAGGAAGTGCCGGAACTGAAGATGGGCAACGCGATGGCCGCGCCAACGCCCTACGATGCGCAGCCGCAATTTGCACTGATACCGGGTTTGCCGGTGGTCAGCCAGTTCCGTTATCCGTTGTGGCAGGCCAAGCCGATTCAGCCACCTGCCGGGGTGAACCTGGCCGGTTCTTCCAGCGAGTTCGTCAGCGTCGCGCCGGGCAACGTGTACATCCCGTTGGGCAATCTCAAGCCGGGTCTTTATCTGGTGGAAGCGCTGATCGGCAAGTACCGCGCCACCACCATGGTGTTCGTCTCCAACACCGTGGCGGTGAGCAAGATCGCCGGTGACGAATTGCTGGTGTGGGCCGCGCGCAAACACGAAGGCAGTTCGGTGCCGAAGGTCAATGTGCTGTGGACCGATGGCCTGGGCGTAATGAGCAGCGGCGCCACCGATACCGATGGCTTGCTGCGCTT
The DNA here is from genome assembly GCF_019218985.1 of Pseudomonas sp. PDM30. NCBI lineage: Bacteria > Pseudomonadati > Pseudomonadota > Gammaproteobacteria > Pseudomonadales > Pseudomonadaceae > Pseudomonas > Pseudomonas sp. PDM30. The sequence goes on from NZ_JAHUWM010000011.1 coordinate 29,200, forward strand.
GAAACACGTCAGCCCCGAGCGTTCGTTCGTGATCGGCGAAGACGAAGAGGGCGGGGTGTTCGTCTCCGAGAATTTCTACTACGACAGCGAAATCTACGACACCAAACTCTATGCCTTCACCGACCGGCCGCTGTATCGACCGGGGGATTGGGTGTCGCTGAAAATCGTCGGGCGGGAGTTCAAGAACGCGCGGGACTCGGTGCAGCCAAGCGCGGCCGACGTCAATGTGACCGTGCTGGATGCGACCGGCACGGCGCTGCAATCCCTCGATCTGAAGCTCGATTCCAAGGCTGGCACCCAGGGCCGATTCCAGTTGCCCGATAACGCTGTGGCCGGTGGCTATGAACTGCGTTTCAACTACAAGGATCAGGCTTACAGCAGCGCCTTCCGCGTGGCTGAATACATCAAGCCGCACTTCGAGATTTCGCTCAACCTGGCCAAGCAGGATTACCGCACAGGCGAACCGGTCAAGGGCAGCCTGGTGCTGCTGTACCCGGATGGAAAACCGGTGACCAATGCGAAATTGAGCCTGAGCCTGCGCGCCCAACAGCTGTCGATGGTCGACAATGAACTGCAATACCTCGGGCAATTTCCGGTGGAGCTGACCAGCACCGAATTGACCACCGACGCCAAGGGCAGCGCGTCCCTCGACTTGCCGGCAGCGGACAAGCCCAGTCGCTACATGCTCACGGTGTTTGCCAGCGACGGTGCGGCGTATCGGGTCAAGACCACCAAGGAAATCCTCATCGACCGTGGCGCGGCGAATTTCCGCTTGAGCGCGCCTCAACGCTTCAGCGCGGTGGGTGACAAGGTTGCCTTCAGCTATGCCCGCGAAGGCGAGCAGGCCGATGCCGTTACGCCAGGCAGCTATGGCTGGGTGCGTTTGGAGGACCAGAGCACCGGCGAAGGCAAGCTCGCGGCAACCGACAAAGGTTTCACCCTGGCCTTTGACCGGCCGGGCACCTACAACCTGACGCTCAAGGATGATCATGGCCGGGCGGTCGGCGCCACCGGCCATTCGGTGACCGGCGAAGGTGTCAAAGCCGTACCCGGCACCGTGGAAATCGTCCTCGACAAGCCCGAGTACATCGCAGGCGATGAAGCGCTGGCGCTGATCACTTTCCCCGAGCCAGTGAGTGATGCGCTGTTATCTCTGGAACGCGACAAGGTCGAAGCCACTGCGCTACTTTCCAAGGGCGGCGACTGGCTGACGATGGAAAAACTCAGCGATACCCAATACCGCGCGCGCATCCCGGTGAAAGACGGTTTCGCGCCGAACCTGACCTTCTCGGTGTTGTACACCAAGGGTGGCCAATACAGTTTCCAGAACGCCGGCATCAAGGTGGTAACGCCACAGATCGACGTGGCAATCGCCACCGACAAAGAAACCTACCTGCCGGGTGAAACCGTCTCGGTGGACCTGACCACCCGGTTCGCCGGCAAAGCGATTCCCGCGCACCTGACGGTCAGCGTGGTCGATGAAATGGTCTACGCCCTGCAACCGGAAGTCGCGCCGAGCATCGACCAGTTCTTCTATCACCCACTGCGCAACAACGTGCGCACCAGCGCCAGTTTATCGTTCATCAGCTATGACGTTGCCTTGCCGGGCAGCCCCGGTGCTCCGGGCAAGGCCAATCGCAGTGAGCGCGGTGTGAAGGTGCTGGAGCGGCCGCGTCGCGAAGACGTCGACACGGCGGCGTGGCAACCTGAATTGCTGACCGATGCCAACGGCAAAACCCGCTTCACCTTCAAGATGCCTGACTCCCTGACCCGCTGGCGCATCACCGCCAGGGCCATCGCCGATGGCGGTCAGGTCGGGCAGAAGAAGCAGTTCGTACGCTCGGAAAAACCGCTGTACCTGAAGTGGAGCGGGCCGACCCGATTCCGCGCCGGTGACAAACCGGACCTCGGTGTGTTCGCCTTCAGTCAGGCCGAGAAACCGGTCAAGGCCGAACTGGTGACCCGTTACGCCGGCAACGAACAGCGCGTGCCTGTAACTCTGAACAGTGGCATCAACTACATCCCGTTGCCGACCTTTGAACTGGTCAATGGCGAGTGGAGCGCCGAGCTGATGCAGGATGGCAAAACCGCTGATGCCCTGGCGGTGCGCCTGAGCGCAACCGGTGAAGGCTGGCAGGTGACTCAAACCCAGAGCCTTGATGTGGGTGAGGGCGATACGCCGCTGACGTTGCCGACAGACGCCAGTGATATCCGCCTGCGTCTGGACGACAGTCCGCAAGCGTTGTTCCGTTCTGCACTCGACGATCTGTTGAGCTACCCCTACGGTGGCGTCGAGCAGACCGCCAGCGGCCTGCTGCCATTGAGCATCGCCTACCCGACGCTGGCGGCGAATCCGCAGATCCGTGATCGCCTGCGTCTGATCATGCAAAACAGTCGCTTGCGTCTGGTACAAATGGCCGGCCCTTCGGCGAGCTTCACCTGGTGGGGCATGGATGGCGAGCCGGATGCATTCCTCACCGCCTACGCCTATTACGCCGACTGGCACGCCAGCCAGGTGCTGGAACTGAGCCTGCCGCCGGAGCATTGGCAGCGGGTGCTGGAGGTCTATGCCAAACAGGCGAAGAACACGCCGTTGTTGCAGCGGGCGCTGATCCTGTTGTTCGCCAAACAGATGCAGTTGCCGGTCAACACCTTGCTCAGTGGCTTGATGGACGACCTGGCGAAAGCGGGCGAGGGCACCGCCGCGAACCTGATGGAGAACGGCGAAGACAGCCTCGTCATGAGCGATCCGGATTCAGCCTTGGGGCTGGCGGCTGCACGCGTGCTGACGGCATCGTTGGCCAGGCAAGCGAAGGTCGCTTTACCGGACGCGTTCAATCGGCAACTGGCCGACGCGCAGCAACGTCTGGCTGTCAGTTCCCAGCCGTTTGCCGAAGCGCTGAACCTGTCGCTGCAACCCTTCGATCAGGCTCACGCCCAGGCCCTGCTGCAACGTTTGCTGCCGCAGCAATCGACCCTGGAACGTGCGTTGGCATTGACCTGGCTGCAACGCAGCATCGAGCAGGCATCGCCCACCATTGCATTGGCGCCGGGTGAGGGCTGGAAGAAGCAGTACGGGGCTTCTGGGGAGATGTATTGGACGTGGCAGGGAGCTGCGCCAGTGCCGACGGTATTGACGCTGACCGGCGCGCAAGAGCGTCCGCTGCGCGCTGCATTGAGTTACCGCAGCCAACAGCCGGCGGTCGATCCGATGGCCGTGACCATCACCCGTCGCCTGTCGCGACTGGTGCCGGGGGATGAGGCCTTCACCTTCAAACTTGAAGCTGTCGGCAACGCGCCACTGTCCAGCGACAACCTCTATCTCGATGAGGTGATCGTCACCAGCCAAGCCGCCAGACCGTTGCGTTACGGGATGCTGGAAGTGCCGCTGCCACCGGGCGCCGATGTCGAGCGCACGACCTGGGGCATCAAACTCATGGGCAAGGCCGGCACCGAGCCGACGTCGCTGGAGAAGGCGCGTTTCGAACCGGGGCAAATGGCTTACGCCATTCCGGTCGATGCCTTGAGTGGTGAATTGCGCCTGAGGCATTTGGTGCGTTTCTCGCAGAAAGGGCAGTTCAACTTGCCGCCGGTGCGTTTCACTCAGGTTTATGCGCCGCAGCATCAGGCGATGGAACAAAAGGCAGCCCTTGGCCAGGTCACGGTTCACTGACGTGCACAGGCGGCTGATTGGTTGGTTGTTGTGTTTGATCCCTGTGCTGGCAACGGCGCAGGACGAACCTTTGCGCCTGGCCTTCAAGGGCGATTTGTTGTCGCTGAGTCGAACGCAGGTGATCACCCGCGAGCCGTTGCCGCAGACGTTGCAGTCGCCACTGGGCAGTGTGTGGAAGTTGTTCGTCTACGCCTGGCTGGTGGACACCGGCGCGCGTGAGCCGGCTTATGAGTGCCGGGTCCAGTCGAAGGAAGAGGTTTATTGCTGCACGGCGGGCGGCAGGATCGAGCGTGATCAGGCGTTGGTGAAGTCATGCGGTCTGTATTTCGAACCCGCGCGGTTGGGCATCAGCGATGCCGACTGGCGAGCCTATTGGCAGACGCGGCAAGCGCCGCAATGGCTGCTGGATTTGCCTTCGTTGCAACCGGCTACCCGGGTTTCGGTGGCGGAACTGTTGAAGATGTTGGCCGTGCTGCCGGCGCAGGATCAAGCCCGGCGTGTGTTGCTCGATGTGATGCTCAATGCCGCCGATGGCCAGGTCGTCGGCGAACTCGGAAGCCGTCTTCGGGTGAAGACCTGGAGCTGGCTGGCGGATCAGGATGCAACATCGCGACAGGGTGGGTTTGCCGGTTGGACGGCGGACGGTACACCGGTCTGGGCCGGCGGGCGCGGTACCAGTCAACGGGTACTGCGTGATTACGCGCAGGCACTGTCTACCGTGATTCCTGTTGCATGGCCTGTGGATGCAGGGCAGTGCGTAGAGGTCGACCTGTTCTCTCGCTATCCACTTCGGCGCGTGCTGTCAGGGGGCACCGCAGTGACTTCCGGGGCATTGCAGGGTGACTACCGCGTCGAATTCGCCAACGGTAATGCGCTGGATATCCACAGCGACGGTGAACTGTTTCTGCTGAGCGACAAGCTCGTGGCTCGTCTGAATCGCGAAGAGTACGTTGCCCGTGTGCTCCAGCGCGAAGCCAGTACAGAACCGGTCGAAGCCGCCAAAGCCCTGGCCGTGGCCATCCGCACTTACCTGCTGCAAAACGCCACGCGCAGCGGTGACTGCCTGAGTATCGACGACAGCAGCAGTCGTCAGCGGGTCGCACCGCGTCCGGCGTCGTCCGAGTCTCGCGACATCGCCGCCTGGACCAGCGACCTGGTGCTGGCCGGCAGCACCATCACCTACCATTCCGATCAGCCTGGCCCGGACAAACTGTCCTGGCAGCAAGCCGTCGAACAGGCCCGTGCCGGCCAGCGCTACGACGCCATCCTGCTGCACGCCTACCCACGCGCCAGTCTCAGTCGCTGGGACAACCCGGTCGCGTCCTGCGAAGCGTTGCCCGCCGCACAAGAATGGCTGCAGAAACAACGGCGCGGCTGGCGCCAAAAACTTGAAAGCGAAACCGGCTACAACGAAGTCAGTACCTTCGCCGTATGCCGCCTGGCATTCGGCCGCCCCTATGTCGACCGCGAACGTCAGCGTATCTACGTGCGTGGCGCGCGGACACTGCAAGACCGCCTCGACCTGACCCACGAGTACCTGCACCTGGCCTTCGAAGCACACCCCAATGGCCAGGATGAAACCTACATCGAAGGGCTCGCCCGCCACCTCTTGCTGGAATAGACCATGAAACTCCGTTATCCACAGGTCTTGCTGTTGCTCTGTTCGCTGGTGGCGTTGCCATCGGTGATGGCGGCTGACAGCGTCAAACTCGACACCCCCGCAGGCGGCTGGCGTACCGGCGCGCCTGAGGGCGAAGGGGAAAACTTCCGGCAGACTGTCAACTACCCGGCCTCATCGGTGAATACCCCGACAGGGCAGGCCAACACGGCTCGCATCAGCGGGCAGATCAAAGCTACAGCCAAGTCCACAGAGCCCGGCCGTCTGATCGTCAACGGGGTCAGCATGCCGCTGAAAATCGACCCGGCGGGGCGCTTCGATCGCCCGTTCTCATTCCCCAACGGCAGCAACAGCGTCGAGGTTCGCAGCCCTGATGGCCAACAACGTCAGCGCACGCAATTTCTCAACAGCAGCGGCGGCGCGACCCCGGCCAAGTTGCGCGTTTTGCTGTCCTGGGACAGCGACGGCACGGACCTCGACCTGCACCTGATCACCCCCGACGGCGCGCACATCTGGTACGGCGACCGCGTCGTCCCCAACGGCGCAGCGCTCGACGTCGACGTCACCACCGGCTACGGCCCGGAAATCTTCGCCATGCCTGCGCCGATCAAGGGGCAATATCTGGTGTATGTGAACTACTTCGGCGGCGGTTACAGCAGTGATGAAGAGGGGCAGGAGGACGCGGTGCAAGCGCTGACCACAGCCCAGGTGACGGTGATTACCGAGGAAGGCACGCCGAGCGAGAAGATGGAGACGTTCCTGGTGCCGATGCGTGCGGTAGGGGAGTTGACGTTGGTGAAGGCGTTCAGCTATCCGTGAGGGGGAAGTGACAGCGCTGCTGAGACAAATGCAGGTTCTGGGCAGTTAACTTTTTTCAGGCATTAAAAAGCCGGCTTGTGGCCGGCTTCTCGGGGACTGGCTTGGATCATTTTTGGTAAACCGCGCCAGCCTTCAAAACGTACACCCGGATCTTGCGTCCGGCTGTGGGACCTGGTGAGAAAGTCATCTGCCAGGCCAGTGCATCTGAGCCGCAGGGCGGGTCGATGCACAAATGTGGGGCGCAGCATACGCAGGTTTGACGGAAATTCCCAGCGGGAAGTGCCGGGCAGAGCCTTTGGCCACCCGGGTGGGTGGCCGATGGGCGTTCCGGAGCGCTTAAAGAAAGGGCACCGTCGGCCGTCGTTTGTTCAGGGTCGACCACCAGAACACCCAGCCCAGCACCCTGATGTTCTGCTCTTCGATTTGTGCGGCCCTGAAGATTTCATCCGGGTATTCGGCGCGGTTGTGGCTGCGCAGTCGCAGGGAGTTGCCCGGTAGTCGGTGCAGGTACTTGATGCGCAGCATGCCGTCATGTTCGATGGCGTAGATCTCGCCATCGACAATTTGGGTCAGGCCACGGTCAATCGCCAGGGTCGAACCGTCTTCAATTTTCTCACCCATGCTATTGCCGCTCATCAGGGTGCAGATGGCGTCGGCGTGGTTGATTTCCAGGGAGTCGAGATGGCTGCGGGGCAGGCGGATGGATTTCTCGGGATCTTCTATGACATGGGTTTTGTTGGATCCCGGGGCGGTGACAGCTTCTTTGAGGAATGGCAGTTCGACGTCGACAGGCTCTATGACCGTGTAGACACCGCGGATGGTCTGGGCATCGAAGGTGTTGCCGGACTCGCCGAGCAGGCGCAGGTGTTGGGCGTCTTTCGAGCCTTCGCCGGTTTTCAGCCAGTCGCTGCTGACGGAGAGTTTTCTGGCGACTTCTTCCATGCAATGGGCAGGCACACCGCGGGTGTACCAGTTATGTACATTTTGCGGAGCCGTATCCAGGAATTCGGCAAATCCGGTGGTCGTGATGTTCGCTGCTTCGAGGAGCGCTTTGAAGCGTGGGCCGCTAGTGTTCTTTTTCATGAACGCGAGTCTACTGGCGGCTAACAAGGGATTGAATAAACGCCTCGTTCAAATTTTGCGGGAAATTTACGACCGGATGTAAGACGCTCTTGGGGAATTTTAAACAAGCAAAAACCATGGGAAGGCCTGTTTAAACGTAGTGTTTGGTGTGTTTGTCAGGCACCCACAAAAAACCCCGGATCATCCGGGGTTTTTCCTGCCGCTTGCAGCTAAAAGCCTGCAGCCGGGCTTAGCCTTTGTAGGCAGCAACCGACTTGGTGATCGCTTCGCGGGCGGCGTCTGCGCCGGCCCAGCCTTCGATCTTCACCCATTTGCCTTTTTCGAGATCTTTGTAGTTCGCGAAGAAGTGCTCGATCTGCTGGATCAGCAGCGCTGGCAGGTCGGTGTATTCCTTCACGTCGACGTACAGCTGGGACAGCTTGTCGTGTGGGACTGCGATGACTTTGGCATCGCCGCCGCCGTCGTCGGTCATGTTCAGGATGCCGACCGGACGGGCGCGGATTACCGAACCTGGAGCAACCGGGTAAGGGGTTACGACCAGCACGTCGAGGGGATCACCGTCGTCAGCCAGGGTGTTCGGGATGTAACCGTAGTTGGCCGGGTAGAACATTGGGGTGGCCATGAAACGGTCAACGAACAGGCAATCGCTGTCTTTGTCGATTTCGTATTTGATCGGCGCGTGGTTGGCCGGGATCTCGATCGCGACGTAGATGTCGTTCGGCAGGTCTTTGCCAGCCGGAATCTTGCTGTAGCTCATTGGGCGTTGCCCCCGTTAGTTGACCAAAAACACTTGGCCGGATTGACCAAAAAGTGGCGGCGATTATAGGCATATTCCTGTGTCGACGCCATGGACCAGAAGTCGTATGGCGCTCACTGGTGTGCCTGATAGACAGGGTCATGCGCCTGAAGTTGCTTCAACCTCGCCAGCGGATCCTGGCGATAGAACAGCTTCAACTGCTGGTACACCTGTGGATAAGCCTCGTGCAGCAAATCCGGGGCGCTGAAGAAGTATTCGCTGGTGACGGCGAAGAACTCGGCAGGATTTTCGGCGGCATACGGATCGATGGCGGTTTCGGCATCGGGATTGCGTTCCAGTTGCCGGTCGAGGTCGTCGTAGGCCTCTTGCATGACGTTGGCCCAGTCGCTGACGCGCATGTCGGCATGCAGCGGTGGCAGGCCGTTGGCGACGCCGTTGAGCATGTCGAGCTTGTGCGCCAGTTCGTGGATCACCAGGTTGTAGCCTTCCCAGCCTCCGCTGGCCATTACGCCGGGCCAGGCGAGGATGATCGGGCCTTGCTGCCAGGCTTCACCGCTGTGCTCACCGTCCCATTCGTGCTCGACACCGCTGGCATCGCGATGGCGCTGGGGGCTGAGGAAGTCGTCTGGGTAGAGGATGATTTCGTGGAAGCCCTGATACCAGTTCAGGTCGCCGAGGTGCAGCAGCGGCAATTGCGCCTGGGCGGCGAGCAGCAAGCGTTGTTCCTGATGCAGTTCGACACCGGGCAGGGCGCTCAGGTGCTTGTCTTCGAGGAACAGCACGCAGGCTTCGCGCAGCCATTGGTCTTCGGCGGCGCTGATGCCATCGAGAAAACTCAAGTGATGGCGCACCCGTTGCCACATGTCGTCGGCAATCGGGTGCTTTGCCAGGGTGCGCCGGCGACGCCAGGCGCTCAGGGACCACATCGTGTCAGCGCGATTCGGCTTTGGAGTTCGAACCGGCAAGGCGGTTACGCACCATGCCAATGATCATCGGCACCAGCGAGAGCAGGATGATGCCGACTACCAGTAGCGACAGGTTCTTCTTGATGAACGGCACGTTGCCGAAGAAGTAACCGAGCGTCACCAGGCCGCCGACCCATAGGAGGGTGCCCAGCACGCTGAACGCAAAGAAACGCGGATAAGGCATTCTCCCCACGCCGGCGACGAACGGTGCAAAAGTACGGATGATCGGCAGGAAGCGCGCCAGGGTCACGGTTTTGCCGCCGTGCTTGTCGTAGAAGTCGTGGGTTTGTTGCAGGTAGTCACGACGGAAGATCTTCGAGTCCGGATTGCTGAACAGCTTTTCACCTGCCGTTCGTCCGATGATGTAGTTGGTGCTGTCGCCCAGGATCGCCGCCAGCATCAGCAGGCCGGCGAGCAGTACCGGATCCATGCCGCCACCGGCCGCCACGGCGCCAGCGATGAACAGCAGGGAGTCGCCCGGCAGGAAGGGCATGACCACAAGGCCGGTTTCACAGAAAATCACCATGAACAGAATGGCGTAGATCCATGCCCCGTAGTTGGTTACAAGCATGTCGAGGTAGACGTCGAGATGCAGGACAATGTCGATCGGGTTGAAATCCATGGAAAGCACCTGTGGTGACGGCCCGACTCAGCAGACCTGTGCGGATGACTTCGCGTAAGACTACGGATAGGGGTAGTTTTTCTTACAAGCCGGGAATATCGGGATTATACGAGGCGAGTGGTGAAAATCGCGTCGAGATTGTAGCGGGGAATGTCATGACAGGGCTGATGTTTGATAACGAACAGGCGGGAGCGAGCCTGCTCGCGATGCCGTTACTTCGTTGGACCAGTGTAATCCAGTCGATGCCATCGCGAGCAGTATGCAGGTGATTCAGAGTTCGTCGCTGATCGGCAGCACGTAGTTCTTGAATTCGGTGTCTTCCTTGAATCCGATGGACTCGTAGGTTTTCTGCGCGACTTCGTTGTTGCTGCTGGTGGAAACACGCATGCGCACGGCATTGGTTTCCTTGGCCATTTTTTTTGCGGTGCGGATCAGGTTGTCGGCCACCAGCTGGCGGCGGGCGTCTTCGGCGACATAAATATCGTTGAGGATCCATACACGTTTGAGCGAAAGCGAGGAGAAGCTCGGGTACAGCTGGCAGAAACCCATCAGTTTGTTGCTGTCATCATCGGACAGCGCCAGGTAGATCACCGACTCCTTGCGACGCAGGCGTTTCTCGAGGAACGCCCGAGACGAGTCCGGATACGGCAGGGAACCATAAAACTCGCGATATTTGACGAACAAGGGGGTCAGCAGGTCCAGGTGTTCGAGGGTCGCTTGAATAATCCGCATGGTAGGTCTCGTCTTCAAGTGGCTGTCTTACGTCTCTGACGGCGATGGGAAACCCTTGGCGGCCGCGCAACGATCCTGCCTGAAACTGGTACGAATGTGCAATGCGCAAGCGGTTCAGGCATTCGGCGGTCCGAGCAGGAAATTTCCTTTCATGTCGCCTCCCGTGTCCGAGTCCAGTGTCTGAACCTGCGCTTCGTCCTTCAGATTGACCCCTGACAACTGCCGCCGGCAGGCTTCGCGCATCAAATACAGCAATCGGTGTGCCGCCATGCCGTAGCTCAGGCCTTCGAGCCGGACATTGGAGATGCAATTACGGTAGGCATCGGTAAGGCCGACCTTGGGATTGTAGGTGAAATATAATCCCAGGCTGTCCGGGGAGCTGAGGCCAGGGCGCTCGCCGATGAGGATCACGGTCATTTTTGCGCCAAGCAACTCACCGATCTCATCGGCGACGGCCACCCGGCCCTGTTCTACGAGTACGACTGGCGCAACAGTCCAGCTGTCGCCGGTCATTTGCTCTTCGAAGCGCGCCAGAAACGGCAGGGTATGGCGATGAACGGCCAATGCCGACAGGCCGTCGGCGACCACGATCACCAGGTCCACGCCTCCCGGATGAGCCACCGCGTAATCACGCAGGACCTGCGCCGAGGCATCACTGAGTTTTCGCCCCAGGTCGGGGCGTTGCAGGTACGTGTTGCGATCCGTCGCCGCACTGTGCAGCAAAAGGCACTCGCGATCACGTTCGGCCAACTGCGCGCTGAGGGAGGCATGGTCAAACGGCAAGTGCACCGCATCCCGCGCTTGAGCGTGGGCGTATTGGAAGTCCAGTTGTGCGCGGGTGGGAATGCTGGTGCCGGTGCGGCCCAGGGCAATTCGCGCCGGCGTCAGGCGTCGTAGCTCCAGCCAAGGGTTGTGTGGATCGAAGGGTAATTTATCCATGTCAATGCTCATCCCAGTTGCGCCAAGGCCTGCCGGAAGGCTGGCGGCAGGCTGTCGCCGAAGAGAACCCTGCCATCGGCTTGAGTGAAGATGCCCATTCTCGCCAGCCACTGTTCGAATTCCGGTGCGGGCTTCAACCCCAGGGTCTGCCGGGTGTAAAGCGCATCGTGGAACGAAGTGGTCTGGTAGTTGAGCATGATGTCGTCGGAGCCGGGGATGCCCATGATGAAGTTGATCCCGGCGACGCCCAGCAGGGTCAGCAGGGTGTCCATGTCGTCCTGGTCGGCTTCGGCGTGGTTGGTGTAGCAGATGTCGCAACCCATGGGCACACCGAGCAATTTGCCGCAGAAGTGGTCTTCGAGGCCGGCGCGGATGATCTGTTTGCCGTTGTACAGGTATTCCGGGCCGATGAAGCCGACGACGGTGTTCACCAGAAACGGTTTGAAATGCCGCGCCACGGCGTAGGCGCGGGTTTCGCAGGTTTGCTGATCGACGCCGTGATGGGCGTTGGCCGACAGGGCACTGCCCTGGCCGGTTTCGAAGTACATCAGGTTCTGGCCAAGCGTGCCGCGATTGAGGCTCAAACCTGCGTCGTAACCTTCCTGCAATATATTGAGGTTGATGCCGAAACTGGCGTTGGCCGCTTCGGTGCCGGCGATCGACTGGAACACCAGGTCCAGCGGGACGCCGCGATTGATCGCTTCGATCGACGTGGTGACATGGGTCAGCACGCACGCCTGGGTCGGGATTTCGTAGCGCTGGATGATCGCGTCGAGCATTTCCAGCATCGCGCAAATCGAGGCGATGCTGTCGGTGGCCGGGTTGATGCCGATCATGGCATCGCCGTTGCCGTGCAGCAGGCCGTCGAGAATGCTTGCGGCGATACCGGCCGGTTCGTCGGTGGGGTGGTTCGGTTGCAGGCGCGTGGACAGTCGACCGCGCAGACCCAGGGTGCCGCGGAATTTCGTGACCACACGGATTTTCTGCGCCACCAGCACCAGATCCTGCACGCGCATGATCTTCGACACGGCGGCAACCATTTCCGGGGTCAGGCCGGGGGCGAGGGCGCGCAGAACCTGCTCGTCGGCGGCATCGCTGAGCAGCCAGTCGCGAAAGCCGCCGACGGTAAGGTGGCTGACGACCGAGAAGGCTTGTTTGTCGTGGGTGTCGATGATCAGGCGGGTGACTTCATCGGACTCATAGGGAATCAACACTTCTTGCAGGAAGTGGGATAGCGGAATATCGGCCAAAGTCATCTGTGCCGCGACGCGCTCGCCGTCATTGAGGGCCGCGACACCGGCCAGAAAATCCCCGGAGCGCGCTGGGCTGGCCTTGGCCATCACATCCTTGAGGCTGTCGAAGCGATAGGTCTGGGCGCCGACGGAATGGGCATATACGGCCATGGGGGCGGAGTCCTCCTGTTCTCTAGCTAACACTGTCAATCCCTGTGGGAGCGAGCTTGCTCGCGATGACGGTTTCAAATCCAACGCATGTGTCGAATGAATATCCGCTATCGCGAGCAAGCTCGCTCCCACATGGAGCCTCTGTGCACTTTGATAAGGCAGGCACCGGCAAAAATCCCGGTGCCGGTGCATTCAGATACCTTCGAGCATAGCGTCTGCCGGTGCCTCGGAGCGTTGCTTGGCAGTCAACTGGAAGTACAGGTACCCGGCAACCATGAAGCCGAGGAAGACCAGGCCGATCAAGGTGTTGAACCAGGCCATCGCCACCAGGCACACCACCGCCAGAAACAGCGCGATCCCCGGCACGATCGGATAGCCCGGCGCGCGGAAGGTGCGCTCCAGGTTCGGTTCGGTCTTACGCAGCTTGAACAGGCTCAGCATACTGATGATGTACATCACGATGGCGCCGAATACCGACATGGTGATCATCGCAGCCGTCAGGCTCATGCCTTGCAGGTTGACCAGACCGTCGCTGTAGATCGCCGCGATGCCGATCACGCCGCCGGCCAGAATCGCCCGATGCGGCGTCTGGAAGCGCGAGAGTTTGGCCAGCCCCTTGGGCAGGTAACCGGCGCGAGCCAGGGCGAAGAACTGCCGGGAATAGCCAAGAATGATCCCGTGGAAACTTGCCACCAGACCGAACAGACCGATCCATACCAGCATGTGCATCCAGGTCGAATTATCGCCGACCACAGCTTTCATCGCCTGGGGCAGCGGATCGTTGATGTTCGACAGTTGACGCCAGTCGCCGACGCCGCCGGCCATCACCATCACGCCGATGGCCAGGAACACCAAGGTCAGAATGCCGCTGACATAGGCTCTGGGGATCGTGCGTTTCGGGTCCTTGGCTTCCTCGGCGGCCATGGCCGCGCCTTCGATGGCGAGGAAGAACCAGATCGCAAAGGGGATCGCCGCAAAAATCCCGGGAATCGAGCCCATCGTGAACTCGTTCGAACCCGACCAGCCATTGAGCACGAAGTTGCTGAAGCTGAAGCCCGGGGCGACCACGCCCATGAATACAAGCAACTCAGCGACTGCCAGCACGGTGACCACCAACTCGAAGGTGGCCGCGATGCTGACACCTAGGATATTCAGGCCCATGAACACGAAATAGGCGCCAACGGCGGCGATCTTCGGGTCCAGTTCCGGGTATTGCACATTGAGGTAGGCACCGATGGCCATGGCGATGGCCGGTGGCGCAAAGACGAATTCGATCAGGGTGGCGATGCCGGCGATCAACCCGCCTTTCTCACCAAAGGCCCGGCGGCTGTAGGCAAACGGTCCGCCAGCGTGGGGAATCGCCGTCGTCAGTTCGGTAAAACTGAAGATGAAGCAGGTGTACATCGTCGCCACCATCAACGCGGTGACGAGAAAACCCAGTGTGCCTGCGGTGCCCCAGCCGTAACTCCAGCCGAAGTACTCGCCGGAAATCACCAGGCCGACGGCAATGCCCCATAAATGCAGGGTGCCGAGTGTGGGTTTGAGCTGTGTGGAAGAAATAGTCATAAGTCCTCTCTAATTTTTATTGTTCGATCTTTTGGACTTTCGGGTGCGACGGGTTGGGTGCAATTCCTGAATGACGGGTACGCAAGGCCCGTGCCAGAGCGGCCAGCCTTTTGTGTTGTGTCATTTAAGTCGCTAGCGCGAGCAAGCTCGCTCCCACAGGGTTCTGTGTCAGGTCTCAACAGCTGGATTCACCACAAAAACCTGTGGGAGCGGGCTTGCTCGCGAAGGCGGTAGAAAGGGCGACACAGAGTTAACTGTGTCGCCCCCGGTTTTAGAAGAAGCCCAGCGGATTGATGTCGTAGCTCACCAGCAGGTTTTTGGTCTGCTGATAGTGGTCGAGCATCATCTTGTGGGTTTCACGACCGACGCCGGACTTCTTGTACCCGCCGAACGCGGCGTGCGCCGGGTACAGGTGGTAGCAGTTGGTCCACACCCGACCGGCCTTGATGGCGCGGCCCATGCGGTAGGCGCGGTTGATGTCGCGGGTCCAGAGGCCGGCGCCCAGGCCGAACTCGGTGTCGTTGGCGATGGCCAGGGCTTCGGCTTCGTCCTTGAAGGTGGTGATGCTCACCACCGGACCGAAGATTTCTTCCTGGAACACGCGCATTTTGTTGGTGCCCTTGAGCAGCGTCGGCTGGATGTAATACCCGCTCGCCAGGTTGCCCTCGAGTTTTTCGACCTTGCCGCCGGTCAGCAGCTCGGCGCCTTCGCCCTTGGCGATTTCCAGGTACGAAAGGATTTTGTCGAATTGCTGTTCGGACGCCTGGGCGCCGACCATGGTGTCGGTGTCCAGCGGGTCGCCACGTTTGATTTGCAGGACTTTTTTCATCACGACGGCCATGAACTCGTCGTAGATCGACTCTTGCACCAGCGCCCGGGAAGGGCAGGTGCAGACTTCGCCCTGGTTGAAGAATGCCAGCACCAGGCCTTCGGCGGCCTTCTCGATGAAGGATGGTTCGGCTTTCATGATGTCTTCGAAGAAGATGTTCGGCGACTTGCCACCCAGCTCCACGGTGGACGGAATGATGTTTTCGGCCGCGCATTTCATGATGTGCGAGCCGACCGGGGTCGAGCCGGTGAAGGCAATCTTGGCGATGCGTTTGCTGGTGGCCAGGGCTTCGCCGGCTTCTTTGCCGAAGCCTTGCACGATGTTCAGCACGCCCGGTGGCAGCAGGTCGCCGATCAGTTCGACCAGCACGGTGATGCCCAGCGGGGTTTGCTCGGCGGGTTTGAGCACCACGCAGTTGCCGGCGGCGAGGGCCGGGGCGAGTTTCCAGGCGGCCATCAGGATCGGGAAGTTCCACGGAATGATCTGCCCGACCACGCCCAGCGGTTCATGGATGTGATAGGCCACGGTGTTGCCGTCGATTTCGGCGGCGCTGCCTTCCTGGGCACGGATGCAACCGGCGAAGTAGCGGAAGTGGTCGGCGGCCAGAGGGATGTCGGCGTTGAGGGTTTCGCGAACGGCTTTGCCGTTGTCCCAGGATTCGGTGATCGCCAGCAGTTCGAGGTTCTGTTCGATGCGGTCGGCGATTTTCAGCAGCACCAGCGAGCGTGCCTGGGCGGACGTGGCGCCCCAGGCATCGGCCGCCGCGTGGGCAGCGTCCAGGGCCTTGTCGATGTCTTCGGCCGTGGAGCGGGGGAATTCGGCAATCGGTTGGCCATTCACTGGCGAGGTATTGGTGAAGTACTGACCTTTGACAGGCGCGACGAACTCGCCGCCGATGTAGTTACCGTATTTGGCTTTGAACGAAACGATAGCGCCTTCAGTACCGGGGTGAGCGTAACGCATGGTGGTCTCTCCTTGCTTTTGTGCTTATAGGGAGTCGCGCATGTGCGCTTGCTTTAAGCGTAGAGCAAGGGGCGGGCCAGTGCCTTGCATGTCAGGTAAATCAAGGCCTTGCGAGGTTTTTGTCGGACGGGCGGGTAGCGCCTGTGACGCTTTCGGTACAGCCTGGGTGACACTTTGTACCCTTTGTGGCACAGCTTGTGACCAACCGGTCTTGCAGGCATTGCAATGCGGGCCGGGCTGGAGGATGCTCGGCATCACCTCATGCACGGGTCGCCGAGCCCCGGGGAGAATAATAAGAAATGCACGACAACCATTTGAGTCGCCATGCCCAGCAAGTATTGACGGTGACCCAGGGCAAGACCCACCTGCACGGTCCGGGTAGCGATCCGTCCATCGCCCGTTCCTGGCTGCGCTGCCTTGAGGACTATCACCTCGATCCGGCCCTGAGCATCGCGCCGACGGTGCTGGAACATGGCCGTGTCCTGGAAAGCCGCGAGCGCTTGCAGCAAGTGCTGCACATCGCCGGCAATGAAATGACCAGCCTGCATCAACAGCTCTCCGGCGCCGGTCATGCAGTGCTGCTGACCGACGCCCGCGGCGTGATCCTCAACTGCGTCACCGCGCCCGCCGAACGCCAGATCTTCGAGCGCGCCGGCCTTTGGCTCGGGGCCGACTGGAGCGAGGCCTGCGAAGGCACTAACGGTATCGGCACCTGTCTGGTGGAGCGTCAGTCGCTGACCATCCATCAGGACGAACACTTTCGCGGCCGCCACACCGGCCTGACCTGTTCGGCGAGCCCGGTCTTCGATCCCCATGGCGAATTGCTGGCGGTGCTCGACGTGTCGTCGGCGCGGCGCGATGTGTCGCGGCAAAGCCAGTTCCACACCATGGCACTGGTCAACCTGTCGGCGAAGATGATCGAGAGCTGCTACTTCCTGCGCTGCTTCGACAACCAATGGTTGTTGCGTTTTCACTTGCAAGCCGAGTCCGTCGGTTTGTTCAGCGAAGGGCTGCTGGCGTTCGACGGGGAAGGGCGCATTTGCGCGGTCAACCAGAGTGCGCTGAACCTGCTGGGACATATTCGCGGCGGCTTGCTGGGTAAGCCGGTGGAGGCGTTTTTCGATTGCTCGCTCGATGAGTTGCTCGGTCGCGCAAGCACCAATGCCGCCGCCAGTTGGCCGTTGCGCACCCGTGATGGTCGCAAGCTGTTTGCGGTATTGCGCGGTGAGGCACGGCGGCCGCTGCCAACTCCGTTGGTGCCAGCGGCCAAGGTCGCACAAGCACCGCGCCTGTCGGGCATTTGCCTGGATGACGCGACGTTGCAGGCGGACTTCCGCAAAGCCTTGCGCGTCTACGAGCGCGACGTACCGCTGCTGATCAACGGCGAAACCGGGTCAGGCAAGGAGGCCTTTGCCAAAGCGGTGCACCACGCCAGCCAGCGGGCGGAGAAAGCCTTTGTCGCCCTCAATTGCGCGGCCATTCCCGAAAGCCTGATCGAAAGCGAGCTGTTCGGATATCGCGGCGGCAGCTTTACCGGTGCACGCAAGGAGGGTATGCGCGGCAAGTTGCAACAGGCCGATGGCGGGACCTTGTTCCTCGATGAAATCGGTGACATGCCACTGGCCTTGCAGACGCGTTTGCTGAGGGTGCTCGAAGACCGACAAGTGGTACCGATCGGCGGCGAGCCGGAATCGGTGAATGTGCGGATCATCAGTGCCACTCACCGTAAGTTGTTGGATCGTGTGCAGGACGGCAGCTTCCGTGAGGATTTGTATTACCGGCTCAACGGGCTGGAAGTCGCGTTGCCGGCCTTGCGTGATCGTAGCGACAAATCCCGGTTGCTCGATTTTTTGCTGGCCGAGGAGGCGGGCGGAGAAACCGTATTGATCGACGGGCCGGCGCGGGAGGCCTTATTGGGGTTCGCTTGGCCGGGTAACGTGCGGCAGTTGCGTAATGTGCTGCGTACGTTGGCAGCACTGTGTGAGGACGGGCGGATCGGCCTGGAGGATTTGCCGGCGATGATTCGCCAGGCGCGGCCGGTAGTGTCGACGATTGAAGAAGCTTCGGAGCATCCGCTGGAAGATGCCGAGCGGCTGGCGCTACTCACGGCGCTGGAGCAGACGCGCTGGCATATGACGCATACAGCGGAGCAGCTGGGGGTCAGTCGCAATACCCTCTATCGGAAGCTGCGCAAGCACGGTATCGCCCGGTAAACCGCGTCGCACCATTCGCGAGCAAGCCCGCTCCCACAGGGTACACGCGGTCCCTGTGGGAGAGGGCTTGCTCGCGAAGGCGCCCTCAACTCTGAAACATCAGGTGCGATTTTCCCCTCCCTAAGCTAACCTGCGACCAAGTTTTACGAGGTCGACTATGCACATTCATATTCTTGGTATCTGCGGCACTTTCATGGGGTCAATGGCGGTTCTGGCCAAAGAGCTGGGCCATCACGTGACGGGCTCCGATGCCAACGTCTATCCGCCGATGAGCACTCAGCTGGAAGCCCAGGGCATTGAATTGACCCAAGGCTACGACCCGGCGCAACTCGATCCGGCCCCTGATCTGGTGGTGATCGGCAACGCCATGTCCCGGGGCAACCCGGCTGTGGAGTACGTGCTGAACAAAGGCCTGCCCTACGTCTCCGGCCCACAATGGCTGGCCGATCACGTGCTGCAAGGTCGCTGGGTACTGGCGGTTGCCGGTACGCACGGCAAGACCACCACCAGCAGCATGTTGGCCTGGGTGCTGGAACACGCGGGCATGAGTCCGGGCTTCCTGATCGGTGGCGTGCCGCAGAATTTCTCGGTGTCGGCGCGCCTGGGTGGCACGCCGTTCTTCGTCATCGAAGCCGACGAATATGACAGCGCCTTTTTCGACAAGCGCTCCAAGTTCGTGCACTACCGCCCGCGCACGGCAATCCTGAACAATCTCGAATTCGATCACGCGGATATCTTCCCGGACCTGCCGGCCATCGAGCGGCAGTTCCATCACTTGGTGCGGACCATTCCGAGCGAAGGCCTGGTGATTCATCCGACCACCGAGCCGGCGCTGCAGCGTGTCATCGAGATGGGCTGCTGGACTCCGGTGCAGACCACGGGTGCCGGCGGCCAGTGGCAGGTCAAGTTGCTCAGCGAAGACGGCTCGGCCTTCGAAGTGATGTTTGAAGGTGTTTCCCAAGGCGTGGTCGAGTGGGACATGACCGGTCAGCACAACGTCGCCAACGCACTGGCTACCCTGGCTGCGGCGCGCCACGTCGGCGTCGTGCCGTCCATGGGCATCGCCGCGTTGAGCGCCTTCAAAAGCGTGAAGCGCCGGATGGAAAAAGTTGCGGAAGTGGGTGGCGTCACCATTTATGACGACTTCGCTCACCACCCGACCGCCATTGCCACCACGCTGGATGGCCTGCGCAAACGCATCGGCGATGCGCCGTTGATCGCGATCATCGAGCCGCGTTCCAACTCCATGAAGCTTGGCGCGCACCGCGACGGATTGCCGGAAAGCGTGGTCGATGCCGATCAGGTGATCTGGTACGCCCCGGCCAACCTCGGTTGGGACCTGGCGGCCACGGCGGCGCTGTGCACCGTGCCGTCGATTGTCAGCGACTCCCTGGAAGGCATCATCGAACGCGTGAAGAGTCAGGCGCAACCAGGCACTCACGTGGTGATCATGAGCAACGGCGGCTTCGGCGGCCTGCACGGCAAACTCGCCGAGGCGCTAAAATGAACAACGGCCCGGACCGCATCACCCTGGCGATGACCGGCGCTTCCGGTGCTCAGTACGGTTTGCGCCTGCTCGACTGCCTGGTGCGGGAAGATCGTGAAGTGCACTTCCTGATTTCCAAGGCAGCGCAATTGGTGATGGCCACCGAAACCGACGTCACGCTGCCGGCCAAGCCGCAGATGATGCAGGCGTTCCTCACCGAATACACGGGGGCTGCCGCCGGGCAGATTCGCGTGTATGGCAAGGAAGACTGGATGTCGCCGGTGGCTTCGGGCTCCGGTTCGCCGGCGGCGATGGTGGTGGTGCCGTGTTCCACCGGCACTCTGTCGGCTATTGCCACCGGTGCCTGCAACAACCTGATCGAGCGTGCCGCCGACGTGACGCTTAAAGAACGTCGGCAGTTGATCCTGGTACCCCGTGAAGCACCGTATTCGAGCATCCATCTGGAGAACATGCTCAAGTTGTCGAACATGGGCGTGACGATTCTGCCGGCATCGCCGGGCTTCTATCATCAACCGCAAACCATCGATGACCTGATCGACTTTGTCGTGGCGCGGATCCTTAACGTGCTCAATATTCCTCAGGACATGTTGCCGCGCTGGGGCGAGCATCATCTGACCAGCGATGAATAAGCTACTGGTGATGTTGCTGGCGCTGCAATTGGCCGGGTGCGCCACGGCGCGCACCCTCGATGCGGCCAAGCCGGGGGCGCCGGTGGTGTACGCCGGGACTCGCCTGGATTTGTACGCAATGAACGGTGGGTGCTGTGCGATGGACCGATTCGGCGCCGAAGCACCGACCTATCCGGGTGTTGATCTGCCGGCCAGTGCGTTGCTCGACACGCTGCTGTTGCCACTGTCGTTGCTGACGGTGATAGGGGTGAGTTTTCAGGCGACGGGTGGATTGTAGGTATAGCGCTTTTGTGGCGAGGGGGCTTGCCCCCGTTGGGCTGCGAAGCAGCCCCAAAACCGGCCATCTCCATTTTTCTGATACATCGCAAGTTCCATATTTACGACTGCTACGCAGCCGAACGGGGCGGTGCGGCGTTCCGACAAGCCCCATCGCCACAGGTTCGCGCTTTACTTGCCCAACTTCCTCAGCTCATCCGACTCGACAATTCTGATCCCGTCCTGCTCTTCCAGTGCCAGGCGCCACATCGCGCGAGCCAGTTGGCAGGCTTCGATACCATGGTATTTACCAGGGATCAGCCGAGATAACGGGCCGGCGACTTTCTCGCCCAGTCGCGGCTCGGTGCGATCACCCAGCAACAGCGAAGGGCGGCAGATGGTCAGCTGCGGCCAGTCCTGCGCACGCAGTGCGTACTCCATCTCGCCTTTGACCCGGTTGTAGAGAATCGAGGATCTGCGATCGGCTCCCAGAGCACTGATCACGATCAGGTGCCGTGCGCCCATCTCCCGTGCGCGTTTGGCAAAGGCCACGACCATGTCCAGGTCCACCGCGCGGAACGCCTGTTCCGAGCCTGCCTGTTTGATGGTGGTGCCCAGGCAACAGTAGGCGATGTCGACACGGCCGTTCAGCTGCGGCAGAAACTCCGCCGGGTCGCCGACGGGGTTTTCAAGGTGCGGGTGCTCGGCCAATGGCCTGCGTGAGGGGGCCAATACCCGTGTAATCGTCGGCTCGTTAAGCAGGCGATCAAGCAGATGTTCACCGGTCAGGCCGGTGGCTCCGGCAAGCAATACGTGCTGAGGCGTCAAGTACATAGTGTTTCTCCCTTGATACTATTCAGCTTAGTTGCTGTTTGCATCCTTGCTTTCGATGGACGCACTTTGCAGTGCTTTTCGTGCCTGCTGTTTGCGCAGGAGTTGCCAATGCGAGAGGACGGTTTTCGGTGCCCAGATCTGTGGTTCGGACGCTTCGAAACCGTCCGCCAGCTCACGTTCGGCGACGTTGGCCTTGGCCAGTTTGAAGGCTTGTTCCAGGTCATCGGTCTGGTTCAGGGCCTGGGCGAACAGGGCATCTCCGAAATAAGTGAAGTTGGCTTCCTCCGAGCAACCGAAGGACACTCGGTCGGCCCGCGAGGCCGTCATGATCAGGGTCCGCTCATCCTTGAGGGCGGGAATGAAACCGCCGGAGTAGCAGGACGAAATCACGATGATCTTGTCGCGGTTTTTCAGGGGGGCGAGAACAGCGGCCAATTCGTCGGCTGGCAGATCGGCCAATTCCATGCGTGGCTGGTCAAGCACCAGTTCGTGTTCGTTGGTGCCGTGGCTGGTCAGGTAGATGAAAATCAGGTCTTCCGGACCGCTGCGTTCGGCCAGCGTCAGGGCAGCCCGGCGCAGGTTTTCCCGGGTAGCCATCGGGCGGTCGGCGAGGTGGTCACGATGGTTCACCAGGCGGATCTGGCCAAGGGTGCGAAAACGAGTGGTGAGCATGTTGGCGACGTAGTCGGATTCGCGCAGAAACACGCTTTGCTTGCCATCACCCCCCAGGGTCAACGAATACAGCTCCACCGCCGGCGTCGAGTGTGGAACGTTGGCCAGCGCTGCGTCGAGCAGGCGGCCCTGGGCCAGCAGGCCGAGTTCCAGGGTGTCGGGCAATAATTTGCCTTCGGTGTCGCGTACGCGCTGGCCGTTGATCCAGGTGCCGCTGAGCACGGTGCCATCGGTCAACACCAATGTGCCGCGCCCTTGGTAACTGTCGTTGTCGAACTGGCCGGTGTAAAAGCTGCCGTCGGACAGGTTCAGGCGGCCCTGGCCGGAAAAACGCCAGTCATTGAACTGACCGATGTAGTGGCTGCCGTCAGTGCCGATCAACTCGCCCTTGCCGTTCAGCGAGCCTTCCTTGAACTGTCCCAGCCAGACATCGCCGTCGGCGTTTTCGTAGCGGCCCTTGCCGTGCAGTTGATTGTTCTTGAAGCTGCCGACATAGATGTCGCCGTCGGCGCTGTTGAAAGTCCCGTTGCCTTCCAGCTGACCGTCGACGAAGTGCCCGGTGAACTGATTGCCGTTGCCGTCGCCGCGCTGGCCTTCGCCATTGGGTTTGCCGTGGGCGAACTGGCCCTGATAGGAGCTGCCGTCTTCGAGTTCGAGGCGACCCAGGCCGGCGTATTGATCGGCCTTGAACTCTCCACGATAGCTCATGCCGTTTTCTTTGAGGGTACCTTCGCCGTTGCGCCGGCCGGCCTTGAAGCCGCCGCTGTAGCTGCTGGCGTTGGTGGTCAATGCCCCCTGGCCGTCGAACAGTCCCTGGTTGAACTGACCGCGATAGACTTCGCCATTGCTGCCATGCCATTCGCCCTGGCCCTGCCACTGGCCCTTGTCGAATTCGCCGGCGTACCAGCTGCCGTTCGGGTAGTCGATACGCCCCTTGCCTTGCAGCAAGCCATTGACCAGGTCACCGCGATAACGTCCGCCGTCCGGCAGGCGGGCGTCAGGAGGAAATGGCGATTCGCCGTCGCCGCAAGCGGTGAGCATCAAGGTCAAGGCAAGGAGTGCAAGTGGGCGCATAGCGGATTCCGGGCAATTAGGCGAGGGAGT
This sequence comes from Pseudomonas sp. PDM30, assembly GCF_019218985.1. Lineage (NCBI taxonomy): Bacteria > Pseudomonadati > Pseudomonadota > Gammaproteobacteria > Pseudomonadales > Pseudomonadaceae > Pseudomonas > Pseudomonas sp. PDM30. Next base: position 52,383 of record NZ_JAHUWM010000011.1, read on the forward strand.
ATGCCGCAGCTATGTGTCCTTAATATAGGGTGAGGTTCCGCGTGAGGGCGCGAAACAGCATGAGCTGCTTCGCATCCGGCAAGGTTTATACGAAGCACAGAGACAGGGGTTCGGCGATGTACGCCGGTTTGTCCGAACCTTCGATTTCCAGGGTGGTGGTGGCCTTGAGGAGCCACTGGCCGGGTTTCTTCTCGATGACTTCGGTCAGGTCGACTTTCAGGCGCACTTTCGAATTGACCTTGACCGGCTGGATGAAGCGCACGCTGTCGAGTCCGTAGTTGACCACCATCTTCAAGCCTTCGGGCATGACGAGGATGTCTTCCATCAGTTTCGGGATCAGCGACAACGACAGGAAGCCGTGAGCGATGGTGCTGCCAAATGGCGTTTGCGCGGCCTTGACCGGGTCGACGTGGATGAACTGAAAATCCCCTGTGGCTTCGGCGAACAGGTTGATGCGGTCCTGATCGATAGTGAGCCATTCGGAACGTCCAAGTTCCTTGCCGACATAATCTTTGAGCTCCGCAACTGGAACATAGGGCATTGAGACTCTCCTTGGGTTCATCGGTTTTATAGTTTTGGCTTGCGGGGATCTGACCTCCCGGCTTACTACTTTAGATCAACATGGCCAAACGCAGCGGTCAACTGACAATGCTTTTGGCGAATGCCGGTCTATAGCGCGAGCATGCTTATAATGCCCGGCCAATGCGGGTGACGGATTTTGCGGGAGAACTTTGATGTTGTTACGGGGCCTGACGTGGCTGGTGCTGTTCCAATTGCTCGGCACTGCGCTCAATCATTTGTTCTTGCCGGTGCTGCCGGGGCCGATTGTGGGGTTGCTGCTGTTGCTGGTGTACCTCATCTGTCGCGGGCAGGTTGGCGAGCCGCTGAACCTGGCGGCCAGTAGCCTGTTGCGTTACCTGCCGCTGTTGCTGGTGCCGCCGGCTGTGGGCGTGATGGTCTACGCCGCTGACATCGCGGCGGATTTCTGGGCCATTGTCGGTGCGCTGGTATTGTCGCTGCTGCTTTCCATGGCCTTCGCCGGGGTGCTGATGCATCGTATGGTCAAGGGGCACGCTCACTCCGAGGACAGCCAATGATCTTCGACTGGCACGGCGCCTGGACGTCGGTGATTCATCATCCCCTGTTTGGTATCGGCATTACTCTTGGCGCCTATCAACTCGTCCTGGCGGCATTCGAGAAAACCCGCTGGATCTTTTTGCAGCCGGTGTTGGTCTCCATGTTGTTGGTGATCGGCGTGCTGGTGGGCTGCGGCCTGACCTATGCCGAGTACCGCAAGAGCACCGAGATTCTCAGCATCCTGCTCGGCCCGGCCACTGTCGCACTGGCGGTGCCGCTTTATCTCAACCTGCGACGGATTCGGCAGTTGTTCTGGCCGATATTTACTACGCTGGTGATAGGTGGGGTGGTGGCCACGGGGATGGGCGTGTTGCTGGGCTGGTCGTTCGGTGCCGAGCACATGATCCTGATGACCATGGCGCCGAAATCGGTGACTTCGCCTATCGCTATGTTGGTGGCCGAGCAGATCGGTGGTGTCGCGGCGCTGGCAGCGGTGTTCGTCTTGATTACGGGTGTGATCGGCGCGATTTTCGGCCCGGCGTTGTTGACCCGGCTGGGTGTGCATAGCCCGGAAGCCAGGGGTATGGCACTGGGCATGACGGCCCACGCGGTCGGCACGGCAGTGGCGATGCAGGAAAGTGAAGAGTGCGGCGCCTTCGCGGCGCTGGCGATGAGCCTGATGGGTGTGGCCACGGCGGTGCTCCTGCCGTTGGCGGTGTCGATGGTGGTGTAAGGAAATGTCTATGAGTCTGCCGCTTTTTCCGCTCAATACAGTGCTGTTTCCAGGCTGCATCCTCGACTTGCAGATCTTCGAGGCGCGCTATCTGGACATGATCGGCCGCTGCATGAAGCAGGGCGGCGGTTTCGGCGTGGTGTGCATCCTCGATGGCGAAGAAGTCGGGATCGCCCCGGCCGGCTATGCACTGGTGGGCTGCGAAGCGCTGATCACCGATTTCAAACAACAGGACAACGGCCTGCTGGGGATTCGGGTTCAGGGCGGACGGCGTTTCCATGTATTACGAACGGAAGTCCAGCGCGATCAGTTGATCGTCGCCGAGGTCGAGTGGTTGGAAGACGAACCCGAGCAACCCTTGCAGGACGAAGATGCCGACCTGGTTGCGTTGCTCAAGGCCTTGGCTGAGCACCCGATGGTCGAAGCGTTGAACATGGGCACTGAGGCGACCGGGCAACAATCACTGGCCAATCAATTGGCGTACCTGTTGCCTTTCGCGGAACTGGACAAGATCGACCTGCTGCAACTTGATGATCCGCAGCAACGACTGGATGCGATTCAGGCGTTGCTGGATGAGTTGCAGGGGGAGTTGTTTGCCTGAGTGATTTTGGCGAACTTCCGATGGCTTGGCTGTATTTATTTCTAATAACTAAAAGTGATGGTTTGTATTGAGTGTTCACACGGTGGTGATTATATTTGCTGCGTCTGCATGAGGCGGGCGTTACATATATAAGGAGCTGTTATTGTGAAGAATTTTACTGGTGCCGAGCGTGCTTTGTGGGAGTTGTGCTTTTCTCGAATTATGGTCAACTATGTTTCTGCGCAATCACCGCAGGGCGAAGTTCAGTTTGCCGCGGACTCTGCAGCCAATGCGGCCAATGCGTTGATCCTGGTGCGTCGTTCGGGCCTGAATGGTGATCGTGATAATTATGAGCAGCGGCTTTGGGATAGTTATGTAGGGGACGCTATGATCAAGTTTTCGACTGAGGTTCGTTGGAAACTTGAAGACTATGTTGTCATTGCCGGCCGCGTTGCCAAAAATGCCGATTCAGCCGTTGCGAAGTATCGCGGCACGGAAGGTTCGGAACTGCCAAGCTTTCCATTCGGAAGCTAAGTCGTAATATGGTTGTTTGGTAGTTGATGGTAAAGCGATTCCTTGAATGACGTTTTGTGGGCTGATGTTCCATTTGCGCCAAGGGATGAACGCAGGCTTCAAGAACTCCATAACACCCTGTGGGAGCGAGCTTGCCCGCGAAGAGGCTCTTTCAGTCGATACGGATATCGCCTGACTCTCCGCCTTCGCGGGCAGGCCCGCCCCCACAGGATTCGATTTACTTCAGGTCCGACTCAGTCAGCTCAACACAAAGTAATCGCGATCTTCGAGCGGGCTAGTTCGACCTGCTGCAACTCGATGATCCGCAGCAGCGACTGAGTGCGATTCAGGCGTTACTGGATGAATTGCAGGGGGAGTTGTTTGCCTGAGCAGCATTTGGCAAACATTGCACACGATTGCCAGCATTGCTGGGTACCGGTGTTTTGATTAGTTTGGGATTGCCCGTATAAAGCGGGCCACTTAAAAATATCAAAAGGATTTCAATGATGACTATTTTCACCAATGAGTGGGCGGCATGGGAAGCGGCCGCTGTAGGTTACCTGCTAAAACATGCAAGTTTTGGTCAGCCCTTCGAGGATACTGCAATTGCAGCAAGCCGGCTCGCTGATGCACTGATTCTGGAAATGCGTAAACGTCAACGTGCCTGATTGCAATTAGCTGAACGCATTCAAAAAGAACCCCGTCATATTGGTCGGGGTTCTTTTTTTATGAGAGGCCGAGATAAAACTGCACTCTTTTTAGTAGGCATACCGCAACATCGTATGGGGCAAGTGCCGCAATACGAAGAAGCCGAACAGGGCGACCAACGCCGGTAGCAGCAGCCACCAGACCTTGGGCGGCATTGCGTTCAGTGGTGCCTGACGTTGATTCAGCCAGAGGCTGGCTGCGCAGACACAGGCCGCCAGCATTGCACCTGCCAATACATCCGTCGGCCAATGTGCGCCGAGGTAAACCCTGGAGAGGGCAATCGCCAAGGCTGGAATGCAACCCAGTAGTAACCAGGTCAATCGCATCCGTGGCGGTTGTCCACGCCCGGCAAGTACGGCGAGGGTTAGAAACAGCGCAAAAGAACCCGAGGCGTGACCACTTGGCATGCTGTAACTGGTCAGTGGATCGCTCAGGACTTCCGGACGTACGCGAGCGAAGAAGTGTTTGGTCGCGGTGTTGGCCAGTGCCGTGCAGAGCAGGGTGCTGCAGGCGAAGATCGCTTGCGGCCATTGCCTGGCGATTACCAGTAGCGCTACGAGCAAAGCACTGAACACCAGCATGTTGCGGAATTCGCCGATCAGTGTGAAGACTACGGCTACTTCATCGAGCATCGGATTGCGATGCTCTTGCACCAGTGTCATCACGCCCTGATCGAGCGCGCTCAGATGCGAATAGCCGATAAACAACCCTGCCAGAATCAGAAAACTCATGCCGGTGATGAACATCGTGGCATTGCGATGCCGGCGCAGGCTACTGGTTGCGCTCAAGCCGACCATCACAGCAATGCTGCCGACAACAACTCCGGCCTGGAGCCAGAAGCCTTCGGGCAATGGCAAGCGGATTGCCGCGCCCGTGGCCCAGCCAGGCATCAGATAAGCCAACGACCAACCCGCGCCAGCCAACAGGCTGACAGCGAAGAAGCGCGGGAAAGGCATGTCGCACATTCCGGCCACCATCGGCAGCATTGGCCGCAAGGGGCCGATAAAGCGCCCAACCAGCAGGCTGGCGATGCCGTAGCGCTGGAAGTATGACTCGGCTCCGGCGATCCATTCCGGATGATGGCGCAAGCCCGGCAGGCGCCGGATGTTCTGATGGAAGTGCCGTCCCAGAAAATACGAAATGACGTCACCCAGCACCCCGGCGACGAAACCCAGCAAGAGCGTCTCACTGAGCGTCAGTGCGCCACTGCCTGCCAGTACCGCCACGGCGAACAGCAGCACCGTGCCGGGAACGATCAGCCCGGCAATCGCCAGGCATTCCACAAAGGCCACGATGAATACCGCTGCCGCCAGCCATTGCGGGTTGGCCGCCAACCATCCGGTCACGCTATCGAGCCATGGGCCCATAAAAACCACTCCATCAAATGTTCAATTTTCTACTTGTAGGCGCGAGCCTGCTCGCGATAGCGCACTTTGAGTCAACGGTGATGTTGATTGTGCTGACCTCATCGCGAGCAGGCTCGCTCCTACAGAAGATTCCTTCAGTTTCAAAATCCGGATCGGTCTCAGGACAGTACAAAATAATCGCGACCTTCGACCTGTCCCCGTCGTAGCGGGTTGCGCGTGCAATAAGCTGCGTAGGCCGCATCGACGAAGCGGTACATCAGGTGTTCATCGCGCCCGTGGGGAATGCCCAGACGCGTGGTCTGGATGATGTGGGCGGGCGTCTGCCCTACGTGTTCTACCAGCAGCACTTCATGGTCGAAGCGTTTGGCGTCCCATACCGGCACTTTCAGGCCCAGCGCCTTGCAGAGCAGGGTTTGCCCGGCACAGAGTTTTTGTGACGGGCGAGGGTGGCCCTGGGCATCGGGATTGTTCAGTAGCATCTGCGCCAGGCTGGCCGGCCCGCTCAATTGATCGACCCACGGGTAGGCGGATTTGATCAGTACCGCGTTTCCCGGCCCCTGAGCACTGAAGTTCAGTGAGTCGCCGCCCCGAGCGTAATACATATAGATGTGGCCACCATCCAGAAACAAAGCCTTACGCTTTTCTGTGTAGCCGAGGGATGCGTGGCTGCCCTTTTCCGCGCAGTAGTAGGCCTCGGTCTCGATAATTCGGGCGCTGAGCCACAGGTCGCCCACTCGATGGCGAATGACTTTGCCCAGTAAATCCCGGGCCAGAATTTGCGCGTCACGGTCGAAAAACGCGTCCGGGAGACCCGTGGGCAGGCTCGCGGCGGACGCTCGAACAGTCAGATTGGACATGATGACCGGCATTTGTCAGGGCTGAATGAGTCGTGATGATAACAATTTGCAGCTTAATCCCGGCTGAACATCGGCAATTTGCCCTCCATTTCGACCATCCGCCCGTCACCGCTGTTAGTCGGTGGGCGCGACAGCTATAATCTGTCGCTTTACTCTTTACCAAGACCTAATCAAAGACCACGCCAGACCATGACTGAGTCCGTTCTTGACTACATGACCCGCCTGGGTCGCGCTGCCCGCGAAGCTTCCCGCGTGATCGGCCGTGCCAGTACCGCGCAGAAAAACCGCGCCCTGCAGGCCGCCGCCAACGCGCTGGACGCTGCCCGCGCCGAGCTGACGGCGGCCAATGAACAGGATTTGGCTGCCGGTCGCGCCAATGGTCTTGAGCCGGCCCTGCTTGAGCGCCTGGCACTGACCCCGGCGCGTATCGACGGCATGATCGTCGGCCTGCGTCAGGTGGCAGCCCTGCCGGACCCGGTCGGCGCTATCCGTGACATGAGTTTCCGCCCGTCCGGTATTCAGGTCGGCAAGATGCGCGTGCCACTGGGCGTGATCGGAATCATCTACGAGTCGCGACCGAACGTGACCATCGATGCGGCCAGTCTGTGCCTGAAATCCGGTAACGCGACCATCTTGCGTGGCGGTTCCGAGGCCATTCATTCCAATCGCGCCATCGCCGCCTGCATTCAGCGCGGCCTGGCCGAGGCCGATCTGCCGGCCGCGGTGGTGCAAGTGGTCGAAACCACCGATCGCGCTGCCGTCGGCGCGCTGATCACCATGCCTGAATACGTTGATGTCATCGTGCCGCGCGGCGGTCGTGGCCTGATCGAGCGCGTCAGCCGTGATGCCCGTGTCCCGGTGATCAAGCACCTGGACGGCATCTGCCACGTTTACGTGAGTGAACACGCCGATCTGGCCAAGGCACAGCGCATCGCGTTCAATGCCAAGACTTACCGTTATGGCATCTGCGGTGCCATGGAAACGCTGCTGGTGGACCACACCGTTGCCAAGGATTTCCTGCCGGCGATGGCGGCACAGTTCCGCGAAAAAGGCGTCGAACTGCGCGGCTGCGAGCGTACTCGAGCAATCATCGATGCCGTGGCCGCTACCGAAGAAGACTGGAGCACCGAGTACCTGGCGGCAATTTTGTCGATCCGCGTGGTCGACGGACTGGGACAGGCCATCGAGCACATCAATCATTACGGCTCCCATCACACCGATTCGATTGTCAGCGAACATCAGGGCGACACCCGGCGTTTCGTGGCTGAAGTCGACTCCTCGTCGGTGATGATCAATACCCCGACATGCTTCGCCGATGGCTTCGAATACGGATTGGGTGCCGAGATCGGCATTTCTACTGATAAGCTGCACGCCCGCGGCCCGGTGGGCCTCGAGGGACTGACCTGCGAGAAGTACATCGTGGTCGGCGACGGGCAGTTGCGCGGACAGGAGCCGGTCTGACTTGGGCGACTTCGACCCGTCAGCCCCGGTCACCATCAGCGAGCCAGCCCCTCGCCGCATTGGTGTGCTGGGCGGAACGTTCGACCCGGTGCACATCGGCCATTTGCGCGGTGCGCTGGAAGTCGCCGAAACACTTGCGCTCGATGAGTTGCGCCTGACACCCAGTGCCAGGCCGCCCCATCGGGACAAGCCGCAGGTGTCGGCAAAAGACCGTCTGGCGATGGTCGAGTGCGCGGTGGCCGGTGTGGCGCCGTTGGTGGTGGACGCCCGCGAATTGCAGCGGGACAAACCGTCCTACACCATTGATACCCTGGAACTGATGCGCGCCGAACTGGCCGTATCCGACCAGGTTTTTCTGCTTTTGGGCTGGGACGCTTTTTGCGGCCTGCCCACTTGGCACCGCTGGGAAGAGTTGCTCCAGCATTGCCATATCCTGGTGTTGCAACGCCCGGATGCCGACAGCGAACCGCCGGATGCCTTGCGCAACCTGCTGGCAGCGCGCTCGGTGAGCGACCCGCTGGCCCTCAAAGGGCCGAGCGGACAGATTGCATTCGTCTGGCAGACACCGCTCGCGGTATCCGCCACCCAGATCCGTCAACTGCTGGCCAGCGGTAAGTCGGTACGTTTCCTGGTGCCCGACGCGGTCCTGGCCTACATCGATGCGCACGGACTCTACCGTGCGTCGAACTGAATGGGAGTGCCTCAAGGCACGTGGCAACAACGTGTATTGAAGCGCCCGAACAAACGAGCAAAACGAGTTTTATATGACGAGCAACAACGAAAGCAAAGTAAAACGCAAAGGCACATTCAAGAGTGCCCCGCTGCCGGAAAAGGTCCTCGCCGCCGAGCCGCCTAAAGGCGACGAGCTGGTCAAGATCGCCGTAGCTGCCCTTGAAGACGTCAAGGCCCAGGACGTGCTGGTGATTGATGTTCGCGACAAGCAGAGCATCACTGACTACATGATCATCGCCACCGGTACCTCCAACCGCCAGATCGGCGCGATGCTGGACAAGGTTCGCGAGGCCGTCAAAGCCCTGGGTATCAAGCCGCTGGGTGAAGAAGGCAAGGGCGACAGCGACTGGGTGCTGTTGGACATGGACGACGTGATCGTTCACATGATGACCTCCAACGCCCGTCAGTTCTACGACCTGGAGCGCCTGTGGAAAGGTGCCGAGCAGAGCCGTGCGGCCGATGGCAAGCACCACAGCCCTGAAGTTGGTCACGAGCACTTCAACAAGCTCAACAAAGACCAGGAATAAGGGACCGCTGTGCGACTGCGACTGATCGCCGTCGGTTCACGCATGCCCAAGTGGGTGGAAGAAGGCTGGCATGAATATGCCAAGCGTCTTCCGTCCGAGCTGGCGCTGGAACTGGTGGAAATTCCGCTCAATACCCGTGGCAAGAACGCCGACGTGGCCCGTTTCATCCGTCAGGAAGGCGAAGCCATGCTGGCCAAGGTCGGGCCGAACGAGCGGATTGTCACTCTCGAAGTCCATGGCAAGCCCTGGAGTACCGAGCAACTGGCGGTTGAGCTCGATCGCTGGCGGCTGGACTCGCGCACTGTCAACTTCATGGTCGGTGGCCCCGAAGGGCTGGCGCCGGAAGTCTGTGCCCGGGCTGACCAGCGCTGGTCGTTGTCGCCGCTGACCTTGCCGCACCCGCTGGTGCGGATCCTGATCGGCGAACAGATGTACCGTGCCTGGACCGTGCTGTCCGGTCACCCTTACCACAAGTAGTTCTGCCCTCATGTCCCAGCCGATCCGCATCAAGGACCACGAAAAAGACGCCCGTCTGGTGCGTGGTCGCGTCGTGTTCGGGGCCATTGCAGTGGTGGCGCTGATTGCGGTGCTGATCGCGCGTCTGTATTTCCTTCAGGTGATCCAGTACGAGTACCACTCGACCCTGTCGGAAAACAACCGCGTCCACGTGCAGCCGATTCCGCCGACTCGCGGGCTGATTTTCGACCGCAACGGCGTGGTGATTGCCGATAACCGGCCGAGTTTCAGCCTGAGCATGACCCGCGAGCGTTCCGGCGACTGGCAGCAGGTGCTCGACGTGATCGTCGAAGTGCTGGAACTGACGCCCGAGGACCGGGTGATCTTCGAGAAGCGCATGCGTCAGGGGCGCCGGCCGTTCGAGCCGGTGCCGATCCTGTTTGAGCTGAGCGAAGAGCAGATCGCCCGGATCGCCGTTAACCAGTTCCGCCTGCCGGGCGTGGAAGTGGTCGCGCAGTTGGTTCGTCACTATCCCCAGGGGGCGCACTTTGCTCACTCGGTGGGCTACATGGGGCGGATCAACGAGAAAGAGCTCAAGTCGCTGGACCCGGTCAATTACAGCGGCACCCACCACATCGGCAAAACCGGCATCGAGCGTTTCTACGAGCCTGAATTGCACGGCCAGGTGGGTTACGAGGAAGTCGAGACCAACGCCAGGGGCCGCGTACTGCGCGTTCTCAAGCGTACCGATCCGATTCCCGGCAAGGACATCGTCCTGAGCCTGGACATCAAATTGCAGGAAGCCGCCGAAGCTGCGCTCGGTGGTCGTCGTGGCGCGGTGGTAGCGCTGGACCCGAAAACCGGCGAAGTGCTGGCGATGGTCAGCCAACCGAGTTTCGACCCGAACCTGTTCGTCACCGGCATCAGCTTCAAGGCCTATTCCGAGCTGCGCGACTCCATCGACCGGCCGCTGTTCAACCGCGTGCTGCGTGGCCTGTACCCGCCGGGTTCGACCATCAAGCCCGCGGTGGCGATTGCCGGTCTGGACGCGGGCGTGGTGACGGCGTCGTCTCGAGTGTTCGACCCGGGTTACTACATGCTGCCCAACTACGATCACAAATACCGTAACTGGAATCGCACCGGTGACGGTTTCGTCGACCTCGATACGGCGATCATGCGTTCCAACGACACCTACTTCTATGACCTGGCCCACAAGCTGGGGATCGATCGGCTGTCGGCATACATGACCAAATTCGGCATCGGCCAGAAAGTCTCCCTGGACATGTTCGAAGAGTCGCCGGGGCTGATGCCGTCCCGCGAATGGAAACGTGCGACCCGCCGGCAGGCGTGGTTCCCGGGTGAAACGCTGATTCTGGGGATCGGCCAGGGCTATATGCAGTCGACCCCGTTGCAATTGGCCCAGGCCACTGCTCTGGTCGCCAACAAAGGCGTCTGGAACCGCCCACACCTGGCCAAGACCATCGAGGGCGTGAAGCCGGTGGATGAGAATCCGATGCCGGACATCATCCTGCGCGACCCCTCGGACTGGACCAGGGTCAACCACGGCATGCAGCAGGTTATGCATGGTGCCCGCGGTACGGCGCGCAAAGCCTCGATCGGCGCGCAATACCGGATCGCCGGCAAGTCGGGTACGGCCCAGGTGGTCGCGATCAAACAGGGTGAGAAGTATGACCGTTCCAAGGTTCAGGAGCGCCATCGCGACCACGCCCTGTTCGTCGGTTTCGCGCCGGCCGACGACCCGAAAATCGTGGTGTCGGTGATGGTCGAGAACGGCGAGTCCGGCTCCGGCGTCGCCGCGCCAGTGGTGCGCCAAATCATGGATGCCTGGCTCCTGGACCAGGACGGTCGGTTGAAGCCCGAATACGCCAGCCCTATCAGTGCAGAGGCTACCGCCCGTGATGAATAACTTCGATCGCATGCTCTCCAGTGAGGATGTGATGCGTCGCCGTGCGACGCTGCTGCAACGCCTGCACATCGACGGCCCGTTGCTGATCCTGCTGCTGACCCTGGCGGCCGGCAGCCTGTTTGTACTCTATTCGGCCAGTGGCAAAAGCTGGGATCTGCTGGCCAAACAAGCCACTTCTTTCGGCATCGGCCTGGTGTCGATGATCGTCATCGCCCAGTTCGAGCCGCGCTTCATGGCCCGCTGGGTCCCGGTGGGTTATGTGATCGGCGTGCTGTTGCTGGTAGTCGTCGACGTCATGGGTCACAACGCCATGGGTGCTACCCGCTGGATCAACATTCCCGGGGTGATCCGCTTCCAGCCTTCGGAGTTCATGAAGATCCTGATGCCGGCGACCATCGCCTGGTACCTGTCCAAGCGCACCTTACCGCCGCAACTCAAGCATGTGGGGGTGAGCCTGTTCCTGATCGGCTTGCCATTCATCCTGATCGTGCGTCAGCCCGACCTCGGCACTTCATTGCTGATTCTGGCGGGAGGCGCCTTCGTGCTGTTCATGGGGGGGCTGCGCTGGCGCTGGATCCTCAGCGTGCTCGCTGCCGCCGTGCCGGTGTCCGTGGCCATGTGGTATTTCGTTATGCACGATTACCAGAAGCAGCGCGTCCTCACGTTCCTCGACCCGGAAAGTGACCCGCTAGGCACCGGCTGGAACATCATCCAGTCCAAGGCCGCCATCGGCTCCGGTGGGGTGTTCGGCAAGGGCTGGTTGCTGGGCACCCAGTCGCACCTGGACTTCCTGCCGGAAAGCCATACCGACTTCATCATTGCCGTATTGGGTGAAGAGTTCGGCCTGGTGGGGATCTGCGCGCTGTTGCTGATCTACCTGCTGTTGATCGGCCGCGGCCTGGTGATTACCGCCCAGGCGCAGACATTGTTCGGCAAGTTGCTCGCGGGCAGCCTGACCATGACGTTTTTTGTTTATGTTTTCGTCAACATCGGTATGGTCAGTGGCCTGTTGCCGGTGGTGGGGGTGCCGTTGCCGTTCATTAGCTACGGAGGAACTTCGCTGGTGACGCTACTGTCAGCGTTTGGGGTTTTGATGTCGATCCATACCCATCGCAAGTGGATCGCGCAGGTTTGAATAAGGTGAAATTTTCAATGCAAGTAATGCGTGGCTGGGCGACTCGATACGCGCCATGGGTCAGCCTGGTAAGCATCCTTGGCACCATGCCGGACGCGTTGGCCGGCGACTACGAAGGCTCACCCCAGGTGGCCGAATTCGTCGGTGAAATGACCCGCGACTACGGTTTCGCCGGTGAACAATTGATGGGTGTGTTCCGTGAAGCCGAGCGCAAGCAGTCGATTCTGGACGCCATCTCCAAACCTGCCGAACGGGTCAAGCAGTGGAGCGAGTATCGCCCGATGTTCATCACCGATGCGCGCATAGCCCGGGGTGTGGATTTCTGGCGTCAGCACGAAGCGGTGCTGGCTCGTGCCGAGCAGGAATACGGCGTGCCGGCCCAGGTGATTGTCTCGATCATCGGTGTTGAAACCTTTTTCGGCCGTAATACCGGAAATTTCCGGGTGATCGATGCCTTGTCGACCCTGGGTTTCGACTATCCTCCCCGTGCCGAGTTTTTCCGCAAGGAGTTGCGTGAGTTCCTGCTATTGGCCCGCGAAGAGCAGGTCGATCCGTTGACGCTCAAAGGCTCCTACGCTGGCGCAATGGGATTGCCGCAGTTCATGCCGAGCAGTTTCCGCGCTTATGCAGTGGATTTCGACGGTGATGGCCATATCAACATCTGGACCAATCCGGATGATGCCATTGGCAGTGTTGCCAGTTACTTCAAGCGCCATGGCTGGGTCGCCGGCGAACCGGTAGTCAGCCGCGGCGACGTCCGTGGCGATCAGGTCGACGAAGGTTTGACCACCGGTATCGAACCGACGAAAACCGTCGGGGAGTTGCGAGCCCTGGGGTGGTCAAGTCATGATGCGCTGCGCGATGATATGCCGGTTACTGCTTTCCGCCTGGAAGGCGACAATGGCTCCGAGTACTGGATGGGCCTGAAGAATTTTTACGCGATCACGCGATATAACCGCAGCGTGATGTACGCCATGGCCGTACATCAACTGTCTGAGCAGCTGGTCCAAGCACGGGGCGTCAAGTAATGCGGGCATTGCCTATCAATAAACCCCTGAAGCTGATGGCATTCGCCGCGTTGGCAATGCTGGTCGCCAGTTGTTCGACCAGCCGTGCGCCGGCCCAGAAGACCAATAGCACCGCTGTGCGCACGACGCCGGGGCTGGACATCAACCGCGCCCACAAGGATGGCGCGCCATGGTGGGATGTCGATGTTTCGCGTATCCCGGACGCCACGCCGACCCTGCACACCGGCCCGTACAAGGCCGCTCCTTACTCGGTACTGGGCAAAACCTACTTTCCGCTGCAGGAGTCAAAGACCTACGTGCAGTCGGGCACGGCGTCCTGGTACGGCACCAAGTTCCACGGCCAGAACACCGCCAACGGCGAAGTCTATGACCTGTACGGCATGAGCGCTGCCCACAAGACTCTGCCACTGCCAAGTTACGTTCGGGTGACCAACCTGGACAACAACAAGTCGGTGATCCTGCGCGTCAACGACCGCGGGCCGTTCTATTCGGACCGGATCATCGACTTGTCCTACGCGGCCGCCAAGAAACTCGGTTACGCCGAAACCGGCACCGCGCGGGTCAAGGTCGAAGGCATCGATCCGCAGCAATGGTGGGCTGCCAAGGGCCGTCCGGCACCATTAATGCTCAACGAACCGAAAGTCGCGCAGAATAGCGCCCCGGTGATCACGGCTTCGGCCGGCACCGTCGAGCAATGGACGCCTCCGCCGCAGCAACACGCCGCCGCGGTGGTGCCCGTGCAGCTCGATGCAAAAAAAAACGCTTCTGTAGCAGCCTCTGGCCAGTATCTGCAGGTGGGCGCGTTCGCCAACCCGGACGCTGCAGAACTCCTGAGATCGAAGCTCAGCGGGATGGTGAGCGCTCCGGTGTTCATCAGCTCGATCGTGCGCAATCAGCAGACCCTGCATCGGGTGCGCATGGGGCCAATCGGTTCGCCGGGTGAAATCCAGCAGGTGCAGAACAGTGTGCGCCTGGCCAATCTCGGTTCGCCGAGTGTGGTCACGGAGTAATACGTAGAGCTTGATTGACGGTTCGTCTGCGGTATTGGGGGGCGAACCAGGTTGTTGACTCGTTGAAGAACAAAAGCCCGGCAAGGGTGACTGAGTGAGCAACTGAACACGCGATGACTCGTTAGAAAGTCATTTGATTAGTTTTGCCCTTGGGCAAGTTTCCATTAGCGATTTCGAGAGACGGATGAACATCACCACCTTTGCCAAACGCCTGTTCCTGCTAGTCCCGCTGCTTCTCTCACCCGCCGCGTTCGCGGTCGAGATGATGCCTTCGCCACCACAACTGGCCGCCAAGGCCTATGTGCTCATGGATGCCAGCAGCGGCAACGTGCTGGTCGAGAACAACGGTGACCAGCGTCTGCCGCCGGCCAGCCTGACCAAGCTGATGACCGCGTACATCGCGACTCTGGAAATCCGTCGTGGCCAGATCGGCGAAAACGATCCGGTGACCGTCAGCGAAAACGCCTGGCGTACCGGCGGTTCGCGGATGTTCATCAAGGTCGGCTCGCAGGTGACTGTCAGCGACCTGTTGCACGGCATCATCATCCAGTCGGGCAACGACGCCAGCGTTGCGCTCTCCGAGCACATCGCCGGTAGCGAAGACGCGTTCGCCGACATGATGAACAAAACCGTTGGCGACCTGGGCATGACCAACAGCCACTTCATGAACCCGACCGGTCTGCCGAACCCTGAGCACTACTCGTCGGCTCACGACATGGCCGTACTGGCTCGCGCGATCATCCACGAAGACCCGGCTCACTACGCGATCTACTCGCAGAAAGAGTTCTTCTGGAACGGCATCAAGCAACCGAACCGCAACCTGCTGCTGTGGCGCGACAAGACCGTCGACGGCCTGAAAACCGGTCACACCGACGAAGCCGGCTATTGCATGGTGTCTTCGGCCGTACGTGATGGCATGCGTCTGATCGCCGTGGTCTTCGGCACCAACAGCGAAGTGGCCCGTGCCGCCGAAACCCAGAAGCTGCTGACCTACGGTTTCCGTTTCTTCGAAACCCAGACCTTCTATCAGAAGGGCACCGAGCTGGCTCAGGCTCCAGTCTGGAAAGGCTCCACCAACCAGATCAAGGCTGGCCTGGCGCAAGACCTGACCATGACCCTGCCAAAAGGCCAGCTGAAAAAGCTCGCTGCCAGCATGACCATGAACCCGCAACTGATCGCGCCAATCGCCAAGGGCGACGTGATCGGTAAAGTCGAAGTGAAACTGGACGACAAGGTGGTGCACAGCGCCGATCTGATCGCTCTGGACGCTGTCGAGGAAGGTGGTATCTTCCGCCGCATGTGGGATAGCATCCGTCTATTCTTCTACGGCTTGTTCAACTGAATTTAGTGTGCACCTGCATGGCTCCGCGCTGATCTGGCGCGCAGCCATGCCCGTCGCCACGGCTTACGCTTACGAGGCCGTTACGCCATGACCGATACCGAAGTAAAGGCGCCAAAGATCGAGTTCCCTGCCAATGATTACCCGGTTAAGGTGATCAGCGACACCGGCGTGGGCAACAAGGACAGAATCATCGACATCGTCCGCAAATATGCAACGATCAACGATGAGCGTGTTGATGAGCGCCAGAGCAGCAACGGCAAATACACCACCATTCAGTTGCACATCGTGGCGACCGACCAGGACCAGCTGTACAACATCAACAGCGAACTGCGGGCAACCGGTTTCGTGCACATGGTGCTGTGATGTCCGGTGTGCTGGGCTTTCGCGAACTCGGCCAGATGGCTTACGAGCCGGTCTGGCATGCCATGCAACGCTTCACCAACGAACGCGGCAACGATGCCGCCGACGAGATCTGGCTGGTCGAACACCCTGCGGTGTTCACCCAGGGCCAGGCCGGCAAGGCCGAGCATCTGCTGCTTCCCGGTGATATTCCGGTGGTGCAGGTCGACCGTGGTGGTCAGGTGACCTACCACGGCCCCGGCCAACTGGTGGCTTATCTGCTGCTGGACGTGCGCAAGCTCGGGTTTGGCGTGCGCGATCTGGTCAGCCGGATGGAGCAATGCCTGATCGAGCTGCTGGCCAGTTACGGTGTCACCGCCGTGGCCAAGCCCGATGCGCCGGGTGTCTACGTCGACGGGGCGAAAATCGCCTCCCTGGGTCTACGGATCCGCCACGGCTGTTCCTTTCATGGCTTGGCCTTGAACGTGGACATGAACCTGGAACCGTTTCGACGGATTAATCCCTGCGGCTACGCCGGGCTGGCGATGACCCAGCTGAGCGATCACGCAGGATCGATTGAATTTGCCGAGGTAAGTGCCCGGCTGCGCGCGCAGCTCGTCAAACACCTCGACTATGCTGAGCAGACGACCCTGACGGGCGGAATCGACTGATATGACTACTGATGCAGTGCAAACCATGATCCCGACGCTTGATGTCACCGAGCGCCCGGCCCCGCGTCCCAAGGTTGAAGCCGGCGTCAAGCTGCGCGGCGCCGAAAAGGTTGCACGCATCCCGGTGAAGATCATTCCGACCACCGAACTGCCGAAGAAGCCGGACTGGATTCGCGTACGCATCCCGGTTTCGCCGGAAGTCGACCGCATCAAGGCCCTGCTGCGCAAACACAAGCTGCACAGCGTGTGCGAAGAGGCGTCCTGCCCGAACCTGGGCGAGTGCTTCTCCGGCGGCACCGCGACCTTCATGATCATGGGTGACATCTGCACCCGTCGTTGCCCGTTCTGCGACGTCGGCCACGGCCGTCCCAAGCCGCTGGACGTCAACGAGCCGGAAAGCCTGGCCATTGCCATCGCCGACCTGCGCCTGAAGTACGTGGTGATCACTTCGGTAGACCGCGACGACCTGCGTGACGGCGGTGCCCAGCACTTTGCCGACTGCATCCGCGAAATCCGCAAGCTGTCGCCGAACGTGCAGCTCGAAACCCTGGTCCCGGACTACCGTGGCCGCATGGACATCGCGCTGGAAATCACCGCCGCCGAGCCGCCGGATGTGTTCAACCACAACCTGGAAACCGTGCCACGTCTGTACAAGGCTGCCCGCCCAGGTTCGGACTATCAGTGGTCGCTGACCCTGCTGCAACGCTTCAAGCAGATGATGCCGCACATTCCGACCAAGTCCGGCCTGATGCTGGGTCTGGGCGAGACCGACGAAGAAGTCATCGAAGTCATGAAGCGCATGCGCGAGCACGACATCGACATGCTGACCCTCGGCCAGTACCTGCAACCGTCCCGCAGCCACTTGCCGGTCCAGCGCTTCGTGCACCCGGACACCTTCGCCTGGTTCGCCGAGGAAGGTTACAAGATGGGCTTCAAGAACGTCGCTTCCGGTCCATTGGTTCGCTCCTCGTACCACGCCGACGAGCAGGCGAAGCTGGTCAAGGCCGAGCTGATGTCGTCCTGATCGACTGTGAAGCATAAAACGCCCGCAAGGTTTCAAAGCCTTGCGGGCGTTTTTTTGCCTGGCCTACGATAACGGCTGCCTTTTCCTGCAACCTGCGGGGCAACGGTTCCTCTTCTGTTTGTCCCCGTTCCTGACTACTGTGTGCTGATGTTTTCACGCAGGGAGATTCACGGATGACCGCTCGACCGACCCTCACCCTTTGCCCTCATGCTCCCGTCCCGGCACTGCCGTCGGAAGGCATGATCGGCGTTATCGCACCCGCCGGTCCCGCGCCGCTGGACACCGACAAGGCGGTGCAATGGATGCGTGCCCGGGGTTATTCACTGAAAGTGTTTCCCGGGGTCTACGAAAAAAACGGCTACCTGGCCGGCAGTGACGAGGTGCGACTCGACGATCTGCATGCAGCGTTCGCCGACAGCGAGGTGGATGCGATCATCTGCCTGCGCGGTGGTTATGGCACGCCCCGGCTGCTCGACCGCATCGATTTTGATTTGCTGCGTGACAACGCCAAGCCGTTCGTCGGCTACAGCGATATCACTGCGCTGCATTTGGCGATCAGTCGTTATGCCGGCTTCGTGACCTTTCATGGTCCGTTGCTCAATGCCGACCTGCTGGGTGAGAAGCAAATACCTACCGAGTCTTCGTTCTTCAACATGCTGCGAGGGAAGGTGAGGGCGGGAACAGTGCTGGCGCATCCGGTGGCCTACCCGCTGACCACGATCGAGCCAGGCGTGGCTCACGGGCGCTTGCTCGGTGGCAATCTGGCCATGATCGCCGCGACCATGGGCACGCCCTACGAAATTGACGCCGAGGGCGTCATTCTGTTGATCGAGGATATCAACGAGCCGCTGTATCGCATCGACCGGTTGCTCACCCATCTGCGGCTGGCAGGCACGTTGCACAAGCTGCGCGGCGTGTTGGTCGGGGATGTGGCGGGGGTTGAGGTGGCGGCGCTGGACAGGTTGCTCAAGCAGATCTTCGAGCCATTGAAGATTCCGGTGCTGTCCGGGTGGCGCAGCGGCCATTGCGACCCGAACCTGACGTTACCCATGGGGGCGCTGGTCAGGCTGGATGCCGGAAACAAGGAATTGATGCTGGAGCAGGATGTGGTGGCCAGGCGCTAGATTTTTATCGCCTGTCAGTCAGTCTTCGCGGGCAAGCCCGCTCCCACAGTGTCCGCGTCGTACACAAATCATGTGAACGCCCCTGAACCTGTGGGAGCGGGCTTGCCCGCGATGCTTTTAGCGGTTACGCAGTCCTTCGAGCAACTTGTGCGTCGGATACCCATCTGCCGGCCAGCCAAACGACTGTTGGGCGCTGCGGATAGCCTTGCGGGTGTTGGCGCCGATGATCCCGTCGGCGGTGCCGGCGTCATAGTTTTGCGCGCTCAATAGGCTTTGCAGCTCGATCCGCTCGGTACGGCTCAGAGGCAGGTCATCCTTTGGCCACGTACCGCTGATCAAGCCTGCGCCATTGAAGCGTTCGGACAACAGGCTCACCCCCAGGGCATAGGACGACGAATTGTTGTACTTGAGAATCGCACGAAAGTTGTCGAGCACAAGGAACGCCGGGCCGCGGTAGCCAGCCGGCAATAGCAGTGCCGCAGACAGTTGCTCCGAGCCTGCCGGGACCTGGCCACCGTTGGGCAGCGTAACG
This sequence comes from Pseudomonas sp. PDM30, assembly GCF_019218985.1. Taxonomy (NCBI): domain Bacteria; kingdom Pseudomonadati; phylum Pseudomonadota; class Gammaproteobacteria; order Pseudomonadales; family Pseudomonadaceae; genus Pseudomonas; species Pseudomonas sp. PDM30. The sequence continues at coordinate 71,526 of NZ_JAHUWM010000011.1, forward strand.
CCCAGTTGGCGCCACTCGGCAACACTCTTGCGAATCGTGCCATCGGCCAGTACGTAGTTGAAGCCGCTCGGCAGCTGGACTTCAAAGCCCCACGGCTGACCTCTCTGCCAGCCGGAGCTTTGCAGGTAATGCGCGGTCGAGGCCAGGGCATCAGCCGAACTGCTCCAGATATCGCGACGGCCGTCGCCGTCGAAATCGACGGCGTGGGTGTTGTAGGTGGTCGGGATGAACTGGGTCTGGCCCATGGCGCCGGCCCAGGAACCGAGCATCTTTTCGGGTTCGATGTCGCCTTGTTGCAGGATTTGCAGGGCCGCGATCAATTGCGCGTGGGCGAAGCCGGGACGGCGGCCTTCGTAGGCCAGGGTCGCCAGCGAGTTGATCACCGACTTGCTGCCCTGGAACTGGCCAAAATTGCTTTCCATGCCCCACACGGCCACCAGCGCCTGACGATCAACGCCATAACGCTGCTCGATGCCTTGCAGGATGTCGGCGTACTGGTCGATCAGTGACTGGCCTTTGCGTACCCGCAGCGGCGACAACGCGCCATCGAGGTATTCCCACACCGGTTTTGCGAATTCCGGTTGGCTGCGATCGGCACGAATCACACTGGGGTCGAAGCTGACATTGGCGAAAGCGCGATCAAACAGATCGGCGCGGATACCGGCGGCCAGGGCATCCTTGCGGAAACCCGCCTGCCATTCGGCAAATGTCTGGGTAGGCTGGATGTCGAGGTTCTCACCCGTCGGAACCACCTGCGGAACAACCGCCGGGGCGGTAGCGACAGGAAGTGTCTGAAGCGGCTGAGCGTCGGCTGCGGTCGGTTTTTCCGCACAGGCGACAAGCAAAACAAGGCTGGAGGCAGCGATCAATTGGCGTAAGTGCCAACGATGGGGAAGACAAAAGGGCATGCACGGGTCCAGGGAATACGAATCAGGTACAGACCTTAACATGTTGAAGGGGGGTTCTGCTTTACGCAGCCAGAAAGTAAGACGCCTCCCAGCTGTCAGACTGGAAGGCTTCGCGGCGGTAGCTGCCTTTGCCCTTGGTGGGGCGTTCCTGGCGGCTGCGGAACAATGGCTGGGCGATGATGGATTTGGCCTTGTTGGGGCCATGCTTTGATGGCTTTTTGCTCATGATGGTGCCTCGCAAGTGAGTGGTTTTTGCGGGGCAAATCATCGGCCGAAGTTGAGGGGCTGTCTAGTCCCGGTAGCTGTCGGAAAAAGCGCCGTTCTTTGTAGGAGCGAGCTTGCTCGCGAAGCACTTGAGGGCGCTGCGTTAAATCAGAAAGTCTGCGTTATCGTTAACGACCATCGCGAGCAAGCTCGCTCCTACAGGGGGCGGTGTTATTCAGCGGGTAGGGTTAAGCGTTGCCCGGCCATCAACAACGTCAGCCGGCTCAGACTCATCCACGGCGAACCGGCCGCCTGGCCCTTGATCTGCGCGTCGATGCGCTGTGCTTCGAGCAGCAATTGCGCCCAGCGTTGCGCCGAGTAGCGTTGCAGGGCTTTGCTCATCAAGGGTTTTCGTTTGTCCCAGACCGGAGGTTTGGCCTGGCTGAAAGCCTTGTCCAGCGGCGTGCCCTGACTGTATTGCAGCGAAATATTGGCCAGCAGGCGCAACTCTCGGGCCAGGGCCCAGAGAATCACCGGCGGCTCGACGCCTTCGCCGCGCAACCCTTCGAGCATGCGCAAGGCATGGGCTGCTTCACCATTGAGAACCGCATCGGTCAGGCCAAAGACGTCGAAGCGCGCACTGTCGGCCACCGCAGCCTGCACGGTTTCAACGGTGATCTGACCCCCTTCGGCCATCAGTTTGAGCTTTTCGATTTCCTGGGCGGCGGCCAGCAAGTTGCCCTCGACCCGTGCCGCGATCAGCTCAACGGCGTCCTGGCTGGCGGAAAGCCCGGCCTGGGACAAACGTTGGCGGATCCAGCTTGGCAGTTGGGCGACATCGACCGGCCAGATCTGCACGAACTGGGTCTGTTGTCCTTCGACCAGCGCCTTGCCCCACTTGGTTTTCTGTGCGCTGCCATCGAGTTTCGGCAAGCTGATCAGCAGCACGGTGTCGTCGGCCGGGCGCGAGCAGTACTCGATCAGCGCGGCAGCGCCCTTGTCGCCGGGTTTGCCGGACGGCAGGCGCAGTTCCAGCAGGCGCTTTTCGGCGAACAGCGACATGCTGGCGCCGGCTTGCAGCAGCGTCCCCCAGTCGAAACTGGCGTCGGCGGCAAACACCTGGCGTTCATCGAATCCCTGCTGGCGGGCGGCAGTGCGAACAGCATCGGCCGCCTCCTGGCACAACAACGGGTCATCGCCGCTGATGATATAGACCGGCGCAAGGGCGCCTTGCAGGTGTTTGGCGAGTTGGGCGGGGGCGAGCTTCATAAGAGAGGGCGAACGGGGCGCGCAGGCGCCCCGTAAGTCTTACTGCTGTGGCAGTTCGACAGGCGACTGACGCGGGGTATCCGCTTCAGCCTTCTTTGCCGCTTCCAGCGCCGCGGCGTCAGCCTTGGCCCTGGCTTCGGCAGTCTGCTGCAACTGGTCCAGTTGGGTGGGGCTCAGTTGTTCCAGGCGCAGCATCATGCGTTGAACCAACTCCCGGCGGCCTTCTGTCCGGGCCGTTTCAGCTTCTTGGTCAGAGCCCACCAAGTTGTTGCCGTCGTGCATATAGATCTTCTGCACTTCAAGCTTGTCGCTCAACAGGGGCAGATCGCCGCGACCACGGATGTCGTAGCTCAACACGGTGGTGACTTGGTACTCGCCGGCACGACCGGCACCTGCGTAGGTGAGGATGCGCTGGCTTTCCTGTTCATTGGTCAGTACCAGCTTGTAAGGAGCGCCGGTATAGACCTTGACGCCGCTGCCAATCAGTACCTGACGCAACTGGGTAACGGTTGGGCCATAAGCGTTACGGGCGCTCAGGTCGAGTTCCTTGATCGCCAGTTCATTGGTGCCGGTGCCGCGCAGCTGGAAACCGCAGGCGCTCAGCAGAACCGCGAGGCCCATCACCAGCAGATTGCGTTTGATCATCTTGTTGCTCCCCTTGAAACCATGTGGGCCGATCAAGCGGCCCGAAAGGTTTTACTCGGCGCCAGGCTCACCTGGCGCCTGATCCAATTAGCTGGCGACGATATTGACCAGTTTCCCGGGCACTACGATCACTTTACGAATGGTCAGACCGTCGACGAAGCGCAGCACGTTCTCGTTGGCACGGGCGGCGGTTTCGACTTCTTCACGGCTGGCGCTGGCCGGCATTTCGATGTGGCCACGCAGCTTGCCGTTGACCTGAATCACCAGTTGCAGGCTGTCCTGTACCAACGCACTGTCATCCACCACCGGCCAACCGGCGTCGATCACAGGATCGGCGTGACCCAGTTGATTCCACAGCTCGTGGCTGATGTGCGGCGTGATCGGAGCCAGCAACAGAGTCACGGTTTCCAGGCCTTCGTGAATCAGTGCGCGATCCTGGTCGGTGGCTTGTGCGGCTTTTTCCAGTACGTTCATCAGCGTCATCACCTGAGCGATGGCGGTGTTGAACTTGTGGTTCTGGCCGACGTCCTGGCTGGCCTGCTTGATGGCCAGGTGGATCGAGCGACGAACGGCTTTCTGCTCGTCATTCAGGCTGGCGACGTCCAGTTTGCCCGGCAGGCCCTGAGTGACGTGGGCTTGAGCCAGGCGCCAGACGCGCTTGAGGAAACGGTGCGAACCTTCGACGCCGGAGTCGGACCATTCCGCGCTCATGTCAGGTGGCGAGGCGAACATCATGAACAGGCGGCAGGTGTCTGCGCCGAACTGGTCGATCATCGACTGTGGGTCGACGCCGTTGTTCTTCGACTTGGCCATCTTCTCGGTGCCACCGATTTCCACCGGCAAGCCGTCGGCTTTCAACTTGGCGCTGATGACCTTGGCCTTGCTGTCACGCTCAAGCTCGACGTCCGCCGGGTTGAACCAGGTGTAAGCCCCATTGGCTTCGCGGCGATAATAAGTCTCGGCGATCACCATGCCCTGGGTCAGCAGGTTCTTGAACGGCTCGTTGGAGCTCACCAGGCCTTCGTCGCGCATCAGCTTGTGGAAGAAGCGCGCATAGAGCAGGTGAAGAATCGCGTGTTCGATACCGCCGATGTACTGATCCACCGGCAGCCAGTGGTCGGCCGCCGATTTTTCCACCAGGCCGCCTTCAAAGTGCGGCGAGGCGTAGCGGGCGTAGTACCACGAGGACTCGACGAAGGTGTCCATGGTGTCGGTTTCACGCTTGGCAGGCTGGCCGCATTTAGGGCAGCTGCACTCGTAGAACTCGGGCATGCGCGCCAGTGGCGAACCGGCGCCATCGGGTACGACGTCTTCCGGCAGCACGACAGGCAGTTGATCTTCCGGTACCGGCACGTCACCGCAGGTGCCGCAGTGGATGATCGGGATCGGGCAGCCCCAGTAGCGCTGGCGGCTGATGCCCCAGTCGCGCAGACGGAACTGGGTACGCGAGGCGCCCAGTTCTTTCTTGATCAGCGCGACTTCGATAGCGTCGAAGGCGCCCGCGAAGTCCAGGCCGTCGAACTCGCCGGAATTGATCAGCGTGCCGTACTCGCCGTAGGCGTCTTGCCATGGCGCCGGGTTGCTGTCACCGGAGCTGGTGCGCACCACGGATTTGACCGGCAGGTTGTATTTGTGGGCGAATTCGAAATCGCGCTCGTCGTGGGCAGGAACAGCCATGACCGCGCCGTCGCCGTAATGCATCAGCACGTAGTTGGCGACCCATACCGGTAGCTTTTCACCGGTCAGTGGGTGCTCAACGAACAGGCCGGTCGGCAGGCCTTTTTTCTCTTGAGTCGCAACGTCGGCTTCCGCAACGCTGCCGCCCTTGCATTCAGCGATGAACGCTTGCAGCTCAGGGTTGTTCTGTGCGGCCAGGGTAGCCAGGTGGTGCTCGGCGGCGACGGCGACGTAGGTCGCGCCCATCAGGGTGTCCGGACGGGTGGTGAAGACTTTCAGCGCGCCCGCTTCGCCGATGGAATCGACGTTGTACGGGAACTGCACTTCCATGCCGCGGGACTTGCCGATCCAGTTGCGCTGCATGGTCTTGACCTGTTCAGGCCAGCCAGTCAGTTCGTCCAGGCTCTCCAGCAGTTCATCCGCGTAGGCGGTGATCTTGAAGTAGTACATCGGGATTTCGCGCTTTTCGATCAGCGCGCCGGAACGCCAGCCGCGACCGTCGATCACCTGTTCGTTGGCCAGGACGGTCTGGTCGACCGGGTCCCAGTTCACGGTGCCGCTTTTTTTGTAGATCACGCCTTTTTCGAACAGGCGGGTGAACAGCCATTGTTCCCAGCGGTAGTAGTCGGGCTTGCAGGTGGTCACTTCACGCGACCAGTCCACCGCCAGGCCCAGGCTGCGCAGCTGGGATTTCATGTAGGCAATGTTCTCGTAGGTCCACTTGGCGGGCGCTACGTTGTTCTTCATCGCAGCGTTTTCCGCCGGCATGCCGAAGGCGTCCCAACCCATGGGTTGCAGAACGTTCTTGCCTTGCATGCGCTGGTAGCGGGAGATCACGTCGCCGATGGTGTAGTTGCGCACGTGCCCCATGTGTAGCTTGCCGCTGGGGTAAGGGAACATCGACAGGCAGTAGTAAGTCTCCTTGCCTGGCTGTTCGCTGACTTCAAAGGACTTTTGCTCGTCCCAGAACGACTGGGCGGCGGCTTCGATTTCACGGGGCTGATATTGTTCGTGCATGGCTACTTTTGAACTGAATAGGGGTGGCCTAATCCTCTTCAATGCAACGCTGGACGCTGATCACGCCGCATTGGCGTTTTCGATGTCCAGCCGAGCTGGAAGTGGAGTTACAGGAAGCGCCGTAGCATACATGACCGCGCTCTACCGAGGGAAACCCTGATTGCTGCCGCGCGTCCCGCAAAAACCGCCGCGAGGGCCGTTGGTCGCGGCGCTCAGCCGGTTTGTTCATGGAAGCTAAGCTCTAACTGGGGAGTAGGTCTTATCTTCCAATGAGGTGAGGGATGGTTGAGTCACAGCAAAAAGCTACAAAACCGGAGCTGTACGAAAGGCTGATCGATCGTTTGGCCCTGGCCTTGGAAGCGGCAAGAACTGCTGGCCGGTTGCGCGACGTACGCCCTCTGGAACTGGAACTGCGTGGCCTGAGCTCCGCAGAGTTTGCATTGATCAAGGCGTATCTGGATCGCAGTGAGCGTGAGACGCACGGATGCTTGTCAGAGGCGATAAAGCAACTCGACGCACCACGTTCGGCCAAGATCATCTGGCTCAAGGACAAGGTTCCCGGCAGAGACGCGGTAAAGGTCCGGTCTTTGCAGTTCAAATAAGACGCAGAGCCGTGCTCAATGGTTTTTTGAAGCATAGTTCTTCTGTATTGATTGTCGCATTGCGCTAACCCACTTAGGCTTCGGGCATCTCCAGGAGATGCTCGATGCCTTTTCGTTACTTTGTAAAACAACTTCTTTTGCCCCCCGGCATTCTATTGCTGCTGCTTTTGCTTGCCTGGTGGTTGCGCCGCTCAAGGCCAAGGCTCGCCGGTGTGTGCTTTGCACTGGGGCTGGGTGGTCTTTGGCTGATGAGCCTGCCGGTGGTGGTGCAGTGGAGTGCCCGCCTGCTCGAGCGCGAGCCACCGCTGGCCCGCGACGAATGGGCAGTGCTGGGGCAGCGCGCGGACGCCATCGTCGTCCTTGGTTCCGGGCGCGAGCGCGGTGACGTGGCCTGGGGTGCCGACCAGCCCACGGGTGTAGGCCTGGAGCGCCAGCGCTTTGCCGCGCGACTGACCAAGGCTTCCGGCCTGCCGGTACTGACCAGCGGCGGCTTGCATTACGGCACTCCGCCAAGCGAAGCGCAGATGATGGCTGACTCCTTGCGCGACGATTTTGGCGTGACCGTGCGCTGGCAGGAAGGGCACAGCCGCACGACCTGGGAAAATGCGCAGTTCAGCGCCCAGGTGTTGCTGCCACAGGGCATCAAACGTGTGGTGCTCGTGACTCATGCCGGGCATATGCCACGAGCGGTCTGGAGCTTCCGCAAGGCCGGGTTTGAGGTGGTGCCGGCGCCGGTAGGGTTTCTGAGCGGCGACAATGCGCGGCCACTGGGAGGCTGGATGCCGGAGTACAAGGCGATCTGGCAGAACGGGCAGTTGATGAACGAGGCGGTGGGGCAGATCGGTTATTCGTTGTTCTATCGTTGAGCGCTAATCCCTGTGGCGAGGGAGCAAGCTCCCTCGCCACAAATGATTTCAGACAGTCTTCGCCATCCGGCTCGCAACCAGCGCCCAGCCAAACAACAACACGCAGAGAATGAGCAATGGCCACGAACGCCATTCCAGGTACGGCGTGAGGTTGTGCATCGGCACCACTTCGCCATACAGGATGCCGCGTTCGAACTGCGGGATCTGATCGGTAATCTGACCGAACGGGTTGATCAGGCCGGACACGCCGTTGTTGGTGGCGCGGATCATCCAGCGGCCGGCCTCCAGCGCACGCATCTGCGCCATCTGCAGGTGTTGCAGCGGGCCGATGGAGGTGCCGAACCAGGTGTCGTTGCTGATGGTCAGCAACAGGTCGCTGCGGGCGGCGAGGCTGGCGGCGAATTCCGGGTACACCACTTCATAACAGATGTACGGCGCGATCTGATAACCCTTGGCTTGCAGCAGCGGCTGGTCAGATGGTCCGCGGGCAAAGTCCGACATCGGCAGATCGAAGAAGGCGATCAGCCCGCGCAACACATCCTCCAGCGGAACATATTCACCAAACGGCACCAGTTTTTGCTTGAGGTAGGTGCCGTCGCCTTCGCCGACAACGGTGATGCCATTGAAGAAGCGCTTCTCGTGGCGGACCTCCATGCGGACCGGGACGCCGGTAATCAGCGCCGATTTACGCTCGGCCGCGAAGCTGCCCATCATGTTCAGGTAGCCCTCGGCGGACTCCTTGAGCACCGGGATCGCCGTTTCCGGCCAGATGAGAAGGTCGACTCGCCTGGAGCTGAAACTCATGTCGCGGTACAGCGCCAGTTGCGCGTTGAGCTGCGTCGGGTCCCACTTCATGCTTTGTTCGATGTTGCCCTGGATGGCTGCGACGCTCAGTGGCGGGCCCGACGGGCTGGTCCAGGCGTGGTGCTTGAGCGCGATGCCGGCCAGCCACGGGCCGACGAGCAGCAAAACACCGGCAACGATGAAGCCTTTGCGCCCCGTGCGAACCAGGCGCATGCCGTTGTAGATCAGCGCAGCTGTCAGGGCCAGGGTAAAGGAAATCAGCCACATCCCGCCGACAGGCGCGAGCCCGGCCAGCGGGCCATCGAGCTGGCTGTACCCGGAATATAGCCACGGGAAACCTGTCAGGAACCAGCCGCGGAAGGCTTCCTGGCCGACCCACAGCGCTGCGAAGGCCAGGGCGTCGGCCAGCGGCGCTTCATTTCGGCGAAGCCAGCGCACCCATATCCAGGCGGGCAGGGCAAAGAACCAGGCAATTGCCGCCGTGAAGAGCAGCATCAGGAAGCCGGCCAGCAATACCGACGCGCCGCCGAAGTGGTGAATGCTGTAGTAGATCCAGCTGGTGCCGGCACCGAACAGGCCGAAACCGAAACACCAGCCGCGCCCTAGTGCCTGACGTGGGCTCAGCTCGCGCAGGCCTGCATAGAACAGGCCGACGGCGAGCAGTGCCAGGGGCCAGATATCGAACGGCGCCAGGGCCAGTGTGGTGATTGCACCGGCCGCCACGGCCAGCAGGTTACCGGGCCAGCCGGGGCGGGTTGTCCAGCGCATTTCAATCCTTAGCGAGCAATGGGCGTCAGGCGAAGCAAGTGAATCCGACGGCTGTCGGCGTTCAGGATGCGGAAGCGGTACGGGCCGATTTCAGTGATTTCGTTACGTTTTGGCAAATGCCCGAACGCGCTCATCACCAGGCCGCCAACGGTGTCGAATTCGTCGTCGGAGAACTCGCTGTCGAAAAACTCGTTGAAGTTCTCGATCGGTGTCAGGGCCTTGATCAGGAAATCACCGCTGGGCAGCGGCTTGATGTAGCTGTCTTCTTCGACGTCGTGTTCGTCTTCGATGTCGCCGACGATCTGTTCCAGCACGTCTTCGATGGTCACCAGGCCTGCCACGCCACCGTACTCGTCAATGACGATGGCCATGTGGTTGTGGTTGGCGCGAAACTCGCGCAGCAGCACGTTAAGGCGCTTGGACTCCGGCACGAAGGTGGCTGGGCGCAGGAGGTCCTTGATGTTGAAGCTGTCGCCGTTCTCCCTGAGGATCAACGGCAGCAAGTCCTTGGCCAGCAACACGCCCATCACGTCATCATGGCTTTCGCCGATCACCGGGTAGCGGGAGTGGGCCGAGTCGACCACGGCAGGCAGGAACTCGCGGGGTGTCTGGGTCGCCTTGATGCTGACCATCTGCGAGCGCGGGACCATGATGTCCCGGACCTGCAAGTCAGCCACCTGGATGGCGCCTTCGACGATGGCCAGCGCTTCACTGTCCAGCAGTTTGTTCTGGTGTGCATCGCGCAGCAGCTCCAGCAGCTCCTGGCGGTTTTTCGGCTCGTGGGCAAAAGCCTGGGTGAGTTTACCCAGCCATGACTTCTGCCCGTTGCTCGATCGATCTTCGCTCATAGCGATTACTCTGAATCCTTTGTTGTTTCGGTAGGGAATGCGTCGGTTTCGTCGTCCGCGTACGGATCGGGAAAGCCCAGTTCTGCAAGCAACGTTCGTTCCAGTGCTTCCATTTCTTCGGCTTCTTCGTCATCAATATGGTCGTAACCAAGCAGATGCAAGCAGCCGTGAATCACCAGATGCGCCCAATGGGCCTTGAGCTCCTTGCCCTGTTCAGCGGCTTCGCGCTCGACCACGGCCACGCAGATCACCAGGTCGCCCAGCAGCGGGATGTCGAGGAACTCATCCGGCACGTCGGCCGGGAATGACAAGACGTTAGTTGCGTAGTCCTTTTGCCGCCAGGTGTGGTTCAGCTCGCGTCCTTCGGCTTCGTCGACCAGACGAATGGTCATCTCCGAGTCGGCGGTGCGCTGGCGCAGGGCCAGTTCGCACCACTGGCGGAACTCGGCCTCGCTGGGGGCGCAGGCTTCGGTAGCGATTTGCAGGTCAAGCTCAAGCATCGCGGCGGCTATCCTTGGCGGCGGCATCATCGGCCGCTTTGGTTTCGAAGCGCTCGTAGGCTTCGACGATGCGCTGTACCAGTGGATGGCGCACGACGTCCTTGGGCTGGAAGTGGGTGAAGCTGATCCCCGGCACATCCTTGAGCACTTCAATCACGTGGTGCAGGCCTGACTTGGTGCCGCGTGGCAGGTCGACCTGGGTGATGTCCCCGGTGATGACGGCCGTGGAGCCGAAGCCGATCCGGGTCAGGAACATCTTCATTTGCTCGACCGTGGTGTTCTGGCTTTCGTCGAGAATGATGAAGCTGTTGTTCAGCGTGCGGCCGCGCATGTAGGCCAGCGGCGCGACTTCGATCACCTGGCGCTCGATCAGCTTGGCGACGTATTCGAAACCGAGCATTTCGTAGAGCGCGTCGTAGAGCGGGCGCAGGTACGGGTCGATTTTTTGCGACAGGTCGCCGGGCAGGAAGCCGAGTTTTTCACCCGCTTCGACCGCCGGACGAACCAGCAGGATGCGGCGAATCTGCTCGCGCTCCAGTGCATCCACCGCGCAGGCGACAGCCAGGTAGGTCTTGCCGGTACCGGCCGGGCCGATGCCGAAGTTGATATCGTTACCGAGGATTTCCTTCACGTAGCGCAGCTGATTCAAGCCACGGGGGCGAATCATGCCTTTCTTGGTGCGCAGGGCCACGGACGGTTCGGCGGGGGAGTGGTTGTCCAGCTGCTCGACGGCCGATTCCTGCAGGAACAGGTGCACCATGTCCGGCGACAGCTCGGTACCCTTGGTTTCCCGGTACAGGCGGCGCAGGAGGTTTTCCGCGGAGGTGGTGTGTTTGGGTTCGCCGATCAGCTCGAACTGGTTTCCGCGATTGCGGATCTCGATGGTCAGGCGCTGTTCGATCAAGCGCAAATGCTCGTCGAATTGCCCGCACAGATTGGCGAAGCGGCGAGCTTCAAAAGGCTCGAGGATGAAACGATGTGGTTCTATGGGTGCGTTCAAGGTCGTATTTAGCCGCCCTGGGGCAATGGTGATGAGTTCAAGGATAGCGCCAGTGGCGTGGGTGCGAAAGCTCTTAAATAACCAACGTCGTACGCAGTCCCTGTGGGAGCGAGCTTGCTCGCGATGACGGCCTGACATTCAACATATGAGTTGTCTGGCCTGACGCTATCGCGAGCAAGCTCGCTCCCACAGTGGAATGCAGTGTTACTGGATCAGCGAGCCCCGCAGCGAGTGCGGCTGGGCGGCATCGATGTGCACGTCCGCGAACTGGCCGATCAGGGTCGGATTGTCGCAGCGGAAGTTGACGATACGATTATTCTCGGTCCGGCCTTGGAGCTCGCCCGGGTCCTTTTTCGAGTAATCGGTCACCAGGATTCGCTGGATCGAGCCGACCATTTGTCGGCTGATCTCGAAACCTTGCTGGTTCAAGCGATGCTGCAGGGCATTCAGGCGTTCTTTCTTCAGCTCTTCCGGAGTGTCGTCGGCCAGATCGGCGGCCGGTGTGCCCGGGCGCTGGCTGTAGACGAACGAGTAGGAAAAGTCGAAGCCGACGTCGGCAATCAGCTTCATGGTTTGCTCGAAGTCTTTCTCGGTCTCGCCGGGGAAGCCGACGATGAAGTCCGAGCTGATGCAGATTCCCGGCACGGCGGCGCGCAGTTTGCGCAGTTTGGATTTGTATTCAAGCGCGGTGTGGTTGCGTTTCATCGCCGCGAGGATGCGGTCCGAGCCCGATTGCACCGGCAAGTGCAGGTGCTTGACCAGCTCCGGCACGTCGGCGTGGGCCTGGATCAGGCTGTCGGAGAACTCCAGCGGGTGCGACGTGGTGTAGCGGATGCGGTCGATGCCATCGACCGCGGCGACCACGCGGATCAGCTCGGCCAGGTCGGCCAGGCGCCCGTCATGGGTGAGGCCGCGATAGCCGTTGACGTTCTGCCCCAGCAGTGTCACTTCCCGCACGCCGTTTTCGGCCAGGTGAATGATCTCGGCAATCACGTCGTCGAACGGCCGGCTGACCTCTTCACCGCGGGTGTAGGGCACCACGCAGAACGTGCAGTACTTGCTGCAACCTTCCATCACCGACACGTAAGCGCTCGGGCCGTCGATGCGGGGCTCGGGCAAGTGGTCGAACTTTTCGATTTCCGGGAACGAGACGTCGACTTGCGGCAGCTTGCTGATGCGCGCGGCGTCGATCATTTCCGGCAGGCGGTGCAGGGTCTGCGGGCCGAAGACAACGTCGACGTACGGTGCGCGATCGCGAATGGCCGCGCCTTCCTGGCTGGCCACGCAACCGCCGACGGCGATCACCATGTCCGGGTTGGCCAGCTTCAGTTCGCGCCAGCGGCCGAGCTGGGAGTAGACACGATCCTGGGCGCGTTCGCGGATCGAGCAGGTGTTGAGCAGGATCACGTCGGCGTCTTCAGCGCGAGCGGTGACTTCCAGGGCCTGATGTTCGCCCAGCAGATCGACCATGCGCGAGCTGTCGTACTCGTTCATCTGGCAACCGTGGGTTTCGATGTAAAGCTTCTTGGCCATGGAATAGAGTCATCACGTGATTCAAAGAACCGCGCATTATAGGGAACATGTACCCAGGTTCCTACCGCTGCGCGTCCGATGGCTATGCTATAGTTCGCGCCCTCATTTTTATCCCCCGATGTGTTTCGCCCACCATGACCAAACGTGAAGCTCCAATCTACAAGGTGATTTTCCTCAATCAGGGCCAGGTGTTCGAAATGTACGCCAAGCAGATCTATCAAAGTGATCTGTGGGGCTTTCTGGAAGTGGAAGAGTTCGTCTTTGGCGAGCGCACGCAAGTGGTCGTCGATCCGAGCGAAGAAAAGCTCAAGGCTCAGTTCGAAGGCGTAGTGCGCAGTTTTGTGCCGATGCATTCGATCGTGCGTATCGATGAAGTCGAGCGAATGGGAACACCGAAAATCAGCGAAGCCCGTGGCGCGGTCGGCAATGTCATGCCGTTTCCGATGCCGATGCCTGAGAAGTAAGGCTCAAGACCGGGTCGCCCCCAATCGCGAGCAAGCTCGCTCCCACAGTTGACCGAGTTCTCATATGGGAATGCAGTCGGATGTGGGAGCGAGCTTGCTCGCGATTGGGCCAGTCAGAACAACACGGAAGTCAGGGCAGTGGCGCGAACGGCGTACGCCCATCGGCGCTCTGCAATTCCATCAGGTATTTACGGAAGATTTGCCCGAGCACCTGGGTAGCAAGCTCCAGTTCTTCGCGGGGCATCTTTTCGGTGACTTCGTCGGCGGTGTCCAGGGCCTCTTCGGCGCCGTTGACCGCCGCCATCTTCAGCAGGATGTACGCCTGAACGTTATTGGCCGGCACGCCTTCGCCGTGGAAGAACATGGTGCCGAGTTTGAATTGTGCCTGGGCGTGGCCTTGCAGCGAGGCTTTTTCGAAATAGCTCAGGGCTTGATTGAGGTCGCGCGGCGTGTTTTTGCCTTCGTAGTAGAACTCACCCAACTCGTATTGCGCTTGCGCATCCCCTTCTTCCGACGCTTTCTGGCAGGCGGCGAGCGCCTGTTCCAGGTCTTGCGGCTGGGTATTGAGGGTGCAGCGACCCATCGCTGGGATTAACAACGAGTTGCCGCCTGCTTGTGCGTGCGCGAGCAGGGGCTGAAGAAGCAACAGGCAGCCCAGTGCAAGGGTGCGGCCGGTGCGGTTCATGGGAATCGACTTACCTCTGAAGGGCGCGCGGACCCATCGAGGGATCCAATAAGCGCGCATTATGAAATAAGCAGGGCCAACCTTACAAAGTCTTTACTCGTTTTTCTGCTGCACGGGAAATTTATCGCCCACTTTGCGGGGGATTATTAGCAGATGAGTAGGAAAAATCGTGGGAGCGTAGGCGAAAGCTGACGCTGGCAAGGGCCAGCGTCAGCATTTGAACGTTACTTCAAGGCCGCGAAGGCGCGCTCGGCGGCGTCCAGGGTCAGCTTCAGTTCAGCTTCGCCGTGGGCGATCGAAGTGAAACCGGCTTCGAATGCGCTCGGTGCCAGATACACGCCACCTTCGAGCATCAGGTGGAAGAAGCGGCCGAACAGGGCTGCGTCGCTGGCCATGACGTCATCGAAGGTGACGATGTCGTCGGCACCACTGAAGTACAGGCCGAACATGCCGCCGGCCTGGGTGGTCACGAACGGAATGCCGGCCGCATCGGCGCGCTGTTGCAGGCCGTCGAGCAGGCGAGTGGTGTAGTCGGTCAGCTCGGCGTGGAAGCCTGGGCGGCTGATCAGACGCAGGGTGGCCAGGCCGGCGGCCATCGCCAGCGGGTTACCGGACAGCGTACCGGCCTGGTACACCGGGCCCAGCGGGGCGATGCGCTGCATGATTTCGCGCTTGCCGCCGAAGCAGCCAACCGGCATGCCGCCACCGATGATCTTGCCGAAGGTGGTCAGGTCCGGCGTCACGCCGTAGTACGCCTGGGCACCGCCGAGGGCGACACGGAAACCGGTCATCACTTCGTCGAAAATCAGCACCACGCCGTGCTTGTCGCACAGGGTCCGCAGGCCTTCGAGGAAACCCGGTGCCGGCGGCACGCAGTTCATGTTGCCGGCCACTGGCTCGACGATGATGCAGGCCACGTCCTGGCCGACTTCGGCGAGCATGGTTTCTACCGCGTCGATGTCGTTGAACGGCAGGGTCAGGGTGTGTTTGGCGAATGCCGCCGGTACACCGGCCGAGCTCGGTACGCCTTGGGTCAGTGCGCCGGAACCGGCCTTGACCAGCAGGCTGTCGGAGTGACCGTGGTAGCAGCCTTCGAACTTGATGATGCTGTCGCGGCCGGTGAAGCCACGGGCCAGGCGAATGGCGCTCATGGTCGCTTCGGTGCCGGAGCTGACCATGCGCACCATTTCCATCGACGGCACGAGGGAGCAGACCAGGTCGGCCATCTGCGTTTCCATCTCGGTCGGGGCGCCGTAGGACAGGCCGTGCTCAAGCTGTTTACGCACCGCGTCCAGTACGTCCGGGTGGCTGTGGCCGAGAATCATCGGGCCCCAGGAACCGACGTAATCCACATAGCGCTTGTCGTCTTCGTCGGTGACGTAGGCGCCTTCGGCGTGCTTGAAGAACAGTGGCGTGCCGCCGACACTCTTGAACGCGCGAACCGGCGAGTTCACGCCACCGGGAATGTGTTTCTGGGCATTGGCAAACAGCGTTTCGGAACGAGACATGATCGGGCTCTCAGACTTTTAGTAATTCATTGAATGCGCGGGCGCGGCGGGTTACTTCAGCCGTGCTTTCGGCGCCAAACAGGCCATGCACCACGGCCAGCAGGTCGACACCATGGGCCACCAGCGGCGCGGCGTTTTCCAGGGTGATGCCGCCGATCGCGCAGATCGGCAGGTGCAGTTTGCTGCGTGCCTGGTCGAGCAGGTCGAGACTGCAGGTCGGGGCGCCGGGTTTGGTGTTGGAATTGAAGAAGCGGCCGAACGCGACGTAGCTGGCGCCTTCTTTGACGGCCTGTTCGGCGAGGTCGAGTTGCGCATGGCAGGTCGAACCGATGATTGCATCGCGACCCAGCAGGGCGCGGGTCGGAGACAATGGACCATCAGTTTGACCCAAGTGCACGCCGACATTCAGGCGTGCGGCCAACTCAGCGTCATCATTGATGATCAACCGGGTGTTGTAGCGTTCGCATAAATCACGCAAGGCTTCGGCTTCGCGCAGACGACGGGCTTCGTCACTGCTCTTGTCGCGGTATTGCAGCAAGGTGACGCCGCCTTCCAGCGCCGCCTCCACGTACTTGAGCAGCTTACCGTCCAGCAAATGGCTGTCGGTAATGGCGTACAGGCCACGTAGTTTCATCGGACAAGCCTCACCGCATTACAAATAGAAGTTACGAACAGAAATCCAGTGGCAAACGGCGCGGCACGAACTGGCCTTTGCCCAACTGCTCGGCATCTCGCAGGGTGCGCCACGTGTAGTTAAGCGCGGTCTGCACGGCGCTGGCGAGGTTTTCGCCCTGGGCCAGACGACCGGCCAGCGCACTGGCCAGGGTGCAACCGGAACCGTGATAACTGCCCGGCAAACGCTGGCAGGTAAAGGTTTCGCGCAGGCCGTCACGGCTGTACAGGCGATTGTGGATTTCGGTTTCGTCGCCATGGCCGCCGGTGATCAGCAGGTGTTTGACGAACGGCAGGAGTTTTTCTGCGCACTCGTCCGCGGTGCCTTCGGGCAGTTCGGCGAGGATGCGGGCTTCGGGAAGGTTGGGGGTCGCAATGATCGAAAGGGGCAGCAGGCGTTCGCGCATGGCGTAGCCGACTTCGTCCTTACCCAGGCGTCCGCCGCCACCGGCGCGCAGCACCGGGTCGCAGACCACCGGCAAGTGCGGGTGCGCCGAAAGCAGTTCGACCACGGTGTCGACCATTTCCAGGGAACCGAGCATGCCCAGTTTGACGGCGGCGACTTCGGAGTCGTTGAGCACGGCATTGGCCTGGGCCAGTACCCACTCACGGTCCAGGACGCGGAAGTCAGTGACATTGACGGTGTCTTGCACGGTCAGGGCGGTGACGGCCGGAGCCGCATGGCAACCCTGTGCGAGCAGGGCTTCGATATCTGCCTGCAAGCCGGCGCCACCACTTGGGTCGTGGCCGGAGAGACAGAGGACAACGGGGCGAGAGCTGTAGATATTCATGGTGCGCGAGCTTACCACCAAACCTGTTTTTCGGGTGTTGTGGCAGTGTGTTTGGTCGATACATTGTGGCGAGGGGGCTTGCCCCCGTTGGGCAGCGAAGCGGCCCCAGTGACCCGTCAGGTTCATCGAGTCGGCTGGTTTTACGACTGCTTCGCAGCCGAACGGGGGCAAGCCCCCTCGCCACATTGATATTCCTGTCATTGATAATCGTTCGTTGGTGTTGCTGGAACGCCCGTTCTAGAGCCTTTGTAGGAAAAATTTCTGTGGTTCTCATTGGCCATCAACGGCTATGCTAGAGTGGATCCAAACCAATAACAGGTGATACCGGTTTTACGTCTGCTCAAAAGGAATGGGGGGCTTCCTGACAGAACCGGACAGGCCACGCTGGGGCTTCAATGCGCTATTTGCTGATGTTGCTGTTGTGTTTGCCCCTCCTGGCAAACGCCGTCGAGTTCGATGAGTTCACTCAAAGCCTCCCCTTGGGCCGAACCCTGCAGGTCTATGAGGACGCAGGTGGTCAGGCGACCATCGCGGATATCCGTGCGCAAGCGGCGGCCGGCAACTTCAAACCGCACCACAAAGATACGCTTAACGCCGGGTACTCGCGTTCGGTGTTCTGGCTGAAAATCGACCTGCATTACCGTCCAGCCAATCCGGCGGCGCAAAGGACCTGGCTGCTGGAACTGGCCTATCCGCCCCTCGATCATCTCGATCTCTATTTGCCTGATGCGGCCGGCAACTATCAGTTGGTCAGGCAGACCGGCGATGCCTTGCCCTTCGCCAGCCGCGAGATTCGTCAGAACAACTATCTGTTCGACCTGACGTTCAAGCCGGACCAGGCCGAAACCGTATTCATGCGCTTGCAAAGCGAAGGCTCGATCCAGGCGCCGGTAACCTTGTGGTCGAGCACCGCCTACCTCGAAGAGCAGCCCGTGCGCCTCTACGTACTGGGGCTGATCTACGGCGTACTGCTGGGGATGCTGGTCTACAACCTGTTCATCTACCTCAGCGTGCGCGACACCAGTTACCTCTACTACATCTTTTATATCGCCTCGTTCGGCTTGTATCAGCTGTCGGTAAACGGTGCGGCCGTGCAGTATTTCTGGCCGGACAATCCGTGGTGGGCTAACGCTGCGACGCCGTTTTTCATCGGCTGTGCGGGGCTGTTCGGCAGTCAGTTCGCCCGCAGTTTCCTGCAGATGGCTACCCACAGTCGCTGGCTTGACCGCTTGTTGCTGGCGCTGGTTGCCTTCAGTGCGCTGGTGATCGGCCTGTCATTGATGACCAGCTATGCCCTGGCCTTGCGCCTGGCCACGGCCCTGGCGCTGACATTCACCGTGGTGATTTTTGCCGCCGGGATCTTTGCCTGGCTGCGGGGCCTGCGGGTGGCGCGGTATTTCATCATTGCCTGGTCGGCGTTTTTACTCGGTGGCATCGTCAATACGCTGATGGTGCTTGGATACCTGCCGAACGTGTTCCTGACCATGTATTCCAGTCAGATCGGCTCGGCCATCGAAGTGGCGTTGCTGTCCCTGGCGCTGGCCGACCGCATCAACGCCATGCGCGAGCAGCAGGCTCAAACCCTGTTCGACGCCAGCCAGAAGCTTGAAGTCCTCAACCAGCAACTGGCTCACAGTAACAAGCTCAAGGACGAGTTCCTTGCCACCCTGACCCACGAATTGCGCACGCCCATGAATGGTGTGATCGGTTCACTGGAGCTGATGCAGACGGTCGAGATGGACCCGGAACTCGAGTACTACCAGCAGACGGCTTCGGGGTCGGCGCGGGACATGATGCGCATGGTCAACGGCATCCTCACCCTCACCGAACTGCAGGCCGGCAAACTCAAGGCCTCGGCCGACACCTTCAGCTTGCGTGGCGTGGTCGAGGCACTGCGCACGCAGTTCGAGGGCAACGCATCGAGCAAGTCGCTGGACTTCAAGGTCGATGTCGCGCCAGGTGTGCCGGATCGCTTGCTCGGCGACAACGTCAAGATCGCGCAGTGCCTGGAATGCCTGCTGGATAACGCCATCAAATTCACAAAGGTCGGCGGTCTGGCGCTACGGGTGACCGGCAAGACCATCGAGCCCGACCGGCTGGCGTTGACCTTTGCGGTGATCGACACGGGCATTGGTTTCACCGATTTAGGGGAGGCCACGATGTATCAACGGTTCTTCCAGCTCGATGGCTCGATGACCCGTGAATACGGTGGCCTGGGGGTTGGCCTGGCGATTTGCCGACAGTTGGTCGAATTGCTCGGTGGGCGACTGACTCATCGCTCCGAGCCAGGGCGCGGCAGCCGGTTTCAGCTGGATGTGGAAGTCGGGTTGCCGGCGGCCGAACGTCCGGTGACGCCGTTGATGCCCCGGGATTTTCCGCGCCTGCGCTTGCCCCAGGATTGTGCCGTGCTGTTGGTGGATGACAACAGCATCAGCCAGTTGGTGATGCGCGGCATGTTGCTCAAGCTGGGCTTTCGCGTACGTACAGCCAACAGCGTCGATGTCGCGCTCGATCTGTTGCAGCGCGAAGTGTTTGACGCGGTGCTGGTCGATTGTCAGTTGCCGCTGCCGGACGGTGAGTCGGTGTGCTGCCGGATCCGCGCGTTACCCGGTTATGCCGAGCTGCCGTTGTTCATGATCGCCCTGAGCGGTGACCGTGAGCGCTGCCCGACCGGCGCAGTGATTGATCACTTGAGCAAGCCGGTGAAATTCGAAGACTTGCAGGCCGCGCTCTACCGCCGTGTGCTCTGCCCGAAGCAGGGCGAAAGCGCCGACAGTTAGGCGTATATGACACTTTGTTCGGCCGAGGGGCGGTGCTTAACTGAAGTCCCTTGGCCGACCAAAGGAGCCCTGTCATGAACCTGCATCAGTTCGCCGAAACCCACGAAGTCACCAACCAGCCACCGTCACTGGACGGCGCCAATCTGTACCGCATCGACTTGCCGTTGCAGGAATGGTCGCGGCGCTTCGGGGCCGGTTGGGCCGAATCGCGGATCGACGCCTATGGCGCGCTGGCCGGTGGCCCGTTGATGGAAGCCGGGTTCCTGGCCAATCAGAACAAGCCGGTGTTCAACAGCCATGACCGGTTTGGTCATCGCATTGATCTGGTGGAGTTTCATCCGGCCTATCATCAATTAATGCGCACGGCGGTCGAACACGGCCTGACCTCGCTGCCCTGGGCGCACCCGCAGGACGGCGCCCATGTCGCCCGCGCGTCCATGACCTATTTGCACAGCCAGGCCGAGGCCGGCAGTGGATGTCCGCTGACCATGACCTTCGCCAGCGTTCCGGCCATGCGCCTGCAACCGGACCTGGCGCAAAAGTGGCTGCCGAAAATCCTCGCCACCGAATACGACCCGCGCAATGTCGGCATGGTCCACAAGGCCGGAGTCACCATCGGCATGGCCATGACCGAGAAGCAGGGCGGTACCGACGTGCGGGCCAATACCACCAAGGCCTATCCGGTCGGCGCCAGCGGTCCGGGCCAGGCCTATGAACTTGTGGGGCACAAGTGGTTTTGCTCGGCGCCGATGTGCGACGCCTTCCTGACACTGGCGCAGACCGACAAGGGCCTGACCTGTTTCCTGTTGCCGCGCCATCGTCCGGACGACACGCGCAATCAGTTCTATATCCAGCGCCTGAAGAACAAGCTCGGCAACTGCTCCAACGCTTCCAGCGAAGTGGAGTTCCGTGGAGCACTGGCGTGGATGGTCGGTGAAGAGGGCCGTGGTGTTCCGACGATCATCGAGATGGTCGCCATGACCCGCTTCGATTGCATGGTCGGTTCCAGTTCGCTGATGCGTCAGGCGCTGACCCAGGCCAGCCATCACTGCGCTCACCGATCGGTTGGCGGCAAACTGCTCAGCGAACAGCCGTTGATGCAGAACGTACTGGCGGATCTGGCGCTTGAAAGCGAAGCGGCCCTGGCGTTGAGCCTGCGCATGGGCCGGGCGCTGGATCATCTGGATGATTCGCAGGAAGCCAAATTCGCCCGCCTGGTGACGGCGGTGGGCAAGTACTGGATCTGCAAACGGGCGCCGGCGATGATCAACGAAGCGGCCGAATGCATGGGCGGCGCGGGTTATGTCGAAGACAGCATCCTGCCGCGGCTTTACCGCGAGGCGCCGGTGAATTCGACCTGGGAAGGCTCCGGTAACGTGCAGTGCCTCGACGTGCTGCGTGCCCTGTCGAAAGAACCAGGCGTGCTCGATGCGCTGTTCAGCGAGTTGGGCGATGGCCATGGCGACAAGCGCCTGGCTGCGCACATCCATCAATTGCAGGCGGCCTTCAAGGACACCAGCGACATCCAGTACCGCGCCCGGCAACTGACTGAAGACATTGCCCTGGGGCTGCAGGCCAAGCTGTTGCTGGAAGCCGGGAATGCGGTGGTCAGTGATGCGTTTATTGCCAGTCGCCTGGATGGCGGCGGCCGAGTGTATGGCGCGTTACCTCGAGGGCTGGACGTGGAAGCGATTGTCGCGCGCTCGACTCCTCAAGGCTTCTGGTCAGCGCCGTAAACTCCTGTGGGAGCGAGCTTGCTCGCGATGACGGATCAACATTCAACAGTGATGTTGACTGATGCGCCGCTATCGCGAGCAAGCTCGCTCCCACAGTTGTTCTCTGTACACAGTCAATGCCACTGTTCCCGTGAAGCGACGATGCAGGCAAGATGAAGGTCTGCAAGTCAGAACACAGGATGCTGATCGTGACCGAAGCTTTTATTGTCGTTCAAACCGCCGAGCAAGCCGTGGATCGGCTTGCACTCTTGCACAATCGTGCAACCACCGCGTTGAGCCAGGCGCTCAAGCGCTACCTCAAGGATCGCGTCGAGCCCGATGCAGAACAGCGCTCGATGTTCCGCTATCCCGAATTGCGCCTGACCTATCACTGCCAGGGCGAAGTCCCGCAGACCACCCGTGCCTACGCCAAGGTTCAGCTGCCGGGCACCTACAGCGTCACCGTCACCCATCCCTCGGCTTTCCGTAAGTACCTGCTGGAACAGCTCGTTCCGCTGATGCACGACTTCACCGTGACCGTGGAAGTCGGTGTCAGCCAGCAGAACATCCCGTATCCGTATGTGGTCGAGCAGGGTGATGAGCTGGCGGGTTCCGGTGTCACTGCCCCCGTGCTGGCGCGGGTGTTCCCGAGTACCGACCTGTCGGCGGCGACCGACGGCATTGCCGACGGTCTGTACGATTGGGAAAACACCGATCCGCTGCCGTTGGCGCTGTTCGATGCCGCGCGAGTGGATTTCTCCCTGCGCCGACTGGTGCATTACACCGGCAGCGACTGGCGGCATGTGCAGCCGTGGATTCTGCTGACCAACTATCACCGCTACGTCGATCAGTTCATCGTCCATGGTCTGGAGCAACTGCGCAACGACCCGCGTTTCGTGCGCATGGTGCTGCCGGGCAACGTGATCATCGAAAAGAGCATGGATCACGGCGAAGCCTCGGCGATTGCCGCCGGGGTGGTCTGGCACCGCTACCAGATGCCGGCGTATCACCTGATCGCCAGCGATGGGCACGGCGTGACCCTGGTGAACATCGGTGTCGGCCCGTCCAACGCCAAGAACATCACCGACCACCTGGCCGTGCTGCGCCCGCACTGCTGGCTGATGATCGGTCACTGCGGCGGCCTGCGTCAGTCGCAGACCATTGGCGACTACGTGCTGGCCCACGCCTACATGCGTCGCGACGGAATTCTCGACCGGGTGGTGCCGCCGAACATTCCGATTCCGGCGTTGGCCGAAGTGCAGCTCGCGCTTCAGCAAGCGGCGGCCAACGTCACCGGCGAGAAGGGCGACGAACTGAAGAAACGCCTGCGTACCGGCACCGTGCTGACCTACGACGACCGTAACTGGGAGCTGCGCTGGGCGCAGGAACGGCCGCTGATCAACCTGTCCCGCGCCGTGGCGGTGGACATGGAAAGCGGCACCATTGCCGCGCAGGGTTATCGCTTGCGAGTGCCGTACGGCACGTTGCTGTGCGTCTCGGACAAGCCGCTGCACAGCGAAATCAAGTTGCCGGGCTCGGCCAACGCTTTCTATGAGCGCGCGGTCAGCCAGCACCTGAAGATCGGTATCGAGGCGGTGGATCTGTTGCGCACCGAACTCAACTCGCTGCACTCGCGCAAACTGCGCAGCTTCGACGAGCCGCCGTTCCGCTAACGGTTTGTCATGGTCATTTGGCGGTCAGGGCACTAGCATTAGCAGCCCTGACCGTTAGATGTTGTTTTGCCCATGTCGCGTCCATCTCGTCCACCTTCCCGTCGCCCCGGCGCGAAACCATCCCCATCAGCCCCGCGCCGTGTCGCCAAGGCGCCACCAGCCGAGCCGAAGCTGATCCTGTTCAACAAACCTTTCGATGTGCTGACGCAATTCAGCGACGGCGACGGGCGCGCGACCCTCAAGGATTACATCGATGTACCGGGCATCTATCCGGCCGGACGGCTGGACCGCGACAGCGAAGGCTTGTTGCTGCTGACCAACGATGGCCAGCTTCAGGCGCGGATCGCCGACCCGAAACACAAGCTGGCCAAGACCTATTGGGTGCAGGTCGAGGGCGAGCCGAACACCGAACAGTTGCAGCGCTTGCGCGACGGCGTCGAATTGAATGACGGCATGACCTTGCCCGCCGAGGCACGGCAACTGGACGAGCCTGAGCTGTGGCCACGCAATCCGCCGGTTCGCTTTCGTAAAAGCGTGCCGACCAGCTGGCTGGAGTTGGTGATTCGCGAAGGGCGCAACCGGCAGGTGCGGCGCATGACCGCTGCGGTCGGGTTGCCGACCTTGCGCCTGGTGCGAGTCAGGATCGGCGACTGGACGATCGAAGGGCTCGATCAGGGGCAGTGGAAAGAAGTTCCGGCGCGCTTATAAAGTGCCGGATTCGATCAGGCCGATGACCACACTTTTGATCACGAATGCAGCAACACCAAGGCCGAGCACGAAGAACAGAATGAACGAGCCAAAGCGCCCGGCCTTGGACTTCTTCGCCAGATCCCAGACGATGAAACCCATGAAAATGATCAGGATCGTGACCAGTCCGGTCATCATCCACTCTTCGAATACTGCAGGATCCATCGAACATCTCCAGCACAGGCGAGGCTAAAAGGGCGCGGCGAGTATACGCCGCACTGGCTTCGTGCAGTATTGACCTGCGTCGGTGTGTCGCAGTCATTCGTCACCTGTGCCGGCCCCATCGCGAGCAAGCTCGCTCCCACAGGTTTTGTATGGATCACGATACTGCGGTCAACACAAAACTTTGTGGGAGCGAGCTTGCTCGCGATGGCGTCCTCAGCTGCGCAGATGAGTCAAAGGCAGTTCGGTGCTGTTCAACACCTGATTCAACACAAAACTCGATCGCACGCTGGTCACGCCTTCAATCCGCGTCAGATGCCCCAGCAGCAGTTTCTGGTAGTGATCCATGTCCGGCACCACGACCTTGAGCTGATAGTCGGCATCCATCCCGGTCACCAGGCTGCATTCGAGCACTTGGGGCAGGGTGCGGATGGCCGCTTCGAAATTCTCGAAACGCTCCGGCGTGTGACGGTCCATGCCGATCAGCACGTAAGCGGTCAGGCTCAGGCCGAGCATCTTGCGGTCGAGCAGGGCGACCTGGCGGGAAATGTAACCGTCGTCTTCCAGTTGCTTGACCCGCCGCGAGCACGGCGAAGGCGACAGGCCGATGCGCTCGGCCAGCTCCTGGTTGGAGATGCGTGCGTCGCGCTGCAATTCCGCCAGAATACTCAGGTCGTAACGGTCGAGCTTGCTCATCAATCGGTCCTTTGTCGTAACTATTGCGGAGGATTATGTATCTAGGGTTAAAAATTGCGCAAGTGATGTTTAATTCAGCAATCTTCGCAATCCTCTGCCGACGCTCCCGGCCTATTCTTATCACCAGAATCACTGCTCGGACAAACAGTCCAGTGCGGCTCGCCGAATCAGGCCCGCCGCGGTCGCCACCCCCACCGGGGATGTGCCGGCCCCCGAGCTACACACTGTCCAGAAGACGGCGTGAGGTGAGCCGACGCCACAAGTGTCGAGCCAGGACGAAGTTCTCTAAAGGGAGGCCGACGGGTCTCCCTTTTTTCTTGCGTGGAATTTGACCCGCTGGCCTCAATAAATAAGTTGCGTGACAGATAACCTGTCGCAGAACCGGCCAGCGCTTTCCCAGTCTTAAGTACAGGCCCTTACCCGCAATGAGGTAAAGCATGAAATCGCGCATCTGGCGTTTGGCCGGTGTTGGTTTGTTGTGTGTCAGTGTCTCGGTGCAAGCGATGGCCGATGAGCCGCAAAACCGTGGCCATGATGGCGGGCAACGCGGCCAGGGTGGGCAACAGGGCGATAACCAGGGCCGTGGTGGCGGTGACCAGCCGCATCCGCACAACGACCAGCAGCAGAATCAGCCCCGGGCGCAGAACAAGGACAACCGCCAGAAAGAGCACGGCGGCCAGAATCAACGTCAGGACAATGACCAGAGGCAGAGCCGTCCAGCGCCGGATTTCAACAACCAGGTGCGCTCGCCGCCGCCACCGCCGCAGATGCCGGCCACTGACATGCCAATCCAGCCCCGGCCCGACACCGTGCGCCAGACCCAGGAGCCGCAGCGCGGTTACTACAAGGACCAGCCACGTCGCAACGATGACAAACAGCGCTGGAGTGGTTACACAGTAGCACCGTCCTATGACAATCACGGGCAGGGGCGCCCGAGTGGACGCGGCAACGGCTGGGGGCCTGGCCCCAGGTATCGTCCCGGTCAAGTGATCGACCGCTTTCCCGAGCGCGACTACCGCGTGCCTTACCGTGGCATGGATTACTTCTATTCCGGTGGCTACTGGTATCGCCCGCTGGGCCCGCGTTACGTGGTGGTGCAGCCACCGCGCGGGATTCGTGTCAGGTACCTGCCCGATTACGCCGAGCAGGTATGGATCGGCGGGGCGCTGCTGTTCCTGGCGGCCGGTTCCTATTACGCCTATCAGCAAAGCACTCAGGATTACGTCGTGGTCGAACCGCCGGTTGGCCAACCGCAACCACCCGCTGGCAACAGCGGTTATGACGTGGAGGCGTATCCAGCCAACGGGCAGTCGCCGGAGCAGGTCAGTCGGGACGGTTACGAGTGTTATCAATACGCGGTGCAGCAGAGTGGTTTCGATCCACGAACCGCCACCTACCAGCCAGACCCGTCGGTGGTGCAAGCCTACCGACAGGCCCAGGGTAACTGCCTGAGCAGTCGCGGTTATCAGGTGACTTACTGATCCCGCGCGGCTTTCACCACTTCCTGAGGGTCGGCGTGCACCAGCACTTCGGCCCGCGGGTAGGCGGTGTGAATGGCTGCGGCAGCCTGATCGCTGATGCCATGGGCAACGGATAGCGTCAGCTCCCCCGGCAGCTCCAGATGCAACTGCACAAACCACTGGTTGCCGGAGATCCGCGTGCGCAGGTCATGGGCACCCAATACGCCGGGGACGCTGCACGCCAATTCCAGCATGTGCTGGCTGACCTCCGGCGGCAGTTCTTCATCCATCAACACGGCGAAGCTCTCCCGAGCGATCTGCACCGCGCTCCACAGAATGTAGACGGCGATTCCCAGGCCGAACCAGGGGTCGACCTGATGCAGTCCAAACCCGGCCAACACCAGCGCGATCAGAATGCTGCCGTTGAGCAGCATGTCCGAGCGGTAGTGCAGGGAGTCGGCGCGCACCGCGTTGGAGCCGGTGGCCTTGACCACCCGATGTTGAAACATCAACAACGCCAGGGTCAGCACGAGGGAAAACACAATCACGCCGATACTGATCCACGGCGCGCCCACGGGCTCGGGATGCTTCAACCGATCGTAGGCCTGCAACGCGATCAGTACCGCACTGCCGCCGATGAACAACGCCTGGGCCATGCCCGCCAATGACTCGGCCTTGCCGTGCCCGTAGCGATGATCATTGTCGGCCGGGCGCAGGGCGTAATGCACCGCCAGCAGGTTGAGCAATGACGTGACGCCGTCGAGTGTCGAGTCGGTGAGCCCGGCGAGCATGCTCACCGAGCCGCTCAACCACCAGGCGATGGCTTTGGCGACGATCAGGATGCATGCAACCGCCACCGAGGCACGGGTCGCCAGCCGCAGCAGGCGGGCGTGTTCGGAGCTGGAGGTCATAGGGGCCATCGTTCCTTGAAGAGTCCTTTCGCGCGTAGGGATTTACGCGGCGGGTTGCAGGCCGAACATCGCCAGTTGCTGGGCGTTGCCTTTGCTCTGGATCAGGCGTGGATCGTCCAGCGGGAAGCTGCGACCCAGTTCGCTTTCCAGAATAGTCTGCAACTTGCGGTTATCGACTTTGCCGTCGGCGCCGATGGCTTCCTTGAGTTTTTCCGGTGCAACTTGTGCGGTCTCTCCCGGCGCGTAGTAAATCGCGCCGGTGGCGAAGTCCACGGCAAACGCAATCAGGCCGGGGATGATGTAGAACAGCAGGCCCACGGCGTCGAGCGCGGCGATGGCCGGGTCGATCTTGCCTTCGATCTGGCCACGGCGATCCGGGTAGAAGATCGAACCGCAGGCGGTCACTTGAGTCAGCAAGGTTGCGACCAGAACACCGCCAATCAGGCGAAAGGGAGCACGCATATGAAATCTCCTGGGTAATCTCGAAACGAAACGTCGTCGGTATGAATTAAGACCCTGACGAACGCCTTGCAGTTCGCCGTTATACTCGCCGCTCTGTTTGGGAGCCAGCATGATTTCTTTGCCGATCGATGAAGTTTTACCCGCCCTGCGTGAAGCCCTCGCTACACGCCACGAAGCCGTGCTCGAAGCGCCGCCCGGCGCCGGTAAAACCACCCGCGTGCCTTTGGCCTTGCTCAACGAACCGTGGCTGGCCGGGCAGACCATCCTGATGCTCGAACCCCGTCGGTTGGCCGCGCGCGCAGCGGCTGAACGGCTGGCCAGTGAGCTGGGGGAGAAGGTCGGCGAAACCGTAGGTTATCGCATTCGGCTCGACAGCAAGGTCGGTCCCAACACCCGCATTGAAGTGGTCACCGAAGGCATCCTCACCCGGCGTTTGCAGGACGACCCGGCGCTTGAGGGCGTGGGCCTGCTGATCTTCGACGAATTTCATGAACGCAGTCTCGACGCGGATCTGGCGCTGGCCCTGAGCCTCAATGGCCGGGAACTGTTCCGTGACGATCAGCCGCTGAAAATCCTCTTGATGTCCGCCACGCTCGAAGGCGAACGCTTGGCCGGGTTGCTCGACGACGCGCCGATTCTGCGCAGCGAAGGGCGCATGTTCCCGGTGGCGATGCGCTGGGGCCGACCGTTCCAGTCCGGTGAATTCATCGAGCCGCGTCTGGTGCAGACCATTCTTGAAGCCTTGAACGACGAAACCGGCAGTGTGTTGGTGTTCCTGCCGGGACAGGCGGAAATCCGACGTGTGCATCAGCAACTGGCCGATGCCTTGGGCGAAAACACTCAGGTTCTACTGTGCCCATTGCACGGTGAACTGGACCTCGCCGCGCAACGGGCAGCCATCGATCCGGCACCGGCGGGCAAGCGCAAAGTGGTGCTGGCCACCAACATCGCCGAAACCAGCCTGACCATCAATGGCGTGCGCGTGGTGATCGATGCCGGGTTGGCGCGGGTGCCGCGTTTCGACCCCGGCAGCGGCATGACCCGTCTCGACACCCAGCGCATTTCCAAGGCTAGCGCCACCCAGCGCGCGGGCCGGGCCGGGCGCCTGGAGCCGGGCGTGTGTTATCGCTTGTGGTCCCAGGATCAGCATGAGCAACTGGCGGCCTATGGCAGTGCGGAAATCCTTTCGGCGGACCTCGCCGGGCTGGCCTTGCAACTGGGGCGCTGGGGTGTGACGCCCGGACAACTGGTGTGGCTCGACGTGCCGCCTGCCGCCGCGTATGCGCAGGCCCAGGACTTGCTCGAACGCTTGGGCGCTCTGCAGGGTGACGCGCTGACCCGTCACGGTCAGGCCATGGCCGAACTGCCGGCGCATCCGCGCATCGCGCATTTGCTGTTGCGCGGCCAGGCGCTGGGACTGGCGGACATGGCCTGCGACGTCGCGGCACTGCTCGGCGAGCGCGATATCTTGCGCGGCGCCGGGGCGGACTTGCACAGCCGACTGGTATTGCTGTCTGGCGTAGAACGCGCCGCACGGGGTGCCCAGGGTGGGGTGCAGCGCGCACGGCAACTGGCGCGGCAGTATCGTGGTTACCTACGGGGCAAAGCAGCGGAGCCGGTCAGCGATCCAGATCACCCGCGCTGGCTCGGCGCATTGCTGGCGCTGGCCTATCCCGACCGGGTCGCTCAGCAACGGCGCGCCGGTGGTGCGGAATATCGCTTGGCCAACGGACGTGCCGCACTGTTCGCCGAGGCCGATAGCCTGATGAAGCAGCCGTGGCTGGTGATCGCCGATCTGGGCAGTCGCCAGGGCCAGCGTGAGGAGCGGATTTATCTGGCGACGGACTTCGATCCGGCACTCTTCGATTCAGTGCTGGCCGAGCAGGTTCGCTGCGTCGATCAACTGGATTGGGATGAACGTGAAGGCGTACTGCGGGCCGAGCGTCAGCGCAAGGTTGGTGAGCTGATCCTCAGCCGTGAACCGCTGACCGGTCTCGATGAAACCGCCCGCAGCCAGGCGCTGGTCAACCTGGTGCGGCGCAAAGGGCTGGAGCTGTTGCCGTGGACACCGGAGTTGCGTCAGTGGCAGGCGCGGGTCGCCTTGTTGCGGCAACTGGACTTGGCCAGCAAGGGCGAAAGCGAATGGCCGGATGTCAGCGACGCAGCGTTGCTCAAAAGTCTTGAACACTGGTTGATGCCTTATCTGGGCAAAGTCTCGCGACTCAGCCACTTCGCCAATCTCGACCTGTCGAGCATCGTCCACAACCTGCTGCCGTGGCCGCTGTCACAACGCTTGGACGAGCTGGCGCCCCATCATTTGAGCGTGCCGTCAGGCTCGTCGATTCGTCTGGACTACAGCGAACAGCCGCCGATTCTCGCGGTGCGCTTGCAGGAGTTGTTCGGACTGGCCGAGACCCCGCGCATCGCCGGGGGGCGGCAGGTGGTCAAACTGCATCTGTTGTCCCCGGCGCGGCGGCCGGTGCAGGTGACTCAGGACCTGGCCAACTTCTGGCGCAGCACCTACGCCGAAGTGAAGAAGGATTTGAAGGGGCGCTATCCGAAGCATTACTGGCCGGATGATCCGCTGGTGGCCGAGGCAACTGCGCGGATCAAACCCCGTAAATAACGGTTAACACCGGACTCTGTGGCGAGGGGGCTTGCCCCCGTTGGACTGCGCAGCAGGCCCTGCTTTTCAGATGAAGAGTTGGGGCCGCTGCGCGACCCAGCGGGGGCAAGCCCCCTCACCACAGAAGTTACTGCGATCTTTCGGATTTGGCGGTGAGTTGTTCGCGGCAGTAGTCCGCAAACAACTGCGCCGGTTTGGTCAATTGCCCACGCTTGAGCCATGCCGCTACCAGCCCTGAACCGGTGACGTCTTCGGCAATGTCCACGCACACCACTTTCTGCCCGTCGTAGGTGCACTCCGAATGCGGTTTGGTCACCAGGATCGAGAACCCGAACCCCTGGCCAACCATGCCCCGCACCATCTCGATCGAAGGCGAGCTGAAGGCGATGCGTGGCGTCAGGCCCAGCTCATCGAACAGGCTGACGAAGTAGGTCCGACTCGGCTGCACGTCCAGAAGAATCATTGGCTCCAGGCACAGGTCCCGCAGCGACACCTGTGCCTGCTGGGCAAAACGGTGATCGGCTGGCAGCAGCGCGTAAGGTCGTTGCGCCGGCATCAGCGGTTCGGTCTCGATGGTGCCGTCCAGATCGTGCTCGTAAAGGATCGCCAGGTCGAAAGCGCCGGAGGTCAGGCCCTGCACCAGCTCTTGTTGCTCGCCGTCGCGGATGCGGATTTCCACCCCCGGATACAACGCCGAAAATCCGGCGATCAATTGCGGCAGGTATAGCGGCGCGACGGTTTCGAAGCAGCCGATATCGATCTGCCCGGAGACCACATCGTTGTCGGCCAGGGCGTTCTGTTCGAACTCCTTGGCCATGCGCAGCAGTTCCTGGGCCTTGCGGTAGAAGCGTGCACCACTGGGGGTCAATGACACGCCCTGTGCATGGTGACGAATCAGCAGCTGCACGCCGAAGCTGTCTTCCAGACCTTTGATGGCCGTGGAGATCGAGGGCTGGGCGATGTACAGCTTGCGCGAGGCCTCGGCGACGCTGCCGCACTCGACGGTGGTGATGAAGTATTTCAGTTGACGCAGATTGTAGGCAGCCACAGCGAACCTCGGGGGGAGAACGGATCAGGCATCCTGGCAATTTGCGCGCCACCCCTATCCGCTCGGGTAGCGATTTGTTGTGGTTGAACAATAACCACATGCTGCGCCAGAAGGGAGATTGGCTACGTAGTTTTTTCTTGGCCTGCGAACACATTTTTACTGGTTTTCCACCGCTTGGGCCTGAGCGACTATCCAATACACAAGAATGTCCTCTGGAGCATCTGAACGTGTTCGAGCTTGAGTATTGGCAACGCAAGGCCGCTTCCGTGCGGTTTCCCGACCAGGCCATGATCGACGGCCAGTGCCGCCCGGCGCAGTCGGGGCAGACTTTCGCCGCGATCAACCCCGCCACCGGCCAATGCCTGGCCAACGTTGCCGCCTGCGGCGAAGAAGACGTGAACTCGGCGGTACACAATGCGCGGCAGGTTTTCGAGGCAGGCACCTGGGCTGCGCGCTCACCGACCGAACGCAAGCAAGTGCTGTTGCGCCTGGCCGATTTGATCCTCGAAAACCGTGAGGAACTGGCGCTGCTCGACTCGCTGAACATGGGCAAGCCCGTCGCGGATGCCTACAACATCGACGTGCCGGGTGCCGCGGGAGTGTTCCGCTGGTACGCCGAAAGCCTCGACAAACTCTACGATCAGGTCGCGCCGAGTGCGCAGAACGTGCTGGCAACCATTACTCGCGAAGCCTTGGGCGTGGTGGCTGCGGTGGTGCCGTGGAATTTCCCTCTGGACATGGCGGCGTGGAAACTCGCCCCAGCCCTGGCCGCCGGTAACTCGGTGATCCTCAAGCCGGCCGAACAGTCGCCGTTTTCCGCCCTGCGCCTGGCTGAGCTGGCGCTGGAAGCCGGTGTACCTGCGGGTGTGCTGAACGTGCTGCCGGGGCTCGGCGAGCAGACCGGCAAGGCCCTCGGCCTGCACCCGGACGTCGATTGCCTGGTGTTCACCGGCTCCACCGAGGTCGGCAAATATTTCATGCAGTACTCGGCGCAATCGAACCTCAAGCAGGTGTGGCTGGAGTGCGGCGGCAAGAGCGCCAACCTGGTGTTTGCCGATTGTCAGGATCTGGACCTGGCGGCCGAGAAAGCCGCGTTCGGTATCTTCTTCAATCAGGGCGAAGTCTGCTCGGCCAACTCGCGGTTGCTGGTGCAGCGCTCGATCCATGACGAGTTTGTCGAACGCCTCAAAGCCCAGGCCGAACGCTGGTTGCCGGGCGATCCACTGGACCCGTCGAGCGCCGCCGGGGCCATCGTCGACAGCCGTCAGACCGCGCGCATCATGAAGTTCATCCAGCAGGCCGAACAGCAAGGCGCGACCAGGATCTGTGGCGGTCGACAGTCGATCTTCAACGGCTCGGACAACTTCATCCAGCCGACGATTTTTACCGGCGTGACGCCGGACATGCCGCTGTTTCGCGATGAAGTATTCGGCCCGGTGCTGGCGATTATGGCATTCGACGATGAAGCCCACGCCTTGCAACTGGCCAACGACAGCGTCTACGGTCTGGCGGCCTCGCTGTGGACCGACGACCTCAACCGCGCTCACCGTGTGGCGCGACAATTGCGCGCCGGTACAGTGTCGGTCAACAGCGTCGATGCGCTGGACGTGACCGTGCCTTTTGGCGGTGGCAAGCAGTCGGGTTTCGGCCGCGATCTGTCCCTGCATTCATTCGATAAATACACCCAGTTGAAGACCACCTGGTTTCAATTGCGCTGATAACAAAACGGAGAACTGGCGATGACCACACCACGTGATACCCGCGACTACCAGGCCGCCGACGCTGCGCACCACATCCATGCGTTCGTCGATCAGAAAGCCCTCAATGACGAGGGGCCACGGGTGATGGTCCGTGGCGAGCGCCTGCACCTGTGGGACAACGATGGCCGACGTTACCTCGACGGCATGTCCGGGTTGTGGTGCACCAACCTCGGTTACGGGCGCAAGGACCTGGCCGCCGCGGCGAGCCGGCAGCTGGAACAGCTGCCGTACTACAACATGTTTTTCCACACCACCCACCCGCAGGTGATCGAGCTGTCCGAGCTGCTGTTCAGCCTGCTGCCGGCTCACTACAGCCACGCGATCTACACCAACTCCGGCTCTGAAGCCAACGAGGTGTTGATCCGCACGGTGCGTCGTTACTGGCAGGTGCTCGGCAAACCCGAGAAGAAAATCATGATCGGCCGCTGGAACGGTTACCACGGTTCGACCCTGGCCGCGACGGCGCTGGGCGGCATGAAGTTCATGCACGAAATGGGCGGCATGATTCCGGACATCGAGCACATCGACGAGCCGTACTTCTTCGCCCACGAAGGCAACCTGACCCCGGCCGAATTCGGTCTGCGCGCGGCGCAGCAACTGGAAGCGAAGATCCTCGAACTGGGGGCTGACAAGGTCGCGGGTTTTATCGCCGAACCGTTCCAGGGCGCCGGCGGCATGATCTTCCCGCCGGAAAGCTACTGGCCGGAAATCC
The DNA here is from genome assembly GCF_019218985.1 of Pseudomonas sp. PDM30. NCBI lineage: Bacteria > Pseudomonadati > Pseudomonadota > Gammaproteobacteria > Pseudomonadales > Pseudomonadaceae > Pseudomonas > Pseudomonas sp. PDM30. Next base: position 105,039 of record NZ_JAHUWM010000011.1, read on the forward strand.
AGCGCATCTGCCGCAAGTACGATGTGCTGCTGTGCGCCGATGAGGTGATCGGCGGCTTCGGTCGCACCGGCGAATGGTTCGCCCACGAGTACTTCGGGTTCGAGCCGGACACCCTGTCCATCGCCAAGGGCCTGACCTCGGGCTACATCCCCATGGGCGGCTTGATCCTGTCGAAGAAAATGGCCTCGGTGCTGGTGGAGCAGGGCGGTGTGTTTGCCCACGGCCTGACCTATTCCGGGCACCCGGTGGCGGCGGCGGTGGCGATTGCCAACCTCAAGGCCCTGCGCGATGAAGGCGTGGTGACGCGGGTCAAGGACGACATCGGCCCGTACCTGCAGCAGTGTCTGCGCGAAGTGTTCGGCAAGCACCCGCTGGTGGGTGACATCCAGGGCACCGGCATGGTCGCGGCGCTGCAACTGGCCGAAGACAAAACCAGCCGCAAGCGTTTTGCCAATGAGAACGACATTGCGTGGCGCTGCCGTACGATCGGTTTTGAAGAGGGCGTGATCATTCGCTCGACCTTGGGCCGGATGATCATGGCGCCGGCGTTGATTGCCAGCCGTGAAGAGATTGATGAGCTGATCAGCAAGACCCTGAAAGCGGTGGATCGTACAGCGCAGGAATACGGCTGGCTCTGACATTTGTAGCGTTCTTGCGGGCCTCTTCGCGGGCAAGCCCGCTCCCACAGGTTATGTGTAATGCCCAAATATTGTGGCTGGCACAAACCCTGTGGGAGCGAGCTTGCTCGCGATAGCTATTGCTCAAACAACACATTTCCCAAGTCTTGCTCTCACCCTGTGCATCCCCGCCCACAGCGCCCTTTCGCGGTGCGCGCTAACGAGTTTTTTCATCGTTCGCATCCACATATTTCCTCATTTTCCTAATCCCGCCCTTGGGCCAACATCGATCTCGCCAGCCCACCGAATGCTGCCCGCCGAAGGGTCCCCGAGAGACCACAGGTTGCAGCCGATTCAGGGCTCGCCGTACTGCCCATGACAAAACTAAATCAACAGCTTTGGGAGTGCTCCATGATCAAGTCCTTGCTTACCCGCGTTGCCCATCCACTGGCGGTCACCGCCATCGCCGCGACGGTCGCCACCAGCGCCCAGGCCGGCACCCTGTCCATCGGTCATACCACCTGGGTCGGCTACGGCACCCTGTACCTGGCCAAGGACCTTGGCTACTTCAAGGAAAACGGTTTGACCGTCGAATTGCCGGTGGTCGAGGAGGCGGCGATGTACATGGCCGCACAAGCCTCCGGCGAGTTGTCCGGCTCGGCGTCGACCATCGACGAGGTGCTCAAGTACCGTCCGCAATTCTGCTTCAAGGCCGTGGCCGCGCTGGACGACAGCCATGGTGGCGACGGCGTGCTGGTGGGCAAGGACGTCAAGAGCCTGCAGGAACTCAAGGGCAAGGCCGTTGCGGTCAACGAAGGTTCGACCTCGCAGTTCTGGTTGTCCTATCTGCTGAAAAAACACGGCATGAGCATGAGCGACATCACCGTGCAGAACATGACGGCTGACGACGCCGCCACCGCGTTCATCGCCGGTCGCGTACCGGCTGCCGTGACCTGGGAGCCGCACCTGTCGATGGTTCGCGACAAGAAGCAGGGCAAGGTGCTGATCGACAGCAGCAGCACACCGGGGGTGATCGTCGATGTGGTCGCACTGAACTGCAGCGTGATCGAAAAACAGCCGGAAGACGTCAAGGCCCTGGTGGCCGGTTTGTACAAAGCTGTGCAGTACACCAAGGATCATCCACAGGAAGCCTACAAAATCATGGCCAAGGGTGTCGGCGGTTACCTGGCCGATCCGAAGGAAATGGAAGCGGCCGCACAGGGCGTGCGTTTCTACGATCAGGCCATGAGCGAAAAACTGCTGGGCTCGCCGGGTAAACCGGGTGACAGCGCACCGCTGATCAAGCTGGCCAACGAGACCGCCAGCGAGCTGCAAGGCAAGCCCTACAACGTCAGCAATGACGACCTGATCGACAACCGCTTCGTCACCCCGCTCTAGGAGGCTGCATGTTCAAGCGCAATTCATGGCTGAGCCGCTGCATCACGCCCAAGACCGGATTACCGGTCTCGGTGATCTGGAGCGCGAGCGGCCTGGCCTGGGTGCTGTTGGTCGGCCTGTGGGCCGGGTTGTCCTACGGTGGCGTGGTGCCGGGCATGTTCCTGCCGACGCCGGGCGCGGTGGTCGAGGCCGCCGTGCGGTTAGGCCGCGACGGCACCCTTGGCCAACATGTGTGGGCCAGTGTCGAAGTGGTGATGGTCGGTTTCATCGTGTCGTCCCTGGTGGCGGTGCCCCTGGGCTTGTTGATGGGCAGCTTTCGCATCGTCCAGGCCTTCCTTGAGCCGCTGGTGAATTTCATTCGCTACCTGCCGGTGACCTCGTTCGTACCGCTGTTCATCCTGTGGATCGGCATCGGTCTGGAGCAGCGTGTGTCGGTGATCATTTTCGGCGTGTTCTTCCAGCAACTGGTGATGATCGCGGACGTGTCCAAAGGCATCTCCAAGGACCTGATCAACGCCTCCTACACCCTTGGCTCGAACCGTCGTGACGCGGTGCTGCATGTGATTGCCCCGGCGTCCTTGCCGGGCGTGCTCGACACCCTGCGGGTGACCATGGGCTGGGCCTGGACTTACCTGGTGGTGGCTGAACTGGTGGCCGCATCCAGTGGCCTGGGTTACCTGAGCCTCAAGGCCATGCGTGGCTTCCAGGTGGATGTGATTTTCCTCGCCATCGCGATCATCGGCCTGCTGGGCCTGGTCACCGATCAACTGTTCCGTTTCCTTCGTCTGAGGATCACCGCATGGGCTCAGTAACCGCCGCCACTCATCGTTTTGTCGCCCCCCAGGCCGCCCCGGTGAACGCGCCACGGCTGAAGGTGGACAAGGTCAGCCTGAGTTACAAGAAACCCGATGGCGGTACCTTTACCGCGTTGGAGGAAGTGTCGTTCGAAGTGCCGGACCAGCAATTTGCCGTACTGGTGGGGCCTTCCGGTTGCGGCAAGTCGAGCCTGCTGTATCTCACCGCCGGCCTGGCCGAACCGACCTCGGGTGAGATTTACGTTGGCGGCCAGCAGGTCGAAGGCCCCGGCGCGGACCGCGGCATGGTGTTCCAGAGCTACACGCTGTTCCCGTGGCTGACGGTGCGGCAGAACGTCGAGTTCGGCCTCAAGCGGCGTGGCATGCCGGCGGCGCAACGCAAGGACATCGTCGATTACTACGTGAACGAAGTGGGCCTGAGCGGCTTTGCCGACAACTACGCCAAACAGTTGTCCGGCGGGATGATGCAACGTGTCGCCATTGCCCGCGCACTGGCCAATGACCCGCAGATCCTGCTGATGGACGAACCCTTCGGGGCTCTCGACAGCCAGACGCGCCTGCAAATGCAGCAGTTGTTGCTGCGGGTGTGGGGCAACAGCAAGAAGACTGTGTTGTTCGTGACCCACGACATCGACGAGGCGATTCTGCTGGGCGACCGGGTTTATGTGATGGGTGCCAGGCCGGGGCGGATCAAGCAGATTCTGGATGTGCCGATTGAACGTCCACGCAACCTGGACATGGTCATGGAGCGCTCGTTCATCGAGATGAAGCGCGAGATCTTCGGGCTGCTGCATGACGATCTGGAAGAGGTGCATTAAACCCGATTCCAGCCCGTGCACCATCCCTGTGGGAGCGAGCTTGCTCGCGATTGCGATTTGTCATTCAGCATTGATGTCGACTGACACGACGCCATCGCGAGCAAGCTCGCTCCCACAGGTTTTGTGTCTGGTTGGGGTGAGGTGTCAGGGCGCAGCCGGTAGAAGGAAGCGCGCAATCACCGGCAGGTGATCGGAGATGCGCAATGTATCGTCCTGCCGCACCATCGCCTCCACCCGTTTGATCCGCGGGCTGTAGAACAGGTAGTCGACGGTCCGGTCCGGGCCGTTCAGTCCGGGATCGTTCGGGTAGTGGGTCAGCCAGCGCTCGCGGTCGATACCACTGGCTTCGTTGTTGGTCGGGATCATCGGGTACTTGTCCCACAGCAGGTGCAACGGGCTGTCGGCGGAGTAGGGCGCGCGTTGTGCATCGGGCAGGCGCCGATACTGGCCCAGAGGCAACAGGTTGAAATCCCCACCGATCAACCACGGCGTGCCACGGCTTTCGAGTTTGTCGAGGGCCCTGGCCACGGCGTTCACCTGGTTTTGCAAGGTGTTGTCGGCTCGATTGGCGCGCTCCAGATGGGTATTGAGCACCGCTATTTGCCCGCCATCACTCAATGGCAGGTAGCTCACCAGCAAGGCGTCTCTGGGTTTGAATTGGCGGCTGACCGGATTGCCCGAGGCGACTGGCAGTTGCAGCCGTTCGGCATGTTCGATCCGGTAACGGCTCAGGGTTGCCAGTTGCCGGCCGACACTGCCGAAGATGTGCGGATTCGGCACGAAGTCGGCCTTCCAGTCGAACGCGCTGGTGCCACACGGATACAAGTCGGCGAGCCGCTCCTGCAGCAGCTTGAACTGGTGCTGGTAATCGCTGGCCTTGGCGCCGTCGTCCAGTTCCTGCAACAGCACGATGTCCGGTTGTTCGTCGCGAATCACCCGCGCCACTTCGTCAAGGCTGAAAGCCATGTCTTCCGCTGTGGGGCGTTCGTCGGTGCCCGCGGCCAGGTCATTCCAGAATACGTAGCGCTTGCCGGCCAGGTACTGGACGTTCCAGGTCATCACCTTCAACGCCTGCCCGGGGACCAGGGAGGGGGCCTGGGCACTGCAACTGACGGGCAACAATTCTTTGGCGTCGGGGCGCCAGGTCAGGCTGTAGATCATCGCGGCGATCAGGCCGATCACGATCAGCAGGCCCGGCAGGATGTAGCGCAGTAGACGGGTCATGGCTCGGCTTATTAGCGTTACAGGATTGTTCCCGAGCATACCCGAGAGCGAGGGTCGCGCCTAAGGTCAGAGCGAGTTGTCATTTCTTTCAGGCAACGGGTTGATCAGCATGAACAGTCGGAACAGCACCACGCTGGTAAACAGCTGCAGAAAACTGTGGGCGCTGTCGATCAGCATGGATACCACCGGGTTCTGAGGTTCGGGGTACGCTGCCAGCGTCACGCCTTTGAGCAGCCACAACGGCCCCATCACACACAGAATGCACAGCAGGATGCGCAAGAAATGCCCTTGGGTCATGCGCAGGCTTTCCTTCATGGCCGCCAGTGGCGCCAGGCCGCGCAACACCAGCAGGTATTCGCCAAACGCCAGGGTCACCATCAGGTAGATACCCGGCAGGAAATACAGCGACAGGCCCAGCAGAATCAGCACGGTATTGAGCGCCGTGAGCAGGGCGAAGCGTGGCCACAGGCTCGCCGCCATCGCCAGCAGGTCGCGGTTGCGCGGCGACTCGCCGCGGCTGCGGGCGTCGAGAAACAGGATTAGCGCAGCGGTGTACAGCGGGTACACCAGCAAGCCGACTATCACGCTGATGCCGGGGAAACTGTCCGGCTCGGTGGAGTGGTCGACCACTTGTTGCAGCAGCGCCTCAAGCATCACCAGCGGCAGGCACAGCTGCACGATCTGGCCCAGATTGCGCTTGAAGAAATACAGCGAGTCACGCAGGACATCTAACGGATTCATCAGTGGGTATCGCAGGTTGGAAGCAGTGGCTCACTTTAACCGATCAAGCGCTCGTAGACGCAAACGTAAACGTTCGGTAAATGTCATTGAAACATCTTGTTTCAGCCTCCATTAAGGTCGGGCACCTTATCCTCATTGGATAAAGGCAACGATTTTCCCGGCAATCTACGAGGTCGCCATGAACAGCGAAGAACAAACCCTGATCGATGGACTGTTTTCCCGGCTGCAGCAGGCCGAAACGGACTCAGCCCCGCGCGACGCCCAGGCCGAGGCGCGGATCAAGGAACACCTGACGCGCCAGCCCGCAGCAGGTTATTTCATGACCCAGGCGATTCTGGTGCAAGAGGCGGCGGTCAAGAGCCTCGATGAACAGAACAGGCAACTGACCCAGCAAGTCCAGCAGTTGCAGGCCGAACTGCAACAGGCCAAGGCCCAGGCGACCCCGGCTCCAGCGCCGAGCAGCGGTGGCTTTTTGTCGAGCATCTTTGGCGGCAACTCTCGTGAGCCACAGCCTGCACCCACCCAGAGCTCACCACCCTCGAGCGGTGGCTGGCGCGAGCCGGGACGCTCGTCGTTCGGTTCGCAACCGCCACAGCAGAGCTTCGGCGCGCCGCCGCAGAACTTTCCCCAGCAGGGCTATGCACCACAGCAACAGGCTCCGGCAGCGACCGGCAGCAGTTTCCTCGGTGGTGCGCTGAAAACCGCCGCAGGCGTGGCGGGTGGCGTGATGCTGGCACAAGGCATCAGCAGCCTGTTCCATCACAATCAGCAACCGGAAGTCGTCGAAGTCATCAAGGAAGAGCCGGCCCAGGTCAACGACCAGGGCAACAATGGCTGGGGCGATGACCAGCGCATGGCCGGTAACGACTCCTACAGCAACGATCAGGGCGGGTTCAGCGACGCTGACTACAGCGATGACTCGTTATTCGGCGGCGACGACGATTCCTTCGTCTGATACGCCATTCGTCCGGAGCGCAACCGCGCTCCGGGCCGATTATTCGCGGAACAATCCTCAGGGCTGGCATACTGGGCGACTTTTCGGGCCTGGTGCCTGATTCAGCCCTGAGGAAAGCCGGTGAAAAAAATCGCAGTGTTCGCCGATGTCCAGAACCTCTACTACACCGTGCGTCAGGCTTATGGTTGCCACTTCAACTACGCCGCACTGTGGGCTGACATCAGCAAGCAGGGCGAGATCGTCGAAGCCTACGCCTATGCCATCGACCGTGGCGACAGCAAACAGCAGCAGTTCCAGCAGATCCTGCGCAACCTCGGTTTCACCGTGAAGCTCAAACCCTATATCCAGCGCAGCGATGGCTCAGCCAAGGGCGATTGGGACGTGGGCATCACCCTCGATATCATGGATGCCGCCGACCATGTCGATGAAATCGTCCTGGCCTCCGGCGACGGTGATTTCGACATGCTGCTCGAACGCATCATCAGCAAACACGGCGTACAAGCAGTGGCCTACGGCGTACCGGGCCTGACCGCCAACTCGCTGATACGCGCCGCCAGCCGCTACGTGCCGATCGAAGGCGCGTTGCTGCTCAAGAATTGATTTTTACGGAGTTGAACCAGGTTTGGAACGCATCGCAGTCATCGACTTTGAAACCACCGGGATCTCACCGAGCAGCAGCTGCCGGGCCACGGAAATCGCCGTGGTGATCCTTGAACAGGGGCGCATCGTCGAGCGTTACCAAAGCCTGATGAATGCCGGCGTGCGCGTCCCGGCCTTCATCGAACAACTCACCGGCATCAGCAACGCCATGCTGCGCACCGCGCCGTCGGCGGAGCAGGTGATGAACGAAGTGAATGAATTCGTCGACTGCACGCCGTTGCTCGCGCACAACGCCGCGTTCGACCAGAAGTTCTGGGACTTCGAACTGGGGCGAATCAAACGCACCCGCTTGCAGAACTTTGCCTGCTCGCTGCTGCTGGCTCGCCGCCTGATGCCCGCCGCGCCGAACCACAAACTCGGCACCCTCACCACGTTCGCCAACCTGCCCCACACCGGCAAGGCCCACCGGGCCATGGCCGACGCCGAGATGGCGGCCAACCTTACGGCACACCTGGCCGAAGAGTTGCGCCAGAAACACGGCTTGCGCGAGCTGTCCCATGACTTGCTGTGCAAGTTGCAGAAAGTGCCGGCGGCGAAGGTAAACGAACACCTCAAGCGTTATCGCGGGTTCTAGGAACATCGCAAATCCCCTCCCTGTAGGAGCGAGCTTGCTCGCGATGAACCCGAGAACAACACGGGGTGTCAGGTTCCCCGCGTTATCGTTGGCGACCATCGCGAGCAAGCTCGCTCCCACAGGGACATCATTGCCTCAGGATTTGCCATTCCCTTCAATGTGCCCCAGCGGCACCCGCTTCTCTATCGCACTCGACAACACAATCGACGTCTTGCTGAACCCGAACGTGGCGATCCGGTTGATCAACTCTTCCAGCTCCGGCATCGAACCCACGGCTGCCTGCATGATCACGCACGGGTCGCCGGTCACCCGATGGCATTCAGTCAATTGCGGGATTTTGATCAGGTCGTCGTAGGCTTTCTGGTTGCCGTGCTGGTTCAGGCGCAGTTCGATCACGCACTGGATGGGCAAGCCGAGCTTGGCCATGTCGACCTTCGCCTGATAGCCGGTGATCACGCCGCTGGCTTCAAGCTTGGCCACGCGCTCGGCCACGGCCGGGGCGGACAGGTTGACCTTGCGCGCCAGGTCCGCGTAGGACGCGCGACCATTTTCCAGCAGGGCGCTGAGCAGCATGCGGTCGTACTTATCCATCGTGGCACTCCTGAAAAATGACGGACTTTCGAAAACACGGTTTATTGCCATGAACACCGTGTTTTGAAAAGTGTACTGGCGGTTTAAAAAGGTTTTGTAACTTATTTTCCGGCTCCAGCCTTTCTAGAATAGCCGTTCACCTGTTCTGCCTGTGAGTTGCCCCATGTCCGGCCTACGTCGCTTTCCCTTACCGTTGATCGCAGCCTTTTTCGCCTTGTACGTGATTTGGGGCTCGACCTACCTGGTGATCCGCATCGGCGTGGAGTATTGGCCGCCGCTGCTACTCGCCGGCATCCGCTTCGTCATTGCCGGGACCTTGATGTACGCCTTCCTGCGTTGGCGCGGGGCGCCGGCGCCGACCTGGGCGCAGTGGAAAGCCGCCGGGATCATTGGCGTATTGCTGCTGGCGTGCGGTAACGGAGCGGTCAGCGTGGCCGAACACACCGGCGTGGCTTCTGGAGTGGCCGCTTTGGCGGTGGCAACGGTGCCGCTGTTTACCTTGCTCTGTGGCTATTTCTGGGGCGCGCGTAATACCCGTCTCGAATGGGCTGGCGTTGCGCTCGGAATGATCGGCATCGTCATGCTCAACCTCGGCTCCAACCTGCAATCGAGCCCGTTGGGTGCAGCCCTGCTGATTTTTGCGGCGGCCACCTGGGCCTTCGGCTCGGTGTGGAGCAAGCATTTACCATTGCCTCAAGGGGCGATGGCCAGTGCCGTGGAAATGCTGGTGGGTGGCGTGGTGTTGCTGATCGGCAGTGCGGTCAGCGGTGAGCATCTGGACAAGGTTCCGCCGATTGAAGGCTGGGCTGCGCTGGCGTACCTGACTGTGTTCGGTTCGATCATCGCCTTCAACGCCTACATGTACCTGTTGAAGCACGTGCGTCCGGCCGCTGCCACCAGTTATGCCTACGTCAACCCGGCGGTGGCGGTCTTGCTGGGGATCGTGTTTGTCGGTGAGACCATTGGAGTCGAGGAAGCACTGGCCATGCTGGTGATTATCAGTGCCGTGGTGCTGATTGGCTTGCCGCAGTGGCGTCGTAAGCCGCAGCAGCCGGTGGAGAAGGTCGTGCCGACGGTAGTGCCGACAGAATCCCGTGTGAATTAGGGTAAACTGCGCGCCATTGCACTCTTGTTTCGCACAACCGCGCTGAATTTTCCTACGGTACTCCCATGACTTTCGCCACCCTTGGCCTGATCGAACCCTTGCTGCGCTCCCTTGAGACGCTCGGCTACCAGACTCCGACGCCGGTTCAGGCGCAAGCCATTCCGGCAGTGCTGGCCGGTCGTGACCTGATGGCCGCGGCCCAGACCGGTACCGGCAAGACTGCCGGTTTCGCCCTGCCGCTGCTGCAACTGCTGGCCATGGAAGGGCCGAAAGTCACCGCCAACTCGGTTCGCGCACTGATCCTGGTGCCGACCCGCGAGCTGGCCGAGCAGGTTCACGAAGCCGTGCGCCAGTACGCCGAAAACCTGCCATTGCGCACTTACGCGGTGTACGGCGGCGTCAGCATCAACCCGCAAATGATGAAGCTGCGCAGTGGCGTCGACTTGCTGGTAGCGACTCCGGGCCGCTTGCTCGACCTGTTCCGCCAGAACGCGCTGAAGTTCAACCAGCTGCAAACCCTGGTGCTGGACGAAGCCGACCGCATGCTCGACCTGGGCTTTTCCGAGGAGCTGGCGAACATTTACCGTGCGCTGCCGAAGAAACGTCAGACGTTGCTGTTCTCCGCAACCTTCTCCGATGACATCCGCCTGCTGGCCGGGCAGATGCTCAACGATCCGCTGACTATCGAAGTCAGCCCGCGCAACGTCGCAGCCAATACGGTCAAGCAATGGATCGTGACGGTGGACAAGAAGCGCAAGCCGGAACTGTTCGTGCACCTGATGCGCAAGGGCAAGTGGAAGCAGGTGCTGGTGTTCGCCAAGACCCGCAACGGCGTGGACGCGCTGGTGGAGAAACTTCAGGGCCTGGGCATCAACGCCGACGGCATCCACGGCGACAAACCCCAGGCGACCCGCCAGCGTGCGCTGGACCGCTTCAAGGCGAGTGAAGTGCAGATCCTGGTCGCTACCGACGTGGCAGCCCGTGGCCTGGACATCGAAGACCTGCCGTTGGTGGTCAACTTCGACTTGCCGATCGTCGCTGAGGATTACATCCACCGCATCGGTCGTACCGGTCGCGCGGGTTCGACCGGCGAGGCGATTTCCCTGGTCTGCGCCGATGAAGTGAATCTGCTGTCGGCCATCGAGATGCTGACCCGCCAGACTTTGAAGCGGCAGAACGAGCCGGACTTCGAACCCGAGCACCGCGTGCCGGACACCGATGCCAGTGGCCAGGTCGTCAAAAAGCCGAAAAAACCGAAGAAGCCCAAGGCTTCCGGTGGTGGCGGTGGTAAACGCAATCTGGGTCGGTGGGTTGATAGCGGTGAGGTTGCACCGGCGGAGCCTTCGATCAAGCCTGTGCGCAAGGTGCCGGTGTTCAATACCGGGCCGCGCAAGCGTAAGCCTTGATTAACTTCGGCGTCTGTTAAGCCGCCATCGCGAGCAAGCTCGCTCCCACAGGGGATTTGTGATCGACACAATTCCAATGTGGGAGCGAGCTTGCTCGCGATGGGCGCGCTGCGGCCTTCAATCTTTGCGCTGTAACCATTCAACCATCCCCAACCCCGCCGCTCGCCCACTGGCGAAACACGCGGTCAGCAGATAGCCACCGGTCGGCGCTTCCCAGTCCAGCATCTCTCCCGCGCAGAACACGCCAGGCAGTTGCTTGAGCATCAAACGCTCATCCATCGCCTCGAACAACACCCCGCCAGCGCTGCTGATGGCCTCGTCCAGTGGTCGGGTTTTCACCAGTGTCAGTGGCAACGCCTTGATCGCGTTGGCCAGCAAGGCCATGTCGGCAAAGCAGTCGGCGCTGGTCAGTTCACGCAATAGCGCCGCTTTGACCCCATCGATACCCAACTGACTGTGCAGGTGCTTGGCCATGGAGCGTGATCCCCGGGGTTTGCTCAACGCCGCTGCAACTTTATCCACAGGCCGGCCCGGCAACAGGTCCAGATGAATGGTTGCCGAACCGTGCCGGTTGATTGCCTCGCGGATGGGGGCCGACAGGGCGTAGATCAGACTGCCTTCAATTCCGGTGGCGGTAATCACGCATTCGCCGAGTCGCGGCACGTCATCGTTAAGGCCGATGGCGATGTTTTTCAGCGGCGCGCCGGCGAATTTGCTGACCATCAATTCGCTCCAGGCTTGCACCTCGAAGCCGCAATTACTGGGTTGCAACGGCGCCAGTCCTACACCGCGTTGCTCCAGTGGCAGCATCCACGCGCCGTCCGAACCCAGGCGCGACCAACTGCCGCCACCGAGGGCGAGCAGGGTGGCATCGGCTTGCACGGTTGTTTCGCCTTCCGGGCTGTCGATACGCAAGCCGCCACGCTCGTCCCAGCCGAGCCAGCGGTGGCGGGTGTGGATAACTACGCCACTGTCGCGCAGGCGTTTGAGCCAGGCGCGCAGCAGCGGCGCGGCCTTCATGTCGGTGGGGAATACCCGGCCGGAGCTGCCGACGAAGGTCTCGATGCCCAGTTCATGAATCCACTGACACAACGCTTCGGCGCCGAAGCCGCGCAGCAGCGGGGCGATCTGCGGGGCGCGTTTGGCGTAGCGTGAGAGAAATGCCGGGTAGGCTTCGGAGTGCGTGATGTTCATGCCGCCGACGCCGGCCAGGAGGAACTTTCGCCCCACTGAAGGCATACCGTCGTACAGGTCGACCTTGATCCCGGCCTGGCTCAACACTTCGGCCGCCATCAGACCGGCGGGGCCGCCGCCGATGATGGCGACGCGGGAAGGGGAGGAGGTCGAAGATCGGGTCATGGAGTGCGCTGCGGTTTTGGCGAATGAAGCCGGGCATTCTACCAGCCCAGACCTCTGTAGGAGCGAGCCTGCTCGCGATGGTCTTGAACGATTACGCGGGAAACCGGATGCCCGGCGGCGACGTTGCGTTTTTCGCGAGCAGGCTCGCTCCTACAGGGGGCGTTGGTGAATTCGAGGGTTGGTTAAAAAACAACCGCCGCTCTGTAGCCCAAGCCCCGCATGGCCTGTAGTCCCTTTCACTCAGGTTATCCACAGGCAGCTCCACAGGCATTGTGGGTAAAGCATCCACAGCTCAGTGACAACCTGATGACTGCCATACGCGCTGCGCGCTGTGATGGAGGATGCCGTGTCGGCGGGCCAGGGCCTGGCGGTCCTTGCTGTAGCCGCCGCCGATTACCCCGACCACCGGAATGTCACGGCCCAGGCAATGACGCATCACGCTTTCATCGCGGGCGGCGACGCCTTCGTCTGTCAGCTTCAGATAACCCAGGGCGTCGTCCTTATGCACATCGACCCCGGCGTCATACAGCACCAGATCCGGTTGGTAGAGCGGCAGCAGGTAGTTGAGTGCATCGTCCACCACCTTCAGGTAGTCGGCATCGCCCATGCCTTTGGGCAGTGGAATGTCCCAATCACTTTCGGCCTTGCGTGCGGGAAAGTTCTTCTCGCAGTGCAGGGAAACGGTCACCGCTTCCGGGGTGTTGTGCAGTATTCGTGCAGTCCCGTCGCCCTGATGCACGTCGCAATCGAAGATCAGCACACGGTTCACCCGACCACTTTCCAGCAGGTAATGGCTGATCACCGCCAGGTCATTGAAGATGCAGAACCCGGCCGGGTAATCGTAGTGCGCATGGTGGGTGCCGCCCGCCAGGTGGCAGGCCAGACCATGCTCCAGCGCCTGCTCGGCCGCCAGCAACGAACCGCCCACCGCCCGCACCGTGCGTCGGGCCAGGGCTTCGCTCCAGGGCAGGCCGAGGCGGCGCTGGTCTTCGCGGGATAATTCGCCACTCATGTAGCGCTCGATATACGAAGGGTCATGGGCGAGGGCGAGAATCTCTGCGGGACACAGATCCGGGCGCAGCAGATCGGCGTCGCGGGTCAGGCCGCTGCCCACCAGGTGATCGCGCAACAGGCGGAACTTGTCCATGGGGAAGCGGTGATCCGCCGGAAACTCTGGACTGTAGTCTTCGTGATAAATCAGCGGCAGTGGCATGGTCATTTCATGTAGGAATGAGAGACGGATCCTACCAGCGTTGTAGACTGGCGACATTGAAATGGAGGGGCGGGGCACGATGGAGCCAATACTGGAGCTTGAAAGCGCTCGGCTGCTGTTGCGCCAGTGGCGCGATGAAGATTTACCTGACTTTGCGGCGATGTGTGCCGATCCGCAGGTGATGCGCTATTTCCCGGCAGCCTTGAGTCGGCTGGAGAGCGCCTCATTGATCGGGCGAATCCGTGGTCATTTCGCCGAGCACGGTTTCGGCCTATGGGCTCTGGAACGCAAGGACACCGGCCAATTCATCGGTTTTACCGGGCTCGGTGTGGTCGGTTTCGACGCGCCTTTCACCCCGGCTACGGAAATCGGCTGGCGCCTGGCCCGCGAGCACTGGGGGTTGGGTTACGCCAGTGAAGCGGCGTGGACCGCTCTGCGCTGCGGGTTTGACCGTTTGCTGCTGAGCGAAGTCGTGTACTTTACCGCTGACAGTAACCTGCCGTCGCAGAAAGTCATGCAGGCGATTGGCATGCATCACGATCCGGCCGATGACTTCGATCATCCCAAGCTCTCCGTCGATCATCCCCTGCATCACCACGTGTTGTACCGCATCAGCCGTGAACAATGGCTGCAAACCTTGCATGGATAACCTGACACGGACGTTTACAATGGACCACATGTTGGCCCGGGCCAGAAACTGAATCGACCGCCGCAGCCAAGACTGCGCGGTATTGCGTTGTGTGAGGAGAGTCTGAATGAGCCAAGTGTTGGAAGATCTGGTCGACCTGCTGACGCTGGAGCCGATCGAAGAAAACCTGTTCCGTGGCCGTAGCCAGGACCTGGGTTTTCGTCAGCTGTTCGGTGGTCAGGTGCTCGGTCAGTCGCTGTCGGCGGCCAGTCAGACGGTTGAAGAGGCGCGCCATGTGCATTCGATGCACGGCTATTTCCTGCGCCCGGGCGATGCCGGGTTGCCGGTGGTGTATCAGGTTGACCGGGTGCGTGACGGTGGCAGTTTCAGCACGCGTCGGGTGACGGCGATCCAGAAGGGCCACCCGATATTCACGTGCAGTGCGTCGTTCCAGTACGACGAAGAAGGCTTTCAGCACCAGACCGAAATGCCGCAAGTGGTCGGTCCGGAAAACCTGCCATCGGAACTGGAGATCACCCAGCAGCGCGCGCACCTGATCCCCGAGAAAATGCGCGAAAAACTGCTGTGCCCGAAGCCGATCGAATTTCGCCCGGTGACCGAGAAAGATCCCTACAACCCGCTGCCCTCCGATCCGGTCAAGTACGTCTGGTTCCGCGCCGACGGGGCGTTGGCCGATTCGCCGGCGCTGCATAAATACCTGCTGGCCTACGCATCGGACTTCGGTCTGCTGGTCACCTCGATGCAGCCCCACGGCAAATCGGTGTGGCACAAGGATATGCAGGTCGCCAGCCTCGATCACGCACTGTGGTTCCACCAGGATCTGCGTGCCGATGACTGGTTGCTCTATGCGATGGACAGTCCGTGGGCCGGCAATTCCCGTGGCTTCTCCCGTGGCAGCGTGTTCAACCGCGCCGGGCAACTGGTGGCCTCGGTCACCCAGGAAGGCTTGATCCGTCACCGCAAGGATTGGGCGTGAGCCTGGCCGACGTGCGTCACTGGGTGTTCGACATGGACGGCACCCTGACGGTAGCCGTGCACGACTTCGCGGCGATTCGCGTGGCGTTGGCGATTCCTGCCGAACACGACATCCTGACCCACCTCGCCGCACTGCCGGCCGATGAAGCCGCAGCCAAACATGCATGGCTGCTGGAGCACGAGCGGGACTTGGCCCTTGGTTCGCAACCGGCGCCGGGCGCGGTGGAACTGGTGCGCGAACTGGCCGGGCGTGGTTATCGCCTGGGCATTCTCACGCGCAACGCCCGGGAGCTGGCGCATGTCACGCTGGAGGCCATTGGCCTGGCCGACTGCTTTGCGCTGGAGGATGTGTTGGGCCGCGATGATGCTCCGCCCAAGCCGCATCCGGGCGGGTTGCTGAAACTGGCCGAAGCATGGAAGGTGCCGGCGAGCGAGATGGTGATGGTCGGTGATTACCGCTTCGATCTCGATTGTGGGCGGGCAGCGGGAGCGCGGACTGTGTTGGTGAATCTGCCGGATAATCCATGGCCGGAATTGACCGATTGGCATGCGGCGGATTGTGTTGAGTTGCGGCAGATGCTTTCGGCCTGATCAGGTGGTTGCCTGGTAAATCGCCATCGCGAGCAGGCTCGCTCCCACAATGATTCCCTGGTGTTCACAAATCATGTGTTCACATTGATTCCAATGTGGGAGCGAGCCTGCTCGCGATGGCGTCAGATGCGGCACTGCAAAACTTACTGACTGAACAACGCCCTTTGTCCCTCTGGCGAGGTAAACATCCCATCCCCGTTATGCCCGACCCCGGGCACTTCGATCAGTTGCTGGTTCAACCCCTTGGGTGCCAGCCGCTTCAGGTAGTCAAAGTAAAAACGCCCGCGGGCCAATCGAGACGGCCCTTGCGCCTTGGCTTCACAGCTCTTATCCAGCGCCGGATGATTCGGGTCGGTGTCCTGCTGCCCCAGCAGATAAACGACTTCACGCTTGAGGTAACTTTCCTGCAACTGTGCTGCGGTTTGTCCTTCGGCGTAAGCCGGTAAATCCGCCAGCCCGTACTTCCAGCGATGGAAATTCGGGCAGCCGGCGTGGCTGAACGCCACGGGCCTGCGCTCATCGAAATAAGCGTAGGAGGACGGATTGGCGATCACGTAGCGCACCTGCACGCCGGCTGCATCGAGGTCGGATTGCGCGTGGCCGAGCAACGCATAGCGCTGAACCACCTGCGCGCCGCCGGAGTGCCCGGCGATGACGATTTGCTTCACATCCGGAAACTGCTGACGGTCACCCAAGCGGGCGATGATTTCGTCGAGCGCCGCGTAGGAACTCAGCCGAAAGGGTGCCGTGGATTCGCCGCCGGCCATCCATTCATTGCCTTGCCAGCGCAAAACGGTGTCGGCCACCGGATGGACCGCAACGTCGGTTTCATTGAGGAATTGCGGGGCGATCACCAGGGTCGTTGCGCTTTGCCCCGCCAGTTCGGCCGCGTGCTCACCACTCTGCAGATAGGTTTGCGCATTGCGCAAGCGACCGTGGAGGATGATCAGCACCCGTTCGATTTTTGCCGGGGCGGGGCTGATGCCCACCGCGATTTCACCTGACTTCAACAGCAGGCGCCCTGAACTGAGTTCCTTGACCCCATGCTCGGCGGCCTGGGACGTTGCGCAAGTAAACAGAACAACCAACAACCACTTCTTCATTTACAGATTTTTCGCCGCAAAGGTATCGCACTGGCCAACCTGGCCTTGGGCGAAACCGGTTTTGAACCAGCGCACCCGTTGCGCCGACGTACCATGGGTGAATGAGTCCGGGACCACACGGCCCTGACCCTGTTGCTGCAAACGATCGTCGCCGATGGCGTTCGCGGCGTTCAGTGCTTCTTCGATGTCGCCCGGTTCCAGCCAGTTCAGGCGCTTCTGCGCATTGTTGGCCCAGACGCCGGCCAGGCAATCGGCCTGAAGTTCCTGGCGAACCAGCAAACCACCGTCGCCTTCCATCTGCCGGCCTTGTTGGCGCGCTGCCTGAATTTTCGTGGACACCCCAAGCAGGGTCTGCACATGGTGTCCGACTTCGTGAGCGATCACGTAGGCCTGGGCGAAGTCGCCCGCGGCGGAAAAGCGTTGGGACATCTCCTGGAAGAATGCCATGTCCAGGTAGACCTTCTGGTCGCCCGGGCAATAGAAGGGGCCGGTCGCCGAGGTGGCCAGACCGCAGGCCGAATTCACGCGGTTGCTGAACAACACCAGGGTCGGGTCCTTATATTGGCGGCCGGCCTGCTGGAATATCGCGCCCCAGGTGTCTTCGGTATCGCCGAGGATCGAGCGCACGAATTCCGCGCTCTCATCATTGGCCGGCGGTGCCTGGCGACTCTGGTTGGTGGCGGGCGCCGATTGCTGCTCCATTTGCCCGGTCAGTTGTCCGAGGATCTGCAGTGGATCCTGGCCGGTGATCCAGCCGATGCCGACAATCAGGAGGATCGCCGTCAGGCTCAAACCCTTGCCACCGCCAAAACGCATGCCGCCGCCACCACCGCCGACATCATCGCCACGGGCGTCGACCACGTTGTCGCTGCGTCGGCCTTTTTTCCATAGCATGTGGGAATCCTCTTCTGTTCCGGGGAAAGCGTCGTCCGATGAGTGTTGCTGCCAAGTGGGAGCGGCGCCAGTCCGGCCGTCCGTCTTTTTTCCGCGCACAGGTTGATTCCCGGCTACCCGTGAAGGGTTGCCGAGAAGGTCTCAGGCTTGTATTGAACACGGATAACCCATCGAATTCCCTCGGGCGATGGGTTTTTATCGTGAGAGCGATCGCCGGTCCTGCGGATTATTCGTCGAATGCATCCCACACCGGCGCAAAGTCAGGGCTGACCTGGCGCTCGCGTTTGGACAGGCTGGCGATCAAGGCACGGTCTTCATCATCCAGTCGCACATCCAGCGCCGCGAGATTGGCCAGTTGATTGGGCTCGCTGCTGGCCTTGGGGATCGCGGCCACGTTGGGTTGATCAAGCAGCCATTTGAGCGCGACCTGCGTCGGCAGTACGCCGTGTTTCGCGGCGATCAGCCGGATGGCCGGAATGTCGGATACCTTGTTGCGTGCCAGTGGCGTGTAGGCTGTCAGCGCAAGATCCTGTTGACGGGCGTAGTTGAGCAGGGCGTTTTGTCCGAGCAGCACGTGGTACTCGACCTGGATCGCCGACAGCGGCGCCCCCAGTTCTTCGACGACTTTGCGTAGCAGGGGCAGTGGAAAATTCGCCACGCCAATGTTGCGCGCCAGGCCTTGCTCCTTGAACGACACCAGGGTTTCTATGGTGCGCGGCAAATCCCAATCGGTGGTTGGCCAATGGAGCATGAACAGGTCGACGTATTCGCTGCGCAGGGCTTTGAGGCTACGGTCCATGGAGTGACGCATGGCATCGGGTTGCAGTTGGTCCCACCAGACTTTGGTCGTGACGTGGATCTGTTCGCGGGGTGTCGGACTGTTCGCCAGCGCCTGACCGACAGCGTCTTCGTTGTTGTAGGCCGCTGCCGTGTCGATGTGCCGGTAACCCAGGGCCAGAGCCTGCTCCACTGCTCGGGTGCATTCCTCGCCGAGCATTGGCCAGGTGCCGAGGCCGAGTTTCGGCATGTTCAAACCCTGAGCGTTAATGATGTGCTGCATGGTCGATCTCCTTTTCATAAGCAGTGACACCTGCGATATGGCGCGCGGCGATGTAGCCGAAGGTCAGCGCCGGGCCGAGATTGATGCCGCCAGCGGGGTAGTGACCGCCCATGATGCTGGCCATGTCGCCGCCCGCCGCGTACAGCCCGGCGATGGGTTGCGCCGCGCCATCCAGGACTTGGGCATGTTGGTTGACCTTGAGCCCGGCGAAGGTACCGAAGCAGCCCGGCTGGACTTTCACGGCATAGAAGGGGCCTTGTTCGATCGGTGCGACGCATGGGTTGGGCTGTTGCAGTGCGTCACCCTGCTTGCGGTTGTAGGGTGTGGAACCACGGCCGAATTGCGGGTCCTCGCCGTTGCGCGCGTGGCGGTTGTAGTCCGACACGGTGGTGCGCAAGCCAACCGGGTCGATGCCGCAGGCTGCAGCCAATTCCTCAAGGGTGTTGCCGGTTTTCAGATAGCCGCTGCGGATGAACGATGACAGCGGCACCGGAAATGGCCGAGAGATGCCCAGGCCATATCGACGCTGAAAACCATGGGTGCAGATCAACCACGACGCCACTTCCTCACCCGGCGGGGCGGCGGCGACCATGGCCGTGACGTAGTCGTAGTAGCCGTTGGCTTCATTGACGAAGCGCTGGCCGTTGCTCAGCACACCGATGATGCCCGGTTTGCCCCGCTCGATGATGTGCGGGAAGTGTCCCGTGCTGCCATCGCTGTGCGGCACCTGCGAAACCGGTGCCCAGGCGACGGCGGACGCCATGTCGCTATTCACCCGGGCACCGGCACTTTCGCCCAGGCGCAGGCCATCGCCGCAAACGCCGAGGGGCGGCAAGGCCAGATGCTCATGCCCGGTCGGTGTGCGGGGGAACAGGGCCTTGCGGCGGTCGATGTCATTGGCGAAACCACCCGCGGCGAGCACCACGGCCTTGCGTGCATGGATGCGCACCGAGCCTTTGGCGGTGTTGACCACCGCGCCTCGTACCTGGTCATTCTCGCGCAGCAATCGGCTCACGGGCGCTGATTCCCAGAGCAACACACCGAGGTCATCGGCGGATTTCGCCAGGCGCGCCACCAAGGCCACGCCGTTGACCAGTTGCATCGCCCGGCCATGTACGACGAGATCGAACAGGTGGCGGCTGAAGCGCCGCGTAACGTGCCAGGCCGCCGACAGTGAACGGGTCAGGTTGAGGAATGCCGTGAGGTCCGCCCCCGCCATGATCGGCATGCCCATGAACGATGTTTCCCGCATGGTTTTGCGCAGACGCTTGAGCAGTGTGCCGACTTTTCGTGCGTCGTACGGGGCGGCGATCACCGAGCGTCCACCGGTGCCGGCCCCCGGCGTGTCGCCATGAATGTCGGCAATGGCGTTGCCGTCGGCGAATTGCAGCGAGGTGTGCTGCTCGAAGAACGACACCATCCGCGGGCCGGCTTCCAGGAACGCGTCGATCATCGCCGGATCAAAGCGCTCGCCCAGTTCGTGTTTCAGGTAAGTGCGCGGCAGTTCAACGTCTTCGACGATGCCTGCGCGTCGGGCCAGCGGGTTGCAAGGCACCCAGGCCCAGCCACCGGACCAGGCCGTGGCACCGCCGAACACCGGGTCCTTTTCTACCACTATGACTTTCAGTCCATGCCACGCGGCGGTCACGGCCGCCGACAGTCCCGCCGCACCGGAACCAACGATCAGCACATCGCAGTCAATGTCGGGAAGAAAGTGCGCTTGGGCAGGCATCGTTTGAACTCCGGCGTTTTATTGTTTTGGAATCTTGTTCCAGAAAATATAAGAATCAGGTGAGGCCGAACAAGTCTTGAGGGTCTAAAACGGGCGGTTATCGAACGTTCAGTTCCAGATTTCGCATTCGTTCAGATGTCTTCTAGAATCGAGCAAATTTTGCGTGGAAGCGACCATGGCCGGCAGTCAGATCGAACGTGTTTTCAGTGTGCTCGAAAGCCTCACCAGCGATCCCCGTGGCCTGCCGATGCAGACCCTGGCAGAGCAACTGGATATCCCCAAGAGCGCGACCCATCGCCTGCTGGCCGAGCTGATCCGCCTCGGTTACGTGCGGCAGAATCCGGATAATCTGCGTTATCACCTCTCGACCAAACTGGTGGCGATGGGCTTCCGTTACCTGTCGAGCAGCGGTGCCGACATCGTGCAGCCAGTGCTTGACCGCTTGGCGCAGGAAACCGGCGAACTGGTGCGTCTCGGGGTGATCGACGGTGAGCGTCAGACCTGGATCGCCAAGTCCCAGGGCGCGCGCTCCGGTCTGCGTTACGACCCGGACATGGGCCGCGATGCGCCGTTGTTTTACACAGCCTCTGGGCATGCGTGGCTGGCCTGCATGAGCGATGCCGAAGCCTTGTCGCTGGTGGAGCGGCAGGGCGCACAAGTGCCGGAACATGTGGGGCCGAACGCGCCGCGCTCGAACATCGAATTGCTCGAACGCCTGCGTCTGGCGCGGGACCAGGGCTACGCCTGGGTCGAGGAGAGCTCGGCGGTCGGCACTTCGGCGATTGCGGCAGTGGTGCGCCATCCCGCCGATGGGCGGGTGATCGGCGTGCTCAGCGTCGCCGGGCCGAGTGCACGGATGCCGGGGGCGCGGCTGCATGAGCTGGCGCCGTTGTTGCTGGCGTACACCGAGGAGTTGAGTGCAGCGAGCCTGGCGTCGGAGTTGTTCAACTAAGGCCTGTGCAAATCGACTGTGGGAGCGAGCAAGCCCGCTCCCACATTTTGAACAGCGCACAGCTTGAGAAGCTGTGCGCTGTTCGAACACTTTCAGGATAGGTCTGTGTAAGAATCTGGAACCAGGTTCTAAATTATTGGAGTTCATCGCTCCAATAACACTCACAAGAGGACCGTATCTTGAATTCGCCACTTCGCATCGCCCTGATCGGTGCTGGCAACATGGGCCAGCAGCACTACCAGCATCTGCAATCCCTGACTGAAGCGACGTTGTGCGCCGTGGCCGATCCGGGACCGCAGGCGGCCAGTCTTGCGGCGCAATGGGGCGTAGCCTGTTTCGCCGATCATCGTCAGATGCTGGAGCAGGCGAAACCGGACGCCGTGATAGTTGCCAACCCGAACACGCTGCACGTCAGCACGGCCCTCGATTGCCTCGCGGCCGGCGTGCCGGTATTGCTGGAAAAACCGGTGGGCGTGCACCTGGATGAAGCCAGGGAGCTGGTGACTGCCTCGAAGGCGAGTGGCGTTCCGGTACTGGTCGGACATCATCGTCGCCACAATCCGCTGATCGTCCGCGCCCACGAGCTTGTCCACAGCGGCGCATTGGGTCGGTTGACCACGGTTACGGCGCTCTGGCAGTTGCGCAAGCCCGACAGCTATTTTGAAACACCCTGGCGTCGCGAGGCCGGCGCGGGGATGCTGTTGACCAACCTGATCCACGACCTCGATCTGCTGCGGCATTTGTGCGGTGAAGTGCGCCAGGTTCAGGCCATCACCAGCAACGCCATTCGCGGGTTTGCCAACGAAGATTGCGCGGCGGTACTGCTGCAATTCGACAACGGTGCACTGGGCAGCCTGACCGGCTCCGATGCGGTGGCTGCGCCCTGGAGCTGGGAGCTGGATTCGGGGGAGAACCCGGTGTATCCGCGTCATCCTGATCAACCGTGCTACTTGCTGGCCGGGACAGGTGGGGCGCTGAGCATTCCGCAGCTTAAACGCTGGCACTACAACGATGTCGATGGCGGCTGGCATCAACCGTTGCTGGCAACCCAGGAAAACTTCAGTGCTGATGAAGCCCTGCGTCTGCAGTTGCAGCACTTCGTGCGAGTTGCGCGCCGGGAGGTCGAGCCGCTGGTGAGTGCCGCCGATGCCGCGCGTACGTTGGCGCTGATCGAAGCCATCCGCGAAGCCGCCGAAACCGGGCGTGCCTGCGCGCCATCCTTGATCGAGGGGTGAGCATGAGCGAGCGTATCTTCTCCCTGGCCAGCCTGACCGTGCTGGAGTTATCACCGCCCGACATGGTCGAGGTCGCCGCGCGGGCCGGTTACAGCCATGTCGGCTTGCGTCTGGTACCGGCAACCCCGGAAGAGCACCATTTTGCCTTGGTGGCCGACCACGAACTGCGGCGCCAGACCCTGGCGCGTCTGCGCGATACCGGTATTCGGGTGCTGGACGTCGAAATTCTGCGTCTCAAGCCGGAGACCGTTGTTACCGACTTCGAGAAAATCCTGGCGGTGGGTGCCCAATTGGGTGCCAGTGAATTGCTGGTGGCCGGCAACGACCCTGATGAACAACGGCTGACGGAACATTTTGCCGAACTCTGTGATCTGGCGGCACTCTATGGGCTGCACCCGCATCTGGAGTTCATGCCCTGGACCGATGCGCGCAATCTTCAACAAGCCGCGCGAATCGTGGAAAACGCCGGGCGTGAAAACGGTGGCGTACTGGTGGACGCCTTTCACTTCGACCGCTCTGGATCGCTGTTGGAAGAACTGGTCAAAGTTGCCCCCTCACGGTTACGGTATGCACAGTTGTGTGACGTCGCAGGACCACGGCCGGTGGATATGGCGGAGATCTTGCGTCAGGCGCGTAACGAGCGGCGTTTCCCCGGCGATGGCGATTGTGACCTGCCGGGGTTGTTGCGCGGTTTGCCGGCTGACATTCCATTGAGCCTGGAGATTCCCACCGTGCAGTTGCTGGAGCAGGGCGTGAGTGGGTTGGAGCGGGCACAGATGGCGCTGGATAAAACCCGGGAATTGTTTGCGCGGCTGTAATCGGTGCTGCGCACCTTTCACTGGTAGGAGCGAGCTTGCTCGCGATGGTCGTCAACGATAATGAAGGCTGCCTGGAAAAACATGGCGCCCTCAGGTTCATCGCGAGCAAGCTCGCTCCTACAAAATAAGGATGTAATAAAGGAAACCCAATGACCGTCAGCACTCCGCTTTCCGGCGTCAATCAGCCCTTCAAAGGGATCCTGCTGATCATTGTCGCAACCTTCCTGTTTTCCACCCACGACGCCTTTTCCAAATACCTCTCCGGTTTCTATCCCATTGTCATGGTGGTCTGGGCGCGCTACGTGGTTCACACCTTGTTGATGGCCGGGATTTTCCTGCCGCAGTCCGGGTTGCGGGTGCTTCGCACCAAACGGCCATTGCTGCAGGTGATCCGGGCGCTGTGCCTGCTGGGCACCAGTCTGTTTTTCACCACGGGGCTGATGTACATCCCGCTGGCCGAGGCCACGTCGGTCAACTTCCTCGCTCCGGTATTGGTCACCGCGCTGTCGGTACCGCTGCTTGGCGAGCGGGTGACCCAGGGGCAATGGCTGGCGGTGATTTTCGGTTTTAGCGGAGTGCTGATCATCGTTCACCCCGGGGGCGATCTGTTTACCCCGGCGGTGTTGCTGCCGTTCTGCTCGGCGCTGTTTTTCTGCTTCTACCAACTGCTGACCCGCAAGCTCAGCGAGATCGACAGCCCGACCACCAGTAACTTCTTCGCAGGCTTGTGCAACACGC
This sequence comes from Pseudomonas sp. PDM30, assembly GCF_019218985.1. Classification (NCBI taxonomy): domain Bacteria; kingdom Pseudomonadati; phylum Pseudomonadota; class Gammaproteobacteria; order Pseudomonadales; family Pseudomonadaceae; genus Pseudomonas; species Pseudomonas sp. PDM30. The sequence continues at coordinate 129,262 of NZ_JAHUWM010000011.1, forward strand.
TGGTGATGAGTGCGCTGGTGCCGTTCTTCTGGCAGACGCCGAACCTGGTGCATGGCGCGATGATGCTGGCGCTGGGGGCTTGCGGGATGACGGCTCACCTGTTCCTGACCCAGGCTTTCCGCCTCGCGGCACCGGCACTGCTGGCACCGTTCAGCTATTGCCAGATCATCTTCGCCGGCCTGCTGGGCTGGCTGCTGTTTTCCCATACGCCGACACTGACCACCGTGCTCGGCATCGCCGTGATCTGCTGCAGCGGGTTGGCGGCGGCCTGGCAGCAAAGCCGCAAGTAGAAAGTAACCGGAAAACAACGGTGGGAGCGGGCTTGCTCGCGAAAGCGGAGTGTCAGTCACCATAAATATCGACTGACACTGCGCATTCGCGAGCAAGCCCGCTCCCACAGGGGCATTGCGCTTAACTTTAGTCAGTGACGGTCGGAATCTTGCGCGGTGCCATGAAGTACATCCAGATCAGCGCGATGAAGTACATCGCCGGAATCATGGTGAACAGCACGGTGTAGTTGTTGTTGGTGATGGTCAGGATGTGGCCGACCAGTTGGGTCATGAACATCCCGCCAATCGCCGCACACATGCCACCGAAGCCGAACACCGTACTCATCATGTGCTTGGGCGTGTAGTCCATCACCAGGCTCCAGATGTTCGCGGTCCAGGCCTGGTGCGCGCCGATGGCCAGGGAGATAGCGGCCACCGCGACCCACAGGTTGCTGGAACCGGCCGCCATGATCACGCCGATGATGCAGCAGGCGAACAGGAACATGGACATCAGTCGCGCCTTGATCGGGTTGACGCCGCGACCGATCAGGAACGAGGAGAGGATGCCGCCGCCAACGCTACCGAAGTCGGCAGTGAGGTAGATGATGATCAGCGGGATACCCATCTGGGTGACGTTGATGCCCAGGTTGTATTGCTGATTGAGGAACGGTGGCAGCCAGTACAGGTAGAACCAGAACACTGGCGCAGTGATCGAGTAGGCGAGGGCGAAGGCCCAGGTGCCGCGCATGCGCAGGATTTTCGAGAACGGCACGCGGGTTTGTTCCGGCTCGACTTCTTTCTGGATGTAGTCCAGCTCGGACTGTTTCACGTTCGGGTGGTCTTCCGGGTTGAAGTACTTCAAACCCCAGAACAACAGCCAGATCCCGCCCAGTGATGCCATGCACAGGAACGCGGCCTGCCAACCCCAGACGTGCAGGATCAGTGGCAGCAGCATCGGCGTGAACATCGCGCCGACGTTGGTCCCGGCATTGAAAATACCGGTGGCTACCGCACGTTCACCGGCCGGGAACCACAGGCGCGTGGTTTTCACGCAGGCCGGGTAGTTGGCCGCTTCGGTCAGGCCGAGGATGAATCGGCAGACCATGAAGCCGACCGCCGAAGTGGCCAGGCCGTGGGCACCGGTCGCCAGGCTCCAGAGCAGCACGGCGCAGAAGAACACGCGCTTGACGCCGACCCGGTCGATCAAACGGCCTTGCAGCACGAAACCGATGGCGTAACCGACCTGGAACCAGAAGTTGATGTTGGCGTAGTCCATCGCCGTCCAGCTCATTTCCTTGGCCAGGATAGGCTGCATCACGCCCAGGGCGGCGCGGTCGATGTAGTTCAGGGTGGTGGCGAAGAACACCAGTGCCAGCATGCCCCAACGGGTTTTGCCGACTGCCATGGCGCCGCGGATTTTGTCGCCGATGCCACCTGTGGCGGTGCTCATGGCAGGTGCCATGCGAGAACTTTGAGAAGGAATCATGTGTGCCATCCGTTCAATGACTGACAAGCGGGGCTCGTCGTGACTTCAAGGGCGCGTGATCAATCGGTCTGTCGCGGCGTGCGCGAAAGGGCTGATCGGCTGTGTTCGTCGGCTGACGGGTTATTCAGCGAGCGGCACGGTTGTGCCGGCGGAGCGCGGGGTTCGGATGGACGCCAGGCAAGGCGTAATGACGGTAGAGCGAGTGAGCAAGGCGTTGAATGAGCGCATGAGCGTATACCCGTTTTTTGAAATTTTTATGTGGTGTTCTGGGTCTTGTTGACCGGGGCCGACGATTTCAAGACCGGACCCAATGTGGTGTTGATGTTGCGCAGTGAACAAAAAATCGTCAATTCGCTATCGGCCATTGTGTTCGATAATCGCACGCAAAACTAACTGGGTAGTACACTTTAAGTTGCTCAATGCATCGACCAGCTCAATAATCCATCCACTCTTTTAAAAGCGGCGCAAATTCCCTGTAGCCGAAGCCTCCACCGGGAGCCGAAACATGCAGCGTTCCATTGCCACCGTATCCTTGAGCGGTACCCTGCCGGAAAAACTCGAAGCCATTGCCGCCGCCGGGTTCGACGGCGTCGAGATTTTCGAGAACGACCTTCTCTACTACGACGGTAGTCCACGGGAAATTAAACAGATGTGCGCCGATCTCGGGATCGCCATCACCCTGTTTCAACCGTTCCGTGATTTCGAAGGCTGCCGCCGCGATCGCCTGTCGCGCAACCTGGAACGCGCCGAGCGTAAATTCGACCTGATGCAGGAGCTGGGCACTGACCTGGTGCTGGTGTGCAGCAATGCCTCGGCCGAGTCCATCGGTGATGAACAGGTTCTGGTCGACGACTTGCGACTGCTGGCCGAGCGTGCCGGGGCACGTGGCCTGCGCATCGGCTACGAAGCACTGGCCTGGGGCCGGCATGTGAACACCTGGCAACAGGTGTGGAACATCGTGCGTCAGGCCGATCACCCAAGCCTCGGCGTGTTGCTGGACAGCTTTCACACCCTGTCGCTCAAGGGCGATCCAAGTGCTATCGCCGAGATTCCCGGCGACAAGATTTTCTTCGTGCAAATGGCTGACGCGCCGATCCTGGCCATGGACGTGCTGGAGTGGAGCCGGCATTTTCGCTGCTTCCCGGGCCAGGGTGAATTCGACTTGCCGGGATTCCTCGCGCCGATCATCAAGAGTGGCTACACCGGGCCTCTGTCGCTGGAAATCTTCAACGATGGCTTCCGCGCCGCGCCGCCACGAGCCAATGCCGCCGACGGCTTGCGTTCGTTGCTGTATCTGGAAGAGAAAACCCGCGAGCGTCTGGCCCAGGAAGCCAAGCCTGCAACCAACTCTGAGATTCTGTTCGAAACGCCCAAGGCCAGTGAATACAACGGTATCGAGTTTCTCGAGTTCGCCGTGGACGAAAGCCTCGGCGCCAAGCTCGTCCATTGGCTTGAGCGACTGGGTTTCGTCAAGGCCGGGCAGCATCGTTCCAAGAGCGTCAGCCTGATGCGCCAGGGCGATATCAATTTGATCCTCAACTCCGAACCTTACTCCTTCGGCCACAGCTTTTTCGAAGCCCACGGCCCTTCGTTGTGCGCTACCGCCGTGCGAGTCAAGGACAGCGCCAGTGCGCTGGCACGAGCCGTGGCTTACAAGGGTCAACCCTATCGCGGGCTGGTGGGCCCCAATGAACTGGAACTGGCGGCGGTACGTGCGCCGGATGGCAGCCTGATTTATCTGGTGGACCAGGATGCCGACGTCTACGGTACCGACTTCAATCTGCTGGCGGATGCACCGGTCAGCGGTGGCCTCAAGCGCATCGACCACATGGCCATGGCGCTGCCGGCAGACAGCCTCGACAGCTGGGTGCTGTTCTATAAGAGCCTGCTGGATTTCGAGGCGGACGATGAAGTCGTGCTGCCGGATCCTTATGGTCTGGTGAAGAGCCGTGCCTTGCGCAGCCGGGACAGTTCGATCCGCCTGCCACTGAACATTTCCGAGAACCGCAACACCGCGATCTCACACGCGCTGTCGAGTTATCGCGGCTCCGGCGTGCACCACATCGCGTTTGATTGTGATGACATCTTTGCCCAGGTCAGCCGTGCAAAAGAGGCGGGTGTGCCGCTGTTGGATATTCCGCTCAACTACTACGATGACCTGGCGGCGCGGTTCGATTTCGACGACGAGTTCCTCAGTGAACTGGCCTACTACAATGTGTTGTACGACCGTGACGCCCAGGGCGGTGAACTGTTTCATGTGTACACCGAGCCGTTCGAGGGGCGGTTCTTCTTCGAGATCATCCAGCGTAAAAACGGTTATGCCGGCTACGGCGCGGCCAACGTCGCGGTGCGCCTGGCGGCCATGGCCAAATCCCGTAGCGGTGCATTGCGCCAGGCGAAGTTGTAGGTAATTCGTAAACGCGGGATTAAACGTGGGCCGCGCGGCTTCCTTCACTGTGCCGCGCAGCCCATAATCGCCAGCCTGTGCAGTGATGGCCGTGAGCCCGCAATGACAATGACTTCAGAACTCCCCGCAGCCTCCGTAGAACCTGGTGCCGAGCCGCGCAAGAGTCGCAAGAACAACCCGGAAAAGACCCGCGAAAACATCCTGCAGGAGGCGATTGTCGAATTCGTCCAGCAGGGGCTTTCCGGTGCCCGCGTCGATGCCATCGCCGAGCGCATCCACACCTCCAAGCGCATGATCTATTACTACTTCGGCAGTAAGGAGCAGCTCTACGTCGAGGTGCTGGAGAAACTCTACGGCGATATCCGCAACACCGAAAATCGCCTGCACCTGGCAGAGCTGGCGCCGGTCGAAGCCATTCGGCGGCTGGTGGAGTTCACCTTCGATCACCATGATCGCAACGTCGATTTCGTGCGCATCGTCAGTATCGAGAACATTCACAACGCCGAGTACGTGAAGCGCTCCGATGCGATCAAGGCGATGAACAACACTATCCTCGATTCACTGGGCGAGATTCTGCGTCGCGGCGCCGAGCAGGGGCTGTTCCGTACCGGGCTTGATCCGCTGGACGTGCATTTGCTGATCAGTTCGTTCTGCTTCTATCGCGTCTCGAACCGCCACACCTTTGGTGAGATTTTTCAGATCGACCTGCCGGACGAACGTATCAAGCAGCGTCATCGGGAGATGATTTGCGAGTCGGTTCTGCGGTACCTGCAAGCCTGAGGTGAGGTGAGGGGGTTGGCCCCTCACTTCACTCATTCAGTCATTCATGCTCTGGAAATGCTCAAGCATCCGCTGGGCATCCGGGACTACGCCGCTGAACAACTCGAATGCTTTGACCGCCTGAAACACCGCCATGTTGCCGCCGTCCAGCGTCCGGCAACCGAGGGCGCGGGCGTTGCGCAGCAGTTCGGTTTCCAGTGGGAAGTAAACGATCTCCGCCACCCACAATTCGGTTCGCAGCAGCTCGACCGGCACGGGCATGCCCGGCAGTTTTTTCATGCCCATCGGCGTGGTGTTCACCAGGCCGTCAGCCTGGGCCAAGGCGTCGGGCAGGTCATACCCGGCCACCGCCCGACTGACGCCGAAATGCTGATTGAGGTTGTCAGCCAGATCCTGAGCGCGGCGGATGTCCACGTCAAAAATGCTCAGCTGTTGTACGCCTTCGCTCAATAACGCGTGGGCCACCGCCGCACCTGCGCCACCAGCGCCAATCTGTACGACACGTTCAACGGCAACGCCTTTCAAACCCCGGCGAAACCCCTCGGCAAAGCCCAGGCAATCGGTGTTGTGGCCGATGCGTTTGCCATCCTTGAGCACCACCGTGTTGACCGCACCGATACCGCGGGCCTCCGGCGAAAGTTCGTCGAGCAGCGGGATGATCGCCTGCTTGCATGGAAAGGTAATGTTCAGCCCGGTGTAGTTCATGCGCTCGGCAGCCATCAACAGGTCGGGCAGGGCGTTGCTGTCGAGCTTCAACTGATCAAGATCGATCAGGCGATACAGATAGCGCAGCCCCTGGGCATCGCCTTCATGCTCGTGCATGGCCGGTGTGCGGGACGCCTGGATGCCGGCGCCAATCAGCCCGGCCAGTATCACGTGGTTCTGAGTCACGGCGATCACCCCTTCAAACGATGACTGAAGTGTTCCAGCGCCAGGCGATAGCCATGACTGCCAAAACCGGCCATCACCGCCGTTGCAATGGCGGATACGAACGAATGGTGGCGGAAGGGCTCGCGGGCGTGCACGTTGGACAGGTGGACTTCGATCACCGGCAGTTCGCTGGCGACCAGGGCGTCGCGGATGGCGACCGAGGTGTGGGTCCACGCGGCAGGATTGATGACGATCCCGGCGCAGCGACCGCGGGCGGCGTGAATCCAGTCGAGCAATTCGCCTTCATGGTTGGTCTGGCGAAACTCCACCGCCAGGCCGAACTCTTCGGCGGCGCGTGCGCACAGGGCCGAAATGTCTGCCAGGGTTTCGTGGCCGTAAGTCGCCGGTTCACGGGTGCCGAGCAGGTTCAGGTTCGGGCCGTTGAGCACCAGAACGATAGGGGGCATCGGAATCTCTCCACTTGTTATTTTTGGAATCGGCCGAGGGCTTCAGCCTGTGGAGATAAATTGTACTAACTAGTTAATTTGGTCAATTGGAGTGAAGGCACGTTGGCGGTTTGTGGGCGGTGATCGGACACTTTCGCAGGTCAGCGCGGCAGGTGCTCCACGAGGAAATCGATAAACGCCCTCAAGCGCAGCGGTACATGGCGACTTTGCGGGTACAGCAAGGTAAACGGCCGCGATCGCCCGCCATAGGGCTTGAGCACTTCCACCAGCGAGCCGTCGGCCAGTTCCTTTTCCACGATAAAACGGTAGGTCTGAAACAACCCCGCACCGTGTTTGGCCAGGGTCACACCGCCCAGCACATCGTCGGAGCAACTGAGGTTGCCCTCGGCCAGAATCTCCCGGGGCACGCCTTCATCGTTGAACAGCCAGGCAATGCGTCGGCCGCTGCTGGGCAATTCGTACTGGATGCATTCGTGGTTTTCGAGGTCGTCGAGGGTTTGCGGAGTGCCGGCCCGTTTCAGGTAATCAGGACTGGCGATCATCACCAGGGCGGCATCTTCCAACGGTCGGGCGATCAGGCCGGAATCCGGGATGGCTCGCACGCGAATCGCCATGTCGTAGCCTTCGCCGACGAAATCGATGTTGCGATTACTGATGTGCGACTCGACCTTCACCGCCGGATAGCGCGCCCGAAATTCGGGCAACAGCGGCAGAATTCGATGATGCGCGTAGGTGGTCGGAATACTGATGCGCAACGTACCGGACGGCACTTGCTGCTGACCCATCACCTCGCGCTGGGCCTCGACCAGTTGCGCAAGGGCCTGGCGACATTCTTCGTAATAACGGCGACCACTGTCGGTCAGCTTCACACTACGCGTGGTGCGCGCGAACAGGCGCACACCAAGGCGTTCTTCCATGCGCGACACCGAACGGCTCACGGCAGCGGGGGTGACACCGGCCACCAGCGCCGCGGCAGTAAAACTGCCGGCCTCGGCGGCCTGGCAAAACAGCTCGATGCTGCCCAACTGAAGATCGTCGAATTGTCGCTGCATGATTGATTACACCGGGGATCAGATGAAGAAACTGGACCAGTATTTATCAGGTGCCAGCGTCGTAATGAAAGGTTTTCTTACCATTGCACGCGGTGTTCCTCAGGGCCGGGTAACGCCAGGACGCTAGTCTGAGGACGCAAGAATTGATTCGACGGCCAATGCCAGCGGTCGGATTCTCCAGGGAATGTCGAATCCTCGGACTCATAAACCTAACGGATGGGTTAGCATGAAGGTATGTAATCACAAGGGACTGTCGGTGGTGATCATGTTGCGAGACGAGCATTGTCCGCCTCATGCGCATGTGGAGGCGGGTACATGGAGTGCGAGGTTCAGGTTCAGCTTTTGGCACAACGGTGTCGAGCTCTGGGATGTAGTTCCGCTTTCGCGTCGGCCACCGTTGGCAGTGCTTGAGGGATTGCGCCAATCGCTCCAGCAGCCTGCCCATTTGCGGCGCGCCCGGGGCATCTGGTGGCGAAAATTGCAAACGGCTTGTCTTGATAATCAATTGTGGGACTGGCAAAGCAACGAAGTCGTTGTGGTGAAAAGGGTTGTCAGTACGACCAACATGATTGGGTCGGCTTGCTACGAACCTGAATCGAACAAGACGTTGCTGTCCCTGATAGGCACACAGGAAAGTGTAGAGATCGAGTTATGAAAACGATAAAAGCCAAGGTTCAGGCCGATAATCCCGTAACGGAAAGCAGCCTGGACAAAGCCATTGAACGTGGCGAGTTACGTAGAAAAAATAGCCTGCAAGCGACGGCGGTTACCTACCTGCCCCCCTGTCTGGCCGTCAGCTTCGAAGACGGCAGCGGCGTATTGTTGCCCGTAGCCAACTATCCGGAGTTCGATGATTTTGAGGGCGAGGAACTTGCCAGTCTGACTGTCGGCTACGCGGGTACTGCCCTGTGCCATGAAGGCAAGGACCTGCATGTATCTATTGCTGGGTTGATTTCTGCGAGCAAGCCCCTGATGGCCATGGCGGCGTCGGTCGTTGCTTCGCGCAATGGTCGCCAGAGCAGCGCCGCAAAGTCTGAAGCTGCGCGGGCCAATGGCAAGAAGGGCGGGCGCCCGCGCAAGGTCGATGTTGTCTTGCCGGTACCCACAAAAAAGCCGTCGTGAAGACGGCTTTTTTGTGCCTGGCAGGTGTCATCAACGCCGGGTCAACATCACCCCGGATTCCATGTGATGGGTCCACGGGAACTGGTCGAACATCGCGCATTGGCTGATGCGGTGGGTGTCGTGCAGTTGGGCGATGTTGGCTGCCAGGGTCTCCGGGTTGCAGGAGATGTACAGGATGTTGTCGAAGCGCCGGGTCAGCTCGCAGGTGTCCGGGTCCATGCCGGCGCGGGGCGGGTCGACAAAGACGCTACCGAACTCGTAGCTCTTGAGGTCGATGCCGTGCAGGCGGCGGAACGGACGCACTTCGTTCAGGGCTTCGGTCAGCTCTTCGGCGGACAAACGCACCAGGGTGACGTTATCTACCGCGTTTTCGCTGAGATTGCTCAAGGCCGCGTTGACCGAGGTCTTGCTGATTTCGGTGGCCAGCACCTTGCGCACGCGTGTGGCGAGGGGCAGGGTGAAGTTGCCGTTGCCGCAGTACAGCTCCAGCAAATCATCGGAGCGATCGCCGAGCGCATCGTATGCCCAGTTGAGCATCTTCTGGTTCACCGTGCCGTTGGGCTGGGTGAACGCGCCTTCAGGCTGGCGATAGCTGAAGGTGCGGCCGCCGACTTCCAGCTTCTCGACCACGTAATCGTGACCGATGACTTCGCGCTTGCCCTTGGAGCGGCCGATGATGCTGACGTTCAGGTCCGTCGCCAGTTTCGACGCCGCTGCATGCCAGTGCTCGTCCAGCGGGCGGTGATAGCACAGGGTGATCATCGCGTCGCCGGCCAGAGTGGTCAGGAACTCCACCTGGAACAGCTTGTGGCTCAGGGGCGCACTGGCTTGCCACGCTGCCTTCAGCTGCGGCATCAACTGGTTGATGCGCAGGCTGGCAATCGGGAACTCTTCGATCAGGATTGGCGTGCGTTTGTCTTCCTGGGAAAACATCGCGTAATGGCGCTCGCCTGCCTCGCGCCACAGGCGGAACTCGGCGCGCAAGCGGAAGTTTTTCAGCGGCGAATCGAAAACGGCTGGCTCCGGTGCATCGAACGGGGCCAGCAGGTCACGCAGGCGCGTAACCTTTTCTTCGAGCTGAACGGCGTAGGCCTGGGAATCAAAAGTCATGCGTTGAACCAACCCAGCTTGATCACGAACAGAATCGACAGGATCACCAGCGCCGGGTTCAGCTCACGGCCACGACCGGACATCAGCTTGATGGCGGTCCAGGAAATGAAACCGAAGGCGATGCCATTGGCGATGGAGTAAGTGAACGGCATTGCCAGCGCGGTGATCACCACCGGCGCGGCGACGGTAATGTCGTCCCAGTCTATTTCGGCCAGGCCGGATGTCATCAGCACGGCGACGAACAGCAGTGCCGGCGCGGTGGCGAAGGCCGGAACGCTGGCGGCCAGTGGCGAGAAGAACAGCGCCAGCAGGAACAGGAACGCCACCACGATGGCAGTCAGGCCGGTGCGGCCACCGGCACTCACGCCGGCGGCGGATTCGATGTAACTGGTGGTGGTCGAGGTGCCCAACAGGGAACCGGCCATGGCTGCAGTGCTGTCAGCGATCAGCGCGCGGCCCATTTTCGGCATGTGGCCGTCCTTGCGCATCAAACCGGCGCGCTTGGCCACACCGATCAGGGTGCCGGAGTTGTCGAACAGATCGACGAACAGGAAGGCGAAGATCACGCTGACCAGGCCGATGTCCAGTGCACCCTTGATGTCCAGTTGCAGGAAGGTCGGGGCCAGGGACGGCGGCATCGACATCACGCCGCCGAACGGGGTGAAGCCCATCACGATGGAAATGATGGTCACCACCAGAATGCCGATCAGCACCGCGCCGCGCACGGCAAGGGCTTCGAGGGCGACGATCAGGGCAAAACCGAGGGTGGCGAGGATCGGGGCCGGTTGTTTCAGGTCACCGAGGCCGACCATGGTCGCCGGGTTGCTGACCACGATGCCGGCGTTGTGCAGGGCGATCAGTGCCAGGAACAGGCCGATACCGGCAGCAATCGCCGAGCGCAGCGGCAGCGGGATGCTGTTGATGATCCATTCACGGATGCGGAAGATCGACAGCAGGAAGAAGCACACCGCCGAGATGAACACCGCACCCAGCGCCACTTGCCAGGTGTGGCCCATGTGCAGGACCACGGTGTAGGTGAAGAAGGCGTTAAGGCCCATGCCCGGTGCGAGGGCGATCGGGTAGTTGGCGATCAGGCCCATGGTCGTCGAGCCGATGGCAGCTGCCAGACAGGTGGCGACAAACACTGCGCCCTTGTCCATGCCGGTCTCGCCGAGGATGCTCGGGTTGACGAACAGAATGTAGGCCATGGCCAAAAAGGTCGTGATGCCCGCCAGAATCTCGGTCCGCACGTTGGTGTTGTGTGCCTTGAGTTGAAACAGCCTTTCCAGCATGTCTGCTCCCCGTGGCGCGCCGGGCGCCGTGAATGTATCGACCTCAACAGCAAAGCACAGGCAGCAGAACGCGCCTGGAAATTACTGTGGGCCGGAAAAAGCCGCGCATCATACCAGTAGCTTGGGAATATGGCTGCTTTGGCGGTGATCGTCGTCGATGTTTTGCGACAAAGCCAAGTGCGCCATACTGCGCGCTGGTTTTTTGGGGTGGATGGGTCCTGCATGAAAAAGCGTCTGGTTGCCGCCCTCGGAATAGGGGGGGCGTTGTTTCTCGGGGCGCAAACGGCCGTGGCAGCCTCGGCTCCACCTCTGACGCAGTTGAAAGTACTCAAAGTCGCGTCGCCATCCTGTGGTGTCGAGAACATCGACGAAGGGCAAACCCGGACTCGCTGCGATCACATTGGCCCGAACATCACGGTGTACGTGCTGGAAGTGGGTTATGGACGCGAGGCCCATGTCGCCCTGGACGGTTTCGAAGTGAATGGCACCCGCACACCAGTTTGTGCGTTCAAGAACGGCAACCTGACCAGCTGCACTCCCGGGGAAAAAACCGTCGGCTATTTGTATGCCCTCGATCTGGCGGGCAAGCAGGAAGGCACGCTGACCTTCAGCAATACCTCGATCAACGCGCCCGGCAATACGATGTCGACGCAGCTTTATATCCAGTAACCGCACGTATCGAACAAGGGTCAGAAAGCTGACTACGCTTAAAAGATCATTCCGTGGACAGTACCCGATGACCTTTAGAGCCTTGATTGCCCTTGCCGAGGGCACCGACGACCTGCAAACCGTGACCCTGATCGACGTACTGCGCCGCGCCAAAATAGAAGTGGTGGTGGCCAGTATCGAAGGACGGCGCATGCTCACCTGCGCCCGCGGCACTCGCCTGACGTCCGATGCGATGCTGGTGGACTTGCTGGCGCAACCCTTCGACTTGATCGCCTTGCCCGGTGGGGCGGTGGGTTCGCAGCACCTGGCTGCCCACCAACCCCTGCAACAATTGGTCAAGGATCAGGCGGCGGCCGGTCGCCTGTTCGCCGGCATCGCCGAAGCGCCCGCCGTGGCACTGCAGGCCTTTGGCGTATTGCGTCAGCGGCGCATGACCTGCCTGCCCTCGGCCAGCCATCAACTGCTGGGCTGTACCTTCGTCGATCAACCGGTGGTGGTCGACGGCAATTGCATCACCGCCCAAGGCTCGGCCGGCGCATTGGCATTTTCCCTGGCGCTGGTGGAGCAACTCTGCGGTAAAGCCACTCGTATGGCCGTGGCGGGGGAGTTGCTCGTTTAGAGAGTGTCAGACCTTCGCCTCTTCCTTCTCTTCATCTTTAGCCATGTGCATGCGATCGCGGCTGGCCAGTGTCGGGAACAGTTTGACCCACACCCCGGTCACCACCAGCGTGCCGATCCCGCCCATGACCACCGCTGGCACGGTGCCGAACCAGTGGGCAGTCAGTCCCGATTCGAATTCGCCCAACTGGTTCGAGGCACCGATGAACAGTCCATTGACGGCGCTGACCCGACCGCGCATTTCGTCCGGTGTTTCCAGTTGAACGAACGAGGCGCGGATCACCATGCTGATCATGTCTGCCGCGCCCAACACCACCAACACCGCCAGGGAAAACCAGAACGATGTCGACAGGCCGAAGGCGATGGTTGCCACGCCGAAGATGCCCACGGCCGTGAACATCACCCGTCCGACGTTGCGTTCCACGGCAAACCGCGCCAGGAACAGCGACATCAGCAGCGCGCCTACCGCCGGCGCCGAGCGCAGCAGGCCAAGCCCCCACGGGCCGGTCAGCAGAATGTCCTTGGCGAACACCGGCAGCAGCGCTGTGGCGCCACCCAATAGCACCGCAAACAGATCGAGGGAGATTGCCCCGAGAATGTCCGGACGACTGCGGATGAAGCGAATGCCCGCCAGCAGCGAATCCAGAGTGGCCTTGCCCTTGTTCAGCGGGGTTTGTCGGGCCGGCAGGTTGAGCATCAGCAAGCAGGCGATGACATACAAAAGCACCGTCGGGCCATACACCCAGACGCTGCCGAAGGCGTAGAGCAAGCCGCCGAGGGCTGGAGCGACGATGGTTGCCGATTGCTGGGCCGATTGTGCGGCGGCCACTGCACGGGGAAACAACGCGCTGGGCACGATACTGGGCAACAGGGCCTGGGTGGTCGGCATTTCAAAGGAGCGAGCGGCACCGAGCAGGAAGGCCAGGATAAAGATCATTTCCCGGGTGACATGGTCGGTGGCGCTGCCAATGGCCAGCGACAGGGCGATCAATGCTTGGAAGGACTGGCAGATCGCCGCGACCTTGCGCCGGTCATAACGGTCGGCGACGTGCCCTGTGTGCAGCATGAACAGTACGCGCGGGGCGAACTCGACCAGGCCGACCAGACCCAGGTCGAGCACATTGCCGGTCAGTTGGTACAGGTTCCAGCCGATGGCCACGGTGAGCATCTGGAAGCCGCTGGCGGTAAATACCCGGGCCAGCCAGAACGCGAGAAAAGGGCGATGGTGACGTAACAGCAAGGGCTCTTGGCTGGGCATCTGCGGGAAGATCTGGGGAGAGGGGAGTGGCGAGATTATCACCAGCCTGTAACAAAAAGTTGCTGTGACAAAAGATTTAGTTAGCCAGACATCGATTTTCATGTGGGAGCGTGCTTGCTCGCGAAGGCTGAGTGTCAGTCGACATTGATGTTGAAGCTGATGCCCCCTTCGCGAGCAAGCTCGCTCCCACAAGGAGATATGTTTCTGCCTGTTACCCCGGCCGTGAGGCAACTTGTCACGCGGCAAAAGACCACGCGGTTCATCCCCGAAATTGGGACTACTCTTTCAACGTTGATTGATCCAGATCAAAACCCACAAAAGGAATTGATCCGGCGGCCGCAAGGCCAGACTCCCTGCGTTGTGATGCGTGCAAAAAAAGAACAAAAGGGGATTCGCCACACTCCATACCCGTGGGGGCCGTGGGTGCAGGCTTCCAGCCCGCAGCCGTACTACCTGACAGAGGAAGACTTATGTTCGGTTTAGAGGCACTTGATCTCGCCCGAATTCAGTTCGCGTTCACCATCTCGTTCCACATCCTGTTTCCGGCCATCACCATCGGCCTGGCGAGTTACCTGGCGGTACTCGAAGGCCTGTGGCTGAAAACCCATAACGACACCTACCGCGACCTCTACCATTTCTGGTCGAAGATCTTTGCCGTCAACTTCGGCATGGGGGTGGTTTCCGGGCTGGTAATGGCCTATCAGTTCGGCACCAACTGGAGCCGCTTCTCGGACTTCGCCGGTTCCGTGACCGGGCCGTTGCTGACCTATGAAGTGCTCACTGCATTCTTCCTCGAGGCCGGGTTCCTCGGTGTCATGCTGTTTGGCTGGAACAAGGTCGGGCGTGGCCTGCACTTCTTCGCCACCGTGATGGTGGCCATTGGTACGTTGATCTCCACGTTCTGGATTCTCGCTTCCAACAGCTGGATGCAGACCCCTCAGGGCTTCGAGATCGTCAACGGTCAGGTCATCCCCACCGACTGGCTGGCGATTATCTTCAACCCTTCGTTCCCGTATCGCCTGATGCACATGGCCACGGCAGCCTTCGTCGCCACGGCCTTCTTCGTCGGCTCCTCCGCGGCCTGGCATTTGCTGCGCGGCAAGGACAACCCGGCGATCCGCAAAATGCTCTCGATGGCCATGTGGATGGCATTGATCGTCGCGCCGATACAGGCGGTCATCGGCGACTTCCACGGTCTAAATACGCTCAAGCATCAGCCGGCGAAAATCGCCGCCATCGAAGGCCACTGGGAAAACAAGGGCGACGAGGCGACGCCGTTGATCCTGTTCGGCTGGCCGGACATGAAGGAGGAGAAGACCAAATTCGCTGTCGAAATCCCGTACCTGGGTAGCCTGATTCTCACGCACTCCCTGGATAAACAGGTGCCGGCGCTCAAGGAGTTCCCGCCTGAAGACCGGCCGAATTCGACCATCGTGTTCTGGTCGTTCCGGATCATGGTGGGGCTGGGCTTGCTGATGATCTTCACCGGATTGTGGAGCCTGTGGCTGCGCAAGCGCGACACCCTCTACACCTCGCGGCCGTTCCTGTACCTGGCGCTGTGGATGGGGCCGTCCGGCCTGATCGCGATTCTTGCCGGCTGGTTCACCACGGAAATCGGCCGTCAGCCTTGGGTGGTCTATGGTCTGATGCGTACGGCGGATGCGTCGTCCAACCATAGCTTCATGCAGATGAGCATCACCCTGATCCTGTTTGTCGTGGTTTATTTCGCGCTGTTTGGCGCCGGTCTTGGCTACATGATGCGCCTGGTGCGCAAGGGGCCGAAGATCGACGAAGGCAAGGAAACCAACGACGGTGGCCCCGGCCAGAAGCGCACACCGGCCCGGCCGCTGTCCGCCGCCGACGACGATCACGCCGATGCCGGCCACAGCCTGACCAAGGAGATTTGAATCATGGGTATTGATCTTCCGCTGATCTGGGCCGTGATCATCATCTTCGGCATCATGATGTACGTGGTCATGGACGGTTTCGACCTGGGCATCGGGATTCTCTTCCCGTTCATTCCGGGCAAGACCGATCGCGATGTGATGATGAACACCGTCGCCCCGGTCTGGGACGGCAACGAGACCTGGCTGGTGTTGGGTGGCGCGGCGTTGTTCGGCGCGTTTCCGCTGGCCTATTCGGTGGTGCTCTCGGCGTTGTACCTGCCGCTGATCCTGATGTTGATCGGGTTGATCTTCCGCGGCGTGGCCTTCGAGTTCCGCTTCAAGGCCAGGGACGACAAGCGCCATCTGTGGGACAAGGCGTTCATCGGTGGCTCGGTCACCGCGACGTTCTTCCAAGGCGTTGCGCTTGGCGCGTTCATCGACGGGCTGCCTGTGGTCAACCGGCAGTTCGCCGGTGGTTCACTGGACTGGCTGACACCGTTCACGATGTTCTGTGGTGCGGCGCTGGTCGTGGCCTATGCATTGCTCGGTTGCACCTGGCTGATCATGAAGACCGAAGGCAAGTTGCAGGAGCAGATGCATGACCTGGCACGGCCATTGGCCTTCGTGCTGCTGGCGGTGATCGGTATTGTCAGCATCTGGACCCCGTTGGCCCACACGGATATCGCCGCACGCTGGTTCACCATGCCAAATCTGTTCTGGTTCATGCCGGTGCCGATCCTGGTGCTGGTGACGATGTACGGACTGATCCGCGCCGTGGCCCGCAACGCGCATTACACGCCGTTCCTGCTGACTCTGGTGTTGATCTTCCTCGGTTACAGCGGGTTGGGCATCAGTCTGTGGCCGAACATCATCCCGCCGTCGATCTCGATCTGGGACGCCGCCGCGCCGCCGCAAAGCCAGGGCTTCATGCTGGTGGGCACGCTGTTCATCATCCCGTTCATCCTGGGCTACACCTTCTGGAGCTACTACGTGTTCCGCGGCAAGGTCACCCATGAAGATGGTTACCACTAGTCTGCTGCACAACGAATCTGTGGGAGCGAGCTTGCTCGCGATGGCGTCCTGACAGACGCCATTGATCTACATCGGAGGATTTATCAATGAACGGCAAACATTCCCTGCACGACATTGAAGAAGCCGAAAAAAAGCCGCTGTGGCAGCGGCTCGGTTGGTTGGCCCTGATCTGGGTCGGCAGCGTGGGCGCCCTGTTCATCGTCGCCAGCCTGATGCGTCTGTTCATGAACGCGGCCGGCCTGACCACGCACTGACATCTCTCCCGTGGCCTCGAGGCACGGATTTACGACCCTCCTACCGGAGGGTTTTTTTTGCCTGTTACTTGCGCGCCTTGAGGATCACGAATTTCGGATTGGCCGCCACTTGCTCGACGCCACGGAACAATCGCGCCAGCTTGCTGTGGTAACCCAGGTGACGATTGCCGACGATGTACAGCGCGCCGCCCACCACCAGCGCTTCGCGGGCCTGCTGGAACATCCGCCAGGCCAGGAAGTCGCCCACCACCTGTTGCTGGTGAAACGGTGGATTGCACAGCACGACGTCAAGCGATTGCGGTTCCTGGCCGGCCAGGCCATCACCGGCGCGCACGATCACTTCCCGTTCACCCAGCGCTGCGCGCCAGTTTTCGGAGGCCGATTGCACGGCCATGTACGACTCGTCCACCAGTGTGTAGTGGGCCTCGGGGTTTTGCAGGGCGCTGGCGATGGCCAGGACGCCGTTACCGCAACCGAGATCGGCGACCCGCGCCGAACCGAGGTTTTTCGGCAGGTGTGGCAAAAACGCCCGGGTACCGATGTCCAGGCCTTCGCGGCAAAACACATTGGCGTGGTTGAGCAGTTCGATGGCCGGTTCGTCGAGTCTGTATCGCGTTGGGTAGGGCGACACCGCCGGGGTTTTGTCTTCAGCGGTGGCAATCAATAGCCGCGCCTTCTTCACCGCCAACGAGGCTTGCACGGGGCCGATGTAACGCTCCAGCAAGTCGCCCGCCGCCCGGGGCAAATGCTTGATCATGGCTGCGGCAACCACTTGGGCGCCAGGTGCCAGTTGACCTTGCAGGCGGATCAGTTGTTCTTCCAGCAGGGCCAGGGTTTTCGGTACACGAATCAGCACGCAGTCGAACAGCCCGGCAGGGGTTTCGCTGGCGGGTACGCTCGGCACGGCATCAAAGGCCAGGCCGTTGCGCACCAGGTTCTTTTCCAGACCCTGGAAAGCCAGGAACGAATCACCGCTGCTGATCACCCGCACCTTGCCCGCCAGGCTGGCCGCCAACGCGCCGAAACTGTCATTGAGCACCAATACCCGGGTGTCCGAAGCCGGTTGCTGTTCGGCCAGATGATTGAGCAGGTATTCATCGGCCGCATCGAAAGCTTGCAGCGGTTCATTCTGCTGTTCGGGCTGGCGGATCAGGTCGAGGCTGGCGAAGGGTGTTTCGAGCAAAGGCATGGGGCGGGGCTCTGGGTAATCAACGGATGTCCCGCTGCCCGAAGGCGGTGGAGCGGGCGGAGCCGTCCGAGTGTAATGCGACGTGAAGGTCTACACGCCATCACTCAGGAGGGATCGCAAATGGTACGTTTTTTTTGCCTGGATTACTCGCAGGTTTTCCCGCAGCCGGGCGCTTTCAGATGGCTCCGGACCGGGCCGCGGCAATGACGGCCGCCATCTTGTTGTTGACGCCGAGCTTCTCGATAGCCCTGTGCACATGAAAGTTGATTGTGCGTTCACTCAAACTGAGGATCCTGGCAATTTCATAGGCCGTCTTGCCATCGGCCGACAGTTTCAATACTTCGAGTTCCCGCCGTGACAAGGGGGGAGCCTGGGGGCGAGCCGGTTTTCTCGGTTGCCTTGCGATCGCCAGCGCGTGCAAATGGCGAGTGATGAACACCGAGAATCCAAGATGCTCGTACAGCTCATAGGCTGAAATCGGGCAGTGGCTTCTGGCCAGGCTGAGAATACTGCGCTGACCGGTTTCCTCATCAAAGATCGCCTGGGACCAGCCATGCTGCAAACCTTGTTGCTGCAGCAAGTGCCATAGCCATGGCGTCTTGGAAAAAAGCTCTTCGCTCCAGAGAACAGGCAGCGTTGAACGATTGCAATGCGCCACTATCGGATCTATTTGCGTGGCGTTGTTTTTTTTATATTGAGTGTTCCACTCATGGGGGAAATTATTCAGGTTCACCGCACTGCTATCGACTCCGACTGAGTTCGAAGTAATTGAAAAGCCACAAAATTTATATCCAAGGTTTCTAGCGAAGTTGAGCGCGATTCGATAGGCGGTTTTGATCTCTTGCGTGTGTGACAATTGCTTGAGCTGTGACTCCTTCCAGATTTCCATACAAGGGTCTCTCCATCACCGTTTCTTCTGGGCGCGATCTTGGATCCAAGATTCGGCACGTCACGAAGTGTAGGATAATTCCTACGGTGATGCTGCGACAATTTTGCTCTTTTGACTGTTGGAAAAGTGTATTTCAGGTTCTTAGGCAATCGATGGGATATAAAATGCCATATGTCATTTTATAATGATGGGTGTGCGCCACATTTGGTAAACAGTCACTAGTGCAGATTAATGTCACTACAAACTGTCGGTGGTTACGCTGCTTTCTTTGCGGGACACTGGGGTGTCTTTCGATTGGAGCCTTCCATGTCCGTCAGTGAAGAAAAATTTACCCGTCAGACCTTGCTTGAGGTTCATCCGCTGACCCAGAGCCTGTTTACCTTGCGTGCCACCCGGGATGCAGGGTTTCGTTTTCGGGCGGGGCAGTTTGCCCGGTTGGGCGTCACCAAGGCTGACGGCAGCACGGTATGGCGCGCCTATTCCATGGTGTCCTCGCCTTTTGACGAGTTCCTCGAGTACTTTTCCATTGTCGTACCGGGCGGTGAGTTCACCAGCGAGCTGAGCCGACTGGGTGTTGGCGATGCATTGTTGGTCGACCGCCAGGCCTTCGGTTATCTGACGCTGGACCGGTTTGTCGATGGGCGTGATCTGTGGTTGTTATCCACAGGCACGGGCATCGCGCCGTTCCTGTCGATACTCCAGGATTTCGAAGTCTGGGAGCGATTCGAGCGGATCGTTCTGGTCTACAGCGTTCGCGAAGCCCGGGAACTGGCGTATCAGGAGCTGATCGCAGGGCTGGCGAAGCGTGATTATCTGGCGGAGTACGCCCATAAACTGCAATTGATCACCACGGTCACTCGTGAACAGCATCCCGGCTCATTGAACGGGCGGATCACCGCGCTGATTGAAAACGGCGAACTGGAGCGGGTCGCGGGTGTTGCGCTGACGCCTGAGCATTCACGGGTCATGCTGTGCGGCAATCCGCAGATGATCGATGATACGCGCAAGCTGCTTAAACAGCGGGACATGCACTTGAGCCTCAGCCGACGACCTGGTCAGGTGGCGGTGGAAAATTTCTGGTAAAAAAAGGCGCCTCGAAGGCGCCGTTTTTTTGCTAATGCCGTCAAGGCCGGTTGTTCTGGGCCTTGAGCAAGTCGCGGATCTCGCCCAGCAACTCTTCTTCCTTGCTTGGAACCGGCGGCAGGCTAGGGGCCACGGCCTCTTCGCGCTTCAGGCGGTTGATGACCTTGACGCCCATGAAGATCGCGAGAGCGACGATGACGAAGTCGATGATGGTCTGGATGAATTTGCCATAGGCGAGCACCACCGCCGGAATCTCGCCGTCCGCTGCCTTGAGCGTTATGACCAGATCACTGAAGTCCACGCCACCGATCAGCATCCCGATTGGCGGCATGACCAGGTCACCGACAAACGAGGTAACGATCTTGCCGAAGGCCGCACCGATGATGATGCCGACGGCCATGTCGACCACGTTGCCTTTGACCGCGAAGGCCTTGAACTCATTTAGCACGCCCATAGGTTATTTCCTTGTTACAGATGAGGTTGATGAACGCAGTGTAAATCAGCAAATCGCATTCTGCTTGAATCAACTGCCTGCCGTGCTTGCCAGCAATCGACACCGGGTGGTGTTAAAAAATTCACCGATTGATCTCGTCTGTGGAGCGACCAGGCCTTGCGCGGTGTTTTGCATGCGATGTTTTTTCAACGATATGGCTTCGTTTGTGTGAGCAAACCAAGGTTGAGGGAGGCCACCCCTGAAACGGGACGTTAAAGTTGATCGGGTAGTTAGTGGTCAGGGGCGGTATTGAAATTGATTGCAGTTGTAGCGATATTAACTGTTTCGTTAGTTTTGGGAGGCTAACAAGTAGCGTGCTTCCCTGAATTAATCACTGTGCTCTGTGTAAGTGATTCAGAGTTGTACATTAAGTGTGTAAGTGAATAAAGTTTGTATAAGTTTTCAGGTTGTTCAGACAGGCATGCCCTTAGAGTTTGTTGAGTATGTTGAACGAAAAACCTATACAAGGTTTTGTTTGGCGGGTGTTTATCAATATACCTGATTTTTTATGGGGGTATTTGTAATCATCAAAAGGGTTGCGAAGTATCCGGTCGCACTCGCGCGCTTGAGCTGAGCTATCATCGCGTTTTTTTCCGGGAGTTCCGATGGCCAAGGCCAAGCGCATGTACGGCTGCACCGAGTGCGGCTCAACCTTCCCCAAATGGGCCGGCCAGTGCGGTGAGTGCGGAGCCTGGAACACGCTCACCGAAACCATGGTGGAAAGCGGCGGGGCAGCCGCCCCCAGCGGTCGTACCGGCTGGGCCGGCCAGCAGGCGCAAATCAAGACCCTGGCCGAAGTCAGTGTCGAAGAAATTCCGCGCTTCTCCACCGCTTCCAGCGAGCTCGACCGGGTTCTGGGTGGTGGTCTGGTGGATGGCTCGGTGGTGCTGATCGGTGGCGACCCCGGCATCGGCAAGTCGACCATTCTGTTGCAAACCTTGTGCAACCTCGCCAAGAGCATGCCGGCACTGTACGTCACCGGTGAGGAATCCCAGCAGCAAGTGGCCATGCGTGCGCGACGCCTGGGATTGCCTCAGGATCAACTGCGGGTCATGACCGAAACCTGCATCGAAGCCATCATTGCCACGGCCCGTCAGGAAAAGCCCAAGGTGATGGTGATCGACTCGATCCAGACGATCTTTACCGAGCAACTGCAATCGGCACCGGGCGGTGTGTCCCAGGTGCGTGAGAGCGCAGCGTTGCTGGTGCGTTATGCCAAACAGAGCGGTACGGCGATTTTCCTGGTGGGCCACGTCACCAAGGAAGGCGCGCTGGCTGGCCCTCGGGTGCTGGAACACATGGTCGACACCGTGCTGTATTTCGAAGGCGAGTCCGACGGGCGCCTGCGTCTGCTGCGGGCGGTGAAGAACCGTTTCGGTGCAGTCAATGAGCTGGGTGTGTTCGGCATGACCGACAAGGGCCTGAAAGAAGTCTCCAACCCCTCGGCGATTTTTCTGACCCGTGCCCAGGAGGAAGTTCCGGGTAGCGTGGTGATGGCAACCTGGGAAGGCACGCGGCCGATGCTGGTGGAGGTTCAAGCGCTGGTGGACGACAGTCACCTGGCCAATCCGCGTCGGGTCACGCTGGGGCTGGATCAGAACCGGCTGGCGATGTTGCTGGCGGTGCTGCACCGTCACGGTGGCATTCCGACCCACGATCAGGACGTGTTTCTCAACGTGGTCGGCGGGGTCAAGGTGCTGGAAACGGCGTCCGACCTGGCGTTGATGGCGGCGGTGATGTCCAGTTTGCGTAACCGACCGTTGCCCCACGATCTGCTGGTGTTCGGTGAGGTCGGGCTTTCCGGTGAGGTGCGTCCGGTGCCGAGCGGTCAGGAGCGATTGAAGGAAGCCGCCAAGCACGGGTTCAAGCGGGCCATCGTGCCCAAGGGCAATGCGCCGAAAGAGGCGCCGGCCGGGTTGCAGATCATTGCCGTCACTCGGCTGGAGCAAGCGCTGGACGCGTTGTTCGAGTAACTCACAGAGGAAACTCAAAACCTGTAGGAGCGAGCCTGCTCGCGATAGCGGTGTGTCAGCCAGCAGCAATGTCGGCTGTCAGATCGTAATCGCGAGCAAGCTCGCTCCCACAAGGGCATCCGGTGGCGGCTAGATCTCGATCAGCGCACCCAATTCGCGCTCCAGTTCCTGCGGATCAGCGAGGTTGAGCTCGATCAATCGCCGAAGGCGCTCGATGGACTCCAGACTGATGTGCAGGCAGACAAAGCCGAGCTGACCATGGTCGTCGTGGGCCAGTTGCACATCCATGGTGATGTCGGCTTCTTCGCTCAGATGAATGTCGACCAGAAAATCCTGCTGCGGATTGCCCTGCCAGTGTTCGGGTCGTTCAATCAGCAAGCCCTTGAGCGACAGGTCAATCAACTTCACCGGCCAAGTGGACTCCCCCTGACTCAGCTCGGTTCGGGCATCGAACGCAATACGTTTGAAGCGGCGACGTTCGGCAGGGTACTCGCTCATGGCGCGATCCTCGGAAATGTACGCTGACTATAGACCCGCATGATCAAAGGCTGCCAGCGCGTGCAGGTGTCCAGACCAATGTCGGGCTATGGCCATTGCCGTCAGGAGAGCTAAACTCGGGATTGCTGTCTTTCTTGTCCACTCTGGCTGGAATAATAAAATGAAAAATAATAATAGCCCGCTACGCCATTTGCCTTGGCTGGTGCTGGCAATCGTAGGTGCGTGTGCGCTGGGTGTCGTGGCATTACGCCGAGGCGAGGCAATCAACGCCTTGTGGATTGTGGTCGCTGCCGTGGCCATCTATCTGGTCGCCTACCGCTACTACAGTCTGTTCATCGCTAACAATGTCATGCAACTCGATGCGCGACGGGCCACTCCCGCTGTGCTCAACAATGACGGTCTGGACTACGTGCCGACCAACAAGCACATTCTTTTTGGTCACCACTTCGCGGCCATTGCCGGCGCGGGGCCTTTGGTCGGTCCGGTGTTGGCGGCGCAGATGGGCTACCTGCCCGGCACGCTGTGGCTGATCGCCGGCGTGGTGCTGGCCGGTGCGGTGCAGGACTTCATGGTCCTGTTCATGTCCACCCGCCGCAACGGTCGTTCCCTGGGCGACATGGTCCGCGAAGAAATGGGCCGCATCCCCGGCACCATCGCGCTGTTCGGCTGCTTCCTGATCATGATCATCATCCTCGCGGTGCTGGCGCTGATCGTGGTGAAGGCCTTGGCCGAAAGCCCTTGGGGCATTTTCACGGTGATGGCGACCATCCCGATCGCGATGTTCATGGGCATCTACATGCGCTACATCCGCCCGGGTCGCATTGGTGAAATCTCGGTGATCGGCGTATTGCTGCTGCTGGGCTCGATCTGGCTCGGCGGGCAGATCGCCGCCGATCCGGTGTGGGCCAAGGCATTCAGCTTTACCGGTATCCAGATCACCTGGATGCTGATCGGCTACGGTTTTGTCGCGGCGGTATTGCCGGTGTGGCTGATCCTGGCGCCCCGTGACTATCTGTCCACCTTCCTGAAAATCGGCACCATCGTTGCCCTGGCCATCGGCATCCTGGTGACCATGCCCGAGCTGAAAATGCCGGCCCTGACCCAGTTCGTCGACGGCACCGGCCCGGTATGGAAGGGCGGTCTGTTCCCGTTCCTGTTCATCACCATTGCCTGTGGCGCGGTCTCGGGTTTCCACGCGCTGATTTCCTCCGGCACCACGCCGAAGCTGCTGGATAACGAAACCAACGCTCGCTACATCGGTTACGGCGGCATGCTGATGGAGTCGTTCGTGGCGATCATGGCCATGGTTGCCGCTTCCGTGATCGAGCCTGGCGTGTACTTCGCCATGAACAGCCCGGCGGCCGTGGTCGGCGGTGATGTGGTGGCCGTTGCGACAGCCGTCAGCAACTGGGGCTTTGCGATTACCCCGGAAGCACTGCAAGCGGTGGCCCACGACATTGGTGAAACCACCATCCTGGCCCGTGCCGGTGGTGCGCCGACCCTGGCGGTCGGGATCGCGCAGATCCTGCACAGTGTTCTGCCGGGCGAGAACACCATGGCGTTCTGGTACCACTTCGCGATCCTGTTCGAAGCGCTGTTCATCCTCACCGCAGTCGACGCTGGTACCCGTGCCGGGCGCTTCATGCTCCAGGACTTGCTCGGCTCCTTCGTCCCGGCGCTCAAACGCACCGAATCCTGGACCGCCAACCTGATCGCCACCGCAGGCTGCGTGGCGATGTGGGGCTGGTTGCTGTACCAGGGGGTGATCGATCCGTTGGGTGGCATCAATACCCTGTGGCCACTGTTCGGTATCTCCAACCAGATGCTGGCCGGTATCGCGTTGATGCTCGGCACCGTGGTACTGATCAAGATGAAACGCCAGCGTTATGTCTGGGTCACCATGTTGCCGGCGGTATGGCTGTTGATCTGCACCACGACAGCGGGCTTCATCAAGCTGTTCGACGCCAACCCGGCGATCGGCTTTTTGTCGCTGGCCAAGAAATACAGCGATGCCTTGGCCAACGGCCAGATCCTCGCCCCGGCCAAGGACATCACCCAGATGCAGCACGTGATCTTCAACGCCTACACCAACGCAACGCTGACTGCGCTGTTCCTGTTCGTGGTATTCAGCATCCTGTTCTATGCACTCAAGGTCGGCATTGCCGCCTGGGGTAAAAAGGAACGTACGGACAAAGAATCGCCATTCCAGGCGCTGCCGGATGCGTAACCAGAGGATTGCAGCATGTTCAATGACTTGAGTCGCCTCGGTAAATACCTCGGTCAGGCCGCGCGCCTGATGGTCGGCATGCCCGACTACGACAACTACGTCGAGCATATGCAGACCAAGCACCCGGACAAACCGGTGATGAGCTATGAGATGTTCTTTCGGGAGCGTCAGGAAGCCCGTTACGGTGGCAAGGGTGGGCCGAAATGCTGTTGATCCGGTTGTCGGATTAACAGCCATACCTGTGGGAGCGAGCTTGCTCGCGATGGCGGACTGTCAATCAACAGTGATGTTGAATGTTAAGCCTCTATCGCGAGTAAGCTCGCTCCCACATTTGTTTTGTGTTGTTTTTTCACTGTGTGAAAAAGGAGATCCAGTTTGTCCTCTCCCATCCCGGTCACGATCCTCAGCGGCTTCCTCGGCGCCGGCAAGACCACTTTGTTGCGTCACCTGCTCAAGGCCGAGCACGGCCTGAAAATCGCCGTGATCGAGAATGAATTCAGCGATGCCGGTATCGATACCCAGTTGTTGGGCGATGAGCCGGTACAAGTGATGACACTGTCCAACGGCTGCGTTTGCTGCACTATCCACACGGACCTGACCAAAGCGCTTTATCTGTTGCTCGAGCGTCTGGACCAGGGCGACATCGCCTTCGACCGCCTGGTGATCGAATGCACCGGCCTGGCCGACCCGGC
This sequence comes from Pseudomonas sp. PDM30, assembly GCF_019218985.1. NCBI lineage: Bacteria > Pseudomonadati > Pseudomonadota > Gammaproteobacteria > Pseudomonadales > Pseudomonadaceae > Pseudomonas > Pseudomonas sp. PDM30. Next base: position 154,878 of record NZ_JAHUWM010000011.1, read on the forward strand.
GCCCGTGGCACAAACCTTTTTCATCGACGAAGAGTTGCGCGAGCGCTATATCCTCGACGGCATCATCACCCTGGTCGACGCAGCACATGCCGACTTGCACCTGACCCAGACCATCGCCCAGGCGCAGATCGGTTTCGCCGACCGCTTGCTGGTGAGCAAGCGTGACCTGGTGGACGAAGCGACCTTCACCGCGTTGAGCGAGCGCCTGACCCGTATCAACCGACGCGCCCCGATCCGCGTGGTTGACCACGGAAAGATCGACCTGGCCGAATTGCTCGACGTGCGCGGCTTCAACCTCAATGCCGACCTCGGCGGCGGCGTGAGTTTGCGCCCGGTCAGCCAGGCCCCGTCCATCGACCGCATTTCCAGCCTGGTGCTGCGCACTGAAAAAGCGCTGGATATCGACAAGCTCAGCGAGTTCATGAACGAGTTGCTGGAGGAGCATGGCAAGCAGTTGCTGCGCTACAAAGGCGTGTTGAACATCCTCGGCGAATCGCGTCGCATGGTGTTTCAGGGGGTGCTGAAACTTTATGGTTTCGACTGGGATACCGAGTGGGCTGAAGACGAAGTGCGCGAGAGCGTGATCGTGTTCATTGCCGATGACTTGCCGGAGGAAAAGATTCGCGAGGGATTTGCGCGGGTGGCGGCGGTCTGAAGTTTTATGGCGTCTGTGAGGACGCCATCGCGGGCAAGCCCGGCTCCCACAGGTTTCTGGTTGAACACAAAGTCTGTGCTTGGCCTCGAACACTGTGGGAGCGGGCTTGCCCGCGATGCGATCTAGCCGGCAACACAATGTTCACGGGGTGTATTGAGCAGTGTCTGCTCCAGATGATCCAGATGCCGGTTTATCAGCATGGCCGCTGTCGCAGCATTTCCACGTTCAACAGCATCAACAATCGCCAAATGCTCCTGCCACGCGCAAAAACTGTGCGTCTGCTCCTCACACTGCGCAATCGCCAATGACGTCAGCGGCACCAGACTGCCAAGAAAATGCGCCAGCGGCGCATTTCCAGCCATTTCGGCCAACTGCAAATGAAACTCTCCCGACAAACGAATCGCCTGGCCACGCTCGGCGCATTGACGCTCGTTATCGACCAGTGTCCGCAGGCGCTTCAAGTCTTGCGCGCATGGCCGCTGACACGCCAGCCGTACCAGCATGATCTCGGCCAAACGCCGGGCATGCAGTGTCTGCCGGGTCTGCTCGGCATCAAGTTCGGCGACGCGGGGACGATGGTTGGCTCGAAGTATGATGATTTGCTGGTGGGACAGTCGCGTCAGCACATCACGCATGTCGCTGCGCCTTGCACCGAACATCTGCGCCAGGCTTTCTTCGGTAAAGCGACTGGCTGAATGGATGCGCTGCTCGAAAATGGCATCGAGGACCCGCGAATACAGATCATTCACCGAAGGGCGGACGGGCAGGGTAGCGAGCGTTTGTGGCGAAGCGAAGCTGTTCATGGCCAATCTCCAGATCGAAGAGGTTTCAACTGCCGAGGTTGTCTTCCGGGATGTTCAGTTCGATGCCCATGCGCTGGCCTTCGCGCAAAATGTGCCGACGCATCTCGGCGCTGGCCTGCGCGCTGTTCTTGCTGCGGATCGCCCGCACCACGGCTTCGTTTTCTTCAAGGCGTTCAGCCAGATGCTCCGGGGAGTTGCGCAACACTTCGGCGCTTTGCTTGAGGGCATTGCTGGTTTGCTGGACCACGCTCTGGAAGATCGGGTTTGACGTCAGCGTGAACAGCTCTTCGTGGAACGCGATGTAGGCGCTTACGCCGGCTTCACTGTCATTGGCCTCCAGGGCTTCACGCATGTCCATCAGGGTCAGGCGCAGTTGCCCGACTTCCTTGCTGCTGATCGACTGCGCCACGAGGCCGACGATGAATGGCTCCAGGGTGTAGCGCAGTTGCAGCACGTCTTCCAGGCTCGCGGCGGCCACCGCGCTGTCGTAGGGCTGGTCATCGCTGAGACTGGTCTCGAGTACGACGACGCCTTTGCCCGGCATCGAACGCACCAGGCCAAGGGTTTCCAGGACGATGACCGCTTCACGCAGGCTTGGGCGGCTGATACCCAGTTGTTCGGCCAGCTCGCGTTGCCCCGGCAGCATTTCGCCGGAGCGCCACTGACCACGGGCCAGTGCGGCCCGAAGTTTTTCTACGACTGAATTGACGACCGTTGAGGTGGTAATCACTGTGTGCTCCATGGATAAAGGCAGGGGAACCCGCCATCTGGCGGGCTCCCACATGATTCAAAACTCCTGCTGATGCGCCGGCGCGACCGGTTTTTTCGGCTGGAAGGTATAACCCATCTGGCCGGAAAGCACCTTGTTCGCACGCTGGATATCGATGTCCTTCTCCCAGCGGGCGATGGCCACGGTGGCGACACAATTGCCGATCAGGTTGGTCAGCGCGCGGCCGATGCCCATGAACCAGTCCACCGCGAGCACCAACACCAGACCGACCACCGGAATCGCCGGGATCGCCGTCAAGGTTGCCGCCAGAATCACCAGTGCCGATCCGGGAATCCCGTGGGCACCTTTGGAGGTGATCAGCGACACCAGCAAAATGGTCAGCAGGTCAGTCATGGCCAACGGCGTGCCGGTGGCGTTGGCGATGAACACGATGGCCAGGGTCAGGTAGATCGAGAAGCCGTCGAGGTTGAACGAGTAACCCGTTGGAATCACCAGCCCCACCGTCGAACTGCCGATGCCCAGATGTTCGAGCTTGCGCATGATTTGTGGCAGCACAGCGTCGGACGAAGCGGTGCCCATGACGATCAGCAACTCTTCGCGCAGGTACTTGAGCAATGGCCACATCTTCAAGCCGGAGAGGCGCATCACCAGGCCGAGAATCAGGGCCACGAAGGCCACACAGGTCAGGTAGAAGAGGCCGACCAGGTTGCCCAGGTGTTGCAGCGAGTCCAGGCCATATTTACTGGTGGTGAAGGCGATCGCGCCGAATACGCCGATCGGTGCCAGTCGCACGATCATGCCCATGATGCGGAAAATCACGTGGCTGAGTTCATTGATCAGCCGCGAAATACCCGATGCCGCCTCGCCCACCAGATTCAGTGCACTGCCGAACAGCACGGAGAACAGCAGGACCTGCAGGATGTTGTTATCGGCAAAGGCACCGATCACCGACGTCGGAATCAGGTCCATCAGGAACTGTGTGGTGGTGTGCATGTGCTGTCCGCGCTGGGCAATGTCGCCCATGTCGGCTGCGGAAAGCTGCTCCAGGTGAATGTTCGCACCGCTGCCGATGCCGGTGCTGAAGGCGAACACCAGGCCGATCACCAGGGCGATGGTGGTCAGCACTTCAAAGTAGATCACCGATTTGAGGCCGATACGGCCGACCTTCTTCAGGTCGCCGGCACCGCTGATGCCGCTGACCACTACGCAAAACACAATCAAGCCAATGAGCATTTTGATCAGCTTGATAAAACCGTCACCGAGCGGTTTGAGCTGAGCGGAGTATTCGGGAAGGGTCAGCCCACAGACGATGCCGAGCACCAGTCCGAGAACCACTTGGAGGAAGATTGAACGCGAGCACCATCTGAGCATGGGAGGAATCCTGGTCGGCGTCCTGGCTGCCGTGTGCGGAGCACATCAGATTCAGGACTTAATTATTGTGGTCTTACCGGTATGTCCAGTGCAGGCTCAGTTTATGGTGTGTTTTTGGATGTCCGCAAGCAAAAAATCGAAAATTGGCATGACCGGTCTTACCAGTTGTTCGCCATGCCTCGATCTTGAGCGGTTTTGCGAACAAAAAAATCGGCAATGGATGCCGATTTTTTTTGTTGTCCGGGGTGCTCCACCTGATGTCAGCCTCATGGGTTTACTTTCAAAGTGTTTTTCAGGACTTTGTATGAGGTACTTCTCTTTCAAGAATGCTCAGAATGAAAGTTATTTTTGAGCGTTCCTCCGTGCGGGCAAGGTAAACATAAGGCGAGCCTCTATAAGTTTGGCCGCCCACATATTTATTATCTTCAGTTACAAGCGAAACAGGTATGTGAGTGGGAGTAATATTATCCAAGGTTATCGGTCTGTTTTGGTGGTCAATGAGGGTGAAGGTTGTCGGATCGTCATCGTCTGAATCTACCGCGCCCAAAACATTAAGCCAACTTTCGCTTATAAGCTTGTTGTAATACTCTCCCGAGTTTTTTATGGACAGTACATAGCCATTGGCCGTGTACCGAAAATGCAGCTTCAGTGGGTGGACCGAACCGCCTTGCTCGTTGGGGCGGATGCCGAGCAGACGAGAGTGATCAAGGGTTTGCGGTTTGCCGGTAAAGAATCCTCCGCTGAACATGTGTACAGTGGCCAGCGCCGGTTTTTCATAAAGAAGTTCAAGAAAGTTAAGTTTGTGATCGAACATGCTAAGCGTAGCGGTAAAGGACTTTTCAATAGAGTTGCTCATTATGAAACCTGCTATTTGAGTGTGATTGGTTTTGCTTTTAAGCAGGGTTCAGATTAGGCATTTTTGATAGTGTTTTGGTGTTGTGTATGTTGCAGGAAGTTGGAGAGGGAAGTGTCTGGTGATGAAGTTTGATCGCTGACAACAACGGTTGTCGATGTGTTGGTTCGCATTGTTTGTGAATGTCGCAAGCAAAAAAAAACCGGCCATCTCTGGCCGGTTTCTCATGACTGCGGTTTAGCGGGGCTGATTAAGCGCCGTATACCGGCAGCTTCTTGCAGATAGCCTTGACCTTCTCACGAACGGCATCGATCACCGCTTCGTTGTTCAGGTCAGCCAGGATGTCGCAGATCCAGCCAGCCAGTTCCTTGCACTCTGCTTCCTTGAAGCCACGAGTGGTCACAGCCGGGGTGCCGAAGCGCAGGCCGGAGGTGACGAACGGGGAGCGTGGGTCGTTTGGCACGGAGTTCTTGTTCACGGTGATGAACGCTTTGCCCAGAGCGGCATCGGCGTCTTTACCGGAGATTTCCTGCTTGATCAGCGACAGCAGGAACAGGTGGTTCTGAGTACCGCCCGACACTACGTCGAAGCCGCGCTCGATGAACACGCCGGCCATGGCCTGGGCGTTCTTCACCACTTGTTGCTGGTAAGCCTTGAACTCAGGCTGCAGCGCTTCCTTGAAGCAGATCGCCTTGGCCGCGATCACGTGCTCCAGCGGGCCGCCCTGGGCGCCCGGGAATACCGCGGAGTTCAGCTTCTTCTCGATGTCGGCGTTGGCGCGAGCCAGGATCAGGCCGCCACGTGGACCACGCAGGGTCTTGTGGGTAGTGGTGGTCACCACGTCAGCGAATGGAACCGGGTTCGGGTAGACACCAGCGGCAACCAGGCCGGCCACGTGGGCCATGTCGACGAACAGGTAGGCACCTACCTTGTCGGCGATTGCACGGAAGCGCGGGAAGTCGAGGATCTGCGAATAGGCAGAGAAACCGGCCACGATCATTTTTGGCTTGTGCTCAACGGCCAGGCGTTCGACTTCGTCGTAGTCGATCAGACCGTTGGCGTCGATGCCGTACTGGATGGCGTTGTACAGCTTGCCGGAGGACGAAACGCTGGCACCGTGAGTCAGGTGACCACCGTGGGCCAGGCTCATGCCCAGGATGGTGTCGCCGGCCGACAGCAGGGCCAGGTAAACGGCGCTGTTGGCTTGCGAGCCAGCGTGCGGCTGAACGTTGGCGTAGTCGGCGCCGAACAGCTCTTTGGCGCGGTCGATAGCCAGCTGCTCGACGATGTCTACGTACTCGCAACCACCGTAGTAGCGCTTGCCCGGGTAACCTTCGGCGTACTTGTTGGTCAGTACCGAGCCTTGAGCTTCCATCACCGCAGGGCTGGTGTAGTTTTCCGAAGCGATCAGCTCAATGTGCTCTTCCTGGCGCTGAGCTTCTTGCTCCATGGCGGCAAAGAGATCGGCGTCGTACTTGGCAATAGTCAAATCACGGCTGAACATGGCGGTCCTCAAGGATCGGGGGCGGAAAAGGGGGGCATTCTAACCTAATGGGTTTTAGATGGCATATGAAACGGCATCATGTCGCAGACAAGCGGGCTTCATGACGGGGTCAGCGGTGATCGTGCTGGTCTCATCGCGAGCAAGCTCGCTCCCACAGGGCTCTCGGGTGTACACAAAGTGTGCGAACACTGTAGATCCACTGTGGGAGCGAGCTTGCTCGCGATGAGGCCAGTTGCCGCGCCGCAAATCTCAATCGAACATGAACAGGGCATCATTGCTGAACTGCCCTTCGAACCGGCCCGCCGGCATCGGCCGACCGAACAGATAACCCTGTACCTCGTCGCAACCGTGCTCCCTCAGGAAATCCAGCTGCTCATGGGTTTCCACGCCTTCGGCGATCACCGCCAGGTTGAGGCTGTGGGCCATGGCAATGATTGCCCGGGCGATTTGTGCATCCTGCTCGCCGCTGGGCAGGCCATCGACAAAGGTGCGGTCGATCTTCAGAACGTCGATCGGGAACTGCTTGAGGTAGTTGAGCGATGAGTAACCTGTACCGAAATCGTCGACCGCAATGCTAAGGCCGAGGTTTTTCAGGCCGTCGAGGATCTGCATCGCCTCGCTGACTTCGCGCATCAGGATACTTTCGGTCAGTTCCAGTTCCAGGCACGCCGGCGGCAGGCCGGTTTCCTTGAGGATGGTGGCGATACGCGTACCGAGCTGGCCGTCGGAGAACTGTCGCGCCGAGATGTTCACCGACACCTTCGGCACCCGTACCCTGGCCTGATGCCAGGCCTTGAGTTGACGGCAGGCTTCGCTGATCACCCAGTCGCCGACATCCACCACCAGCCCGAGCTCTTCGAGCACCGGAATGAAATCCCCCGGCGGCACCAGCCCACGGCGTGGATGGCGCCAGCGCAACAGTGCCTCGGCACCGGTCAGGCGCTTGCCGTCACCGCTGAACTGCGGCTGGTAATACAGCACGAATTCGTTCTGTTCCAGGGCATGGCGCAAGTCGCTTTCCAGCTCCAGACGTTCCAGCGCACTGGCGTTCATGTCCGCCTGATAGAACTGGAAGTTGTTCTTGCCACGCTCCTTGGCGTGGTACATCGCAGTGTCGGCATTCTTCATCAACTGGCTGAGTTCGTTGCCGTCCTGCGGACTCAGGGCGATGCCGATACTGGCGGTGACGAAGAACTCGCGGCCTTCGAGCACGAATGGTTTCACCAGGCTGGCGAGAATCTGTTCGGCCACATGGATCGCCCGGTTCAGGGCGATTTCACGGTTGGCTCGCGGTTGCAGGAGCAAGGTGAATTCGTCACCGCCCATGCGCGCCACGGTGTCGTCATCGTCGACGCAACCGAGCAGGCGCGTGGCCATTTCCTTGAGCATGCGGTCGCCAGCGGCGTGGCCCAGGGAGTCGTTGATCGGCTTGAAACGGTCGAGGTCGAGGAACATCAGCACCACCCACGACTTCTGCCGTTCGGCCGATTGCAGTGCCGTGTGCAGGCGATCCTGGAACAGTGAACGGTTGGGCAGGTGGGTCAGGGCGTCGTAGTAGGCGAGGCGGTGGATCCGTTGCTCGCTGGCCTTGCGCTCGCTGATGTCGCTGAAGAAACACACATAACTGGCCAGGTCGCCTTCGTCGTCGAGTACGGCGGTGATCCCGACCCAGGCCGGGTAGTGCTCGCCGTTGCGACGCTTGAGCCAGACTTCGCCTTCCCAGGTGCTGTGCTGGCCCAATTGCTTGAGCACATAACGCAGATGGGCTTCTTGCTGGTCGTCGACGGTCAGCATGTTCGGCAGTTGGTCGAGGACCTGCTCCACGGCGTAACCGCTGACACGACTGAAGGCTTCGTTGGCCTGGACGATGTAGCCGGCCGGGTCGGTGATCAGGATCGCCGAGGTCGAGTGTTCGAATACCGTGGCGGCCATGCGCAGATCTTTTTCGGCCCGGCGTTGCTGGCTGATGTCGCGGCCGACGCCGAGCACGCCTTCGAACGTACCGTATTCGTCCCAGACCAATACCAGGCGCAGTTCGATCGGGATCTTGCGCCCGTCGGCCCGCAGGCAATCGAACAGGAACAGTTGGGTTTGCACCTGGCTGCGCAACAGCGCCAGTTGGTCCGGTTGATCCAGCGCTTTGCTGACCCGGTCCATCAGGTGGTAGATGCCGGTCAGTTGTTGCGGGTTGGCGATGGTCGATTGCCAGCCGTTCTGGAAAATCCACTCGGCGTCGTAGCCCAGCACTGCTAGTACCGAAGGGCTGACGTAATTGAGGTTAAGGCGGCTGTCGGTGGAGAAGATCACGTCGCTGATGCTTTCGGCAAGCATGCGGTAGCGCTGCTCGCTGTCGCGCAGCGATTCGCTGGCTTCGATCTGGTCGGTGATGTCCTTGGCCACGCCGATGATCCGCGTGACCTGGTCGTCCTTGTCCCGCGCCAGTGCCTGCTCGCGAATCTCGAAGCGTCGCCACTGGCCGTCCCGATGGCGGAAGCGCAACTGGCACTGCATCAACTGGCGATAACCGGCCTGGCGCTGGATCTGGCGAGAGCGGTGGTAATAGTCGGCGTCTTCGGGATGCAGGAGGATTTCCCAGAAGTATTCGCCCATCTGGTGCAGTTCGTTGCGGTTGTAACCCAGGGTCTGGCCCAGATGGTGGTTGCTGTAGATCATGCGCTGGCTGATCACATCCTGCACATACAGATGATCCGGCACGGTGCGCACCACGTCCGACCAGAAGCCTTCGCGCTCCTGCAGCGACAGCTCGATGAGCTTGCGACTGGTGATGTCAGTGATGCTCAGGATCACCGCATTGTAGTCGTCCGGGGTTTGCGGCAGACACAGCACCAGCCACAGGTGCTGGATGCGGCCGCTGGCGTCCTGCAACTTGATTTCCAGCTCAAGCTGTTGCTGCTGGTTGAGCATCGCGTCGAGCACCTGGTTGCCGATGGCGGTGCCGTCCTGCGGATTACCGTCGATCAGCAATTTCCAGGCTTGGTCGGCGCTATCGACATTAAGCAGTTGCAACGCCACCTGGTTGACCTCGGTGATCCGCAGTTCCTTGAGCAATGGCCGGCGTTGCTCCGGGATCGCCAGCCACGCTTGCAGTTGCTCACTGCCCTGCAGTTGTGCCTTGTCGAAAAAGACCTTGAGCCCGGACATATCGAGGACGCACAAGGCCACGCCGGTGCCTTCGAAAATGTCCTGGTAACGCCGGCGGCCTTCCTTCAACTGGCGCTGACGCCGGCGCGTGTTCAGCAAGGCGAGGAACGGCAGCATGGAAAACGCCAGGCCCAGCAGACATTTGCCGATGAACGCCGGCAGCAGCTCTTCCAGCACGCGCTGACGGTCGAACAGGCCGCGCAATTGCCAATCGCTGCTGCTCAGCGGAACCGTCAGCACGCTGTTGGCGACATCGTCCTCGGTCAGCGTGCCCGGATTGACCGAGGGCAGCGCTTCGTCGCGGCTGATTATTTGATGACTGATGCGATTCTCCACCAGCCACAACGGGCGGCCACCGGCCTCGCGTTGCTTGGTCAGGGACGAAAAGAAGGTGGGTGTCAGGCGCAGGACCCAATAGCCTCGGGAACTGCCGCTGGCCTGATGCAACAATAAATGCACCACGGAACCGTCGGTGGCGTTGCTGAAGTAGTGCGCCTGGGCGTGGCTGCGGCGTACCAGTTCACCCAGGTAGTTGTTGTCATCGCTGTCGGGAGCGCTGTCACTGATGACTCTTCCCGAGGGACTGAGCAACGCCAGGCTGCGCAGATCAGGCAGCGACTGTTGCAGCTTGCGCAACAGGGCCTGCAGTTCATCGGCGCCCTGCGGTTGCTCGACGATCGGCAACAGGTTGAGGGCGATCTGCGCGTTGAGCGCCATGTTCAGGCTGACCTGCGCGGCCAGATCGGCGGTGTAGTCGATGGTGTACTGACGCTGGTTCTTCTGGGTTTCGCGCAACTGGTCGAGCAACTGCCAGAACAGCAGGGCCAGCAGCAATAATACGAGTGTCGCCAAGGTGCCCTTCAAAGTTCCGCGCAGGGGGGAGCCGGGCGCTGTGGCCGGCGCACTGGAAGTCGGAGGCGGAGGGACAATGGACAAGCTGTAATCCTGCGGTTTGGCTGGACTGGCGCGACATGCACTATAAGCCGGACGCCCGAAGGGCGGCTAGCATGCCTTGAGTTGTGGCGAAGTGCCAGCCCCTGTCCGTCGGCTGGACTGCCACCGGTCATTAAGGTAGCTTTGCGGGTTACGCGGGAGCGTTCCAGCTCCTAGACTCAGACTTTTTTCAGCGCGCACGTCTTGATCTCCTCAAGCGGGCGACGCGCACAGTCTGGCCGGGCATTGCCTGCGCTCCAATCATTCATCAGTCACTGACCCTAGGTTCTCCATGGCTCAATACGTATTCACCATGCATCGGCTGGGCAAAGTTGTTCCGCCGAAGCGGGAAATCCTGAAAAACATTTCTCTGTCGTTCTTCCCCGGCGCCAAGATCGGCGTGCTCGGCCTCAACGGTTCGGGTAAATCCACGCTGCTGAAAATCATGGCTGGCGTCGACACCGAGTTCGAGGGCGAAGCCCGTCCGATGCCGGAGCTGAACATCGGCTACCTGCCCCAGGAACCACAACTGGATCCGACCAAGACCGTGCGTGAAGTGGTCGAGGAAGCGGTCAGCGTGATCAAGGACGCCCAGGCACGCCTGGACGAGGTCTACGCCGCCTACGCCGATCCGGATGCCGACTTCGACAAGCTGGCTGCCGAACAGGCCAAGCTCGAAGCGATCCTGCAGGCCAGCGACGGCCATAACCTGGAGCGTCAGCTGGAAGTCGCCGCCGATGCACTGCGTCTGCCGGCGTGGGATGCCAAGGTTGAAGTCCTCTCCGGTGGTGAAAAACGCCGTGTGGCCCTGTGCCGTCTGCTGCTGTCCGCACCGGACATGCTGCTGCTCGACGAACCGACCAACCACCTGGACGCCGATTCCGTCGCCTGGCTGGAGCATTTCCTGCACGACTTCCCGGGCACCGTGGTCGCGATCACGCACGACCGTTACTTCCTGGACAACGTTGCCGGCTGGATTCTGGAACTCGACCGCGGCGCGGGCATTCCTTACGAGGGTAACTATTCGGGTTGGCTCGAAGCCAAGTCCGATCGTCTGGCTGCCGAATCCAAGCAGCAGTCGGCTCACGAAAAAGCCATGAAGGAAGAACTGGAGTGGGTGCGCAAAGGCGCCAAGGCCCGCCAGTCGAAATCCAAGGCTCGTCTGCAACGCTTCGAAGAAATGCAGTCGCAGGAATTCCAGAAGCGCAGCGAAACCAACGAGATCTACATCCCGGCCGGTCCACGCCTGGGCGACAAGGTCATCGAATTCAAGAACGTCACCAAGGGCTATGGCGATCGCGTATTGATCGACAACCTGTCGTTCGCCATGCCTAAAGGCGCCATCGTCGGTGTGATCGGCGGTAACGGTGCGGGTAAATCGACCCTGTTCCGCATGCTGATGGGCAAGGAAACACCGGATTCGGGCAGCATCGAAGTCGGTGAAACCGTGCAGCTCGCTTGCGTGGACCAGAGCCGTGAGGACCTGGACGGCAGCAAGACCGTGTTCCAGCAGATCTCCGACGGTTCCGACCAGATCCGCATCGGCAACTACGAGATCCCGTCGCGTACCTATGTCGGTCGCTTCAACTTCAAGGGCGGCGATCAGCAGAAGTTCGTCAAGGATCTGTCCGGTGGTGAGCGCGGTCGCTTGCACCTGGCCCTGACCCTGAAAGAGGGCGGCAACGTCCTGCTGCTCGACGAACCGTCCAACGACCTCGACGTCGAAACCCTGCGCTCCCTGGAAGAGGCCTTGCTGGACTTCCCGGGCGCCGCCATTGTGATCTCTCACGATCGGTGGTTCCTTGACCGCGTCGCGACGCACATCCTGGCGTACGAGGACGACTCGCAAGCGGTGTTCTTCGAAGGTAACTACAGCGAATACGAAGCTGATCGCAAAAAGCGTCTCGGCGAAGCAGCTGCCCAGCCGCATCGTGTACGCCACAAGAAACTGGCCTGATTTCAGGTTGGTTGCATAAAGAGCGGAGCCTTCGGGCTCCGTTTTTTTTGCGCGTTTTTTCAGTGATACCGCGGCGCATTCATCGCGAGCAAGCTCGCTCCCACAGGGGAATGCATTTCAAACTGTGGGAGCGAGCTTGCTCGCGATAGCGATCTCCCTTGTGGTGCAAAAGCCAGATCTTGAATCCCTGTTCGGGTGCAAAAAAGGCCAGAAAACCGGAATAATTTATATTCTGTGCACCATTTAATTTCATGAATGCGACATTCTGCTCTGTTCCTGTGCGTGAATCGTTTGTTACAGTCCGGCTCAATCTCCTCCAACGACAATAAATTTGCCGAGACTTTTCCATGATCGAATCCGTCGAATCCTTCCTTGCGCGCCTGAAAAAACGCGACCCGGACCAACCCGAATTTCACCAGGCTGTCGAAGAAGTCCTGCGTACCCTGTGGCCGTTTCTTGAAGCCAATCCGCATTACCTGACCTCCGGCATCCTGGAGCGCATCTGCGAGCCGGAGCGGGCGGTGGTGTTTCGCGTGTCGTGGGTCGACGATCAGGGCAAGGTCCAGGTCAATCGTGGTTTCCGCATCCAGATGAACAGCGCGATCGGCCCGTACAAGGGGGGCCTGCGTTTCCACCCGTCGGTGAACATGGGCGTCCTGAAATTCCTCGCGTTCGAGCAAACCTTCAAAAACTCCCTGACCTCGCTGCCCATGGGCGGCGGCAAGGGTGGGTCGGACTTTGATCCGAAAGGTAAAAGTGATGCGGAAGTCATGCGCTTCTGCCAGGCCTTCATGAGCGAGCTGTACCGCCACATCGGCGCCGACGTTGACGTACCGGCCGGTGATATCGGTGTCGGCGCGCGGGAAATCGGTTTCCTGTTCGGCCAGTACAAGCGCCTGAGCAACCAGTTCACCAGCGTGCTGACCGGCAAAGGCCCAAGTTACGGCGGCAGCCTGATTCGCCCGGAAGCCACCGGTTTCGGTTGCGTGTACTTCGCCGAAGAAATGCTCAAGCGTCGCGGCCTGGCCGTGGAAGGTAAACGCGTAGCGATCTCCGGCTCCGGCAACGTCGCGCAATACGCGGCGCGCAAGGTCATGGACCTGGGCGGTAAAGTGATTTCGCTGTCCGACTCCGAAGGCACGCTGTATTGCGAAAGCGGTTTGACCGAGGAGCAATGGCTGGCGGTGCTGGAGCTGAAGAACGTACAGCGCGGGCGTATCCGTGAACTGGCCGACCGTTTTGGCCTGGAGTTCCGCGCAGGTGAGCTTCCGTGGAGCCTGAGTTGCGACATCGCGCTGCCGTGCGCGACGCAAAACGAACTGGATGCCGAAGCCGCTCGCACCTTGCTGCGCAACGGCTGCATCTGCGTGGCCGAAGGCGCGAACATGCCGACCACCCTTGAGGCGGTGGACCTGTTCATCGAGGCGAACATTCTGTTTGCGCCGGGCAAGGCATCCAACGCCGGCGGTGTGGCAGTGAGCGGGCTGGAAATGTCGCAGAACGCCATGCGCCTGGCGTGGACCGGTGGCGAAGTGGACAGCAAACTGCACGCGATCATGCAGTCGATTCACCACGCTTGCGTGCATTACGGCGAAGAGAATGGCCGGGTCAACTACGTCAAGGGCGCGAACATCGCCGGCTTCGTCAAAGTCGCCGATGCCATGCTGGCCCAAGGCGTCGTCTAAGTCGGTTCGATACGGATCACCTCTATCAGTTGATCCCCGGCGGGGCGCTGCCACAGCACTTCGTCGTTGAGTCGTGCGCCGAGCAGCGCCCGACCCAGCGGTGAGCTCCAATTGATCAGGCCGTGGGCGGCATCGGCCTGATCTTCGCCCACCAGTTGTACCCGGCGTTCGGTGGCGTGTTCATCGGCGTAGGTCACCCAACTGCCGATTTGCACTTTCTCGGTCGAAGTCGCGGCGGGTACCACCTGAGCGCTGCCCAGGCGCTGCTTGAAGTAACGCAAATCACGTTCGAGATCCGCCAGGCGCTGCTTGTCGGCCTGTTCGCCTTTTGCCGATTGTTCGGCGTGCAGGGATTGCAGTTCGGCGACTTTTCCCTGCAACAGGTTCAGGCCTTGCGGCGTGACGTAATTGGTCTGCGCGCTGACCTGCCGTTCGACTGGCTGATCGGCTTGCGCGGCGGCACTATCTTCATTGACGAAGGCACGGCTCATGGAATTCTCCCGGTATAGGATTTGGGCCATGGTCGCAGGCATTTGGTTTCACTGGATGTCTGAAAGCGACTTACGGCGAGTGATAGCCTGTCTGCAACCGACGATTCTCAGTGGGAGGTGTGTCAGGTCAGTAGTGATACCACTTCAGCTCAAGCATCACTTCGTTCTCGGCCGTCGCCAAATGGCTGAATTCGCGCCGGGCGCTCAAGCGCAGTCCGAGATTGCGGGATATTTCCCATTGCTGATTCAAGCTCAGGCTACGGCGCACCTCGCCATTGGTGAAAAAGTCGCCCTTGGCTTCCAGGCTCAAATTGCCCAGCGGGTTTTTCCACAGCACGCCACTGTTGAACCCGGCGGCCGGGGCAATGAAAGCGGCGAAATCGTTGTTGTGCTCGATGCGCACAGTGCCCAGGGCAAATCCGAGCAGGTCATCGCCCAGTTGCCAGGTGCCACCGCCACCGCCGTTGACGTGGCTGACCAGGGTTTGGTCATCGTGCTTGCCCGGCACTCGCTCCAGACCACCGGTGACTTGCCATGACAGCGGTTGCAGCAGCTCGTTACGGGGGGTCAGGGAGCGAATCGTTGCCAGGTCCAGTTGTTGCACTTGCCATTCATTGCTTTCGTACTGGCGCAGTTTCAATTGCAGGATTTCGATCTGCGCGCCAAGGGGAAAGCTTTCGTTGTTGTCGTTGAGGTCGTGATAAGCCATGCGCAAGCCGTACTCGCCAAAGGCTTTATCTCCACGGCTGCCGAGGCCGAGCTGCCAGGTGCGGGACTCGTGACCGTCTTCAGGCAGGCCCGGTTGCGGGATATCCAGCTCCGGCGCCGGGTTCTGGTTGATGGCCCGCAGCAGTTCGAAGCTGCGCTGGGCGCGTGCCGGGTCGCGTTCCTGGCCATTGGCGCGGTAACGCTCCAGACGATAGGCCGCATCGATGATCAGTGCCTGACGGTCGCGGGCTTGCGCCTTGAACGCCGGGTCCTGCAATTGTTTCTGATCGGCGCTGACTTTCAGCACCCACTGTTGCTCTTCAGGGTCCAACGGCTCGGCGCGGCTGAGCAACTCGCGCTCCCGGGACGGACGATACTGGATCGATTCCACCAATCCGGCATCTTTCACGGCTTTGACGGTGTCGGTCGGGATGGCGGTGAGCGGGAATTGCTCGGTCAGGCGCAGGCCCGGTCGGGCCACTTGCAGCAGTTCCAGCAAGCGGTATGAGCAGTTTTCGTCGAAGAAGAAATAGTCGAACTTGATCTGCTTCAGCTCCCAGACGTGCTCGACCATGCGCGCGGTTTCCTGTTGCGTCAGGTTCAGGCGGTACTCCCACAGGTCGCGGTTTTCCAGGCTGCGGTATTCCGAGAGCTTTTCCTGATAGGGCACCATCGCGAACAGGCCGGGATAGCCGCCCATCAGGCCTTTCCAGGCATAGATGATGCTGTTGTCCGAGCCCTCGATGTAGGCGCCGAAGTTGATCGCATAACTGAGCAGCGAAGTCTTGTCGCTCTTCACCTCGGCCTGGTCGATGCGCAACAGGGTATGGCCGAACATCGAGGACGGGCTGTTCAGGTAAGCCGCCGGGAAGATCATCACCGCGCTGTCGGGCGAGACGTCCTTGAACCATTGCTTGAACCCGGCGCAGTCCGGCGTCGGCAGTCCGGCCAGACCGAGTTGGTCTTTCAGCCAGCGGGTGCGGGCAGGGTAGACGCATTGAGCGTGTGTTTCACCGGCACTGGCCGGGGCGTACAAGGCTTGTACAGTCGCCGCCAGTTCATGGTCTGGATGCTCATTGCCGTCAGCGGCGAGGAAGAACTTGCGGTCACTGACATAGCTGCGCCAGCCGCCGAGCTTGGCGGTTTCGTAATGGCCCAGGGATATCCAGAAAGGGTCGTTGGCCAGTTGCTGCAAACGTTGTGGTTCGATGTGAGGCGCGGCGGATAGCGGGGCGCAGACACACAGCGCCAGCCAGGCAAGGCGTTTGAGCATAGAAGGCAACTTAAACAGGGAAAAATAAAGACCCAACGAGGTGGATGCCGTTTGCCTGTAGGAGCTGGCTTGCCAGCGATGGTTTCAAAGGCGCTGTGTTTATCCAGTAAACACGCGTGATCGTTAACGACCATCGCTGGCAAGCCAGCTCCTACAGTCAGCGACATTACCCAAAGAGGGGAAGGTCCAAAAAACAAAACCCGCTTCCCGAAAGAAGCGGGGCGGGTCGAGCTTAAGCCTGAGTCGCGTACTTGGCCAGACGCGGGTCGGCTTTGAGCACGGCCAGGGTATTGGTATGCACGTCTTCTGCGGTCACGTCAGCCTTGCTGAAGATCTGCTGGAAGTGCTCGTGAGTGACGGCGGCGAAGTGCGCACGGTCTTCCGGCGCTACGCCCAGTACCACGGCATAGGTGGTCAGCGCTTCGCCCTGACCCTTGGCCATGTCTTCGGACAGCTCGTTCATCATGCCATTCATGGCAAACCAGGATTTGCCGCCATAGGTCAGCGACGCATTGGTTGCGCAACCGTTGGTGCCGGAGGTCATGCCGAAGGTTGCGTTGCCGGAGGTGCCGTTGGTGGTGGATGCCAGGAAGTGAGCTGGAGTACCACGCTGGCCTTCGAACAGCATGTTGCCCCAACCGCAATCCGGACCGCCAGGCGCTTGCGCCATGGCATTGATGGATACAGCGGTGAAGAGAGTACCAAGAAGAATCCGTTTCATAGCTTTGTTCTCTTTGTGTGCGTACCAATAGACAAGGGAGTCTGGCCCCGGCTCTGCATGCAAACTGCCTGCGCGACGATCATGCTGCGTTGAAAGCAGGCTCGGAATGCTCATGTAGGCCCCTACACTCCGCTTCCTCGCCTGCTTTCGCCTTGCCTGATCGCCGCTCGGCGAGTTTTCCTGCAGACCCTTCCGCTGCCAGTGGGCCGGTCATTAGTCCAGCCGCGCAGTTTGGAGTTTAGGCACGATCACAGGGTTCCGTGATTTTTTGCAAAACATTCATGGAAAACGGCCGCGCAAGCCCGGCCCGCCTGGGGTTGGCCGGTTGACGGTGATCAGGCCTGCGGCGCTCCTTGCCAGTCGGGCATGGGCGGCGCCAGAATGCTGCCATCTGCCCCGCCTGATTGTTAAGGAAGCCCGATGCCTGATCCTGTTGCTGCCAGCTTGCGTCTAGCGCCCGAAGCGCTGACCCGTCCGTTTTCCGCTGAACAGTTCAGCTTCTCTACCACCAATGATCTGGAGCCCTTTCGCGGTGTGCTTGGCCAGGAACGTGCGGTCGAAGCCTTGCAGTTCGGTGTGGCCATGCCACGCCCCGGTTACAACGTATTCGTCATGGGCGAGCCCGGTACTGGCCGGTTCTCGTTCGTCAAACGCTACCTCAAGGCCGAAGGCAAGCGCCTGCAGACCCCGGCGGACTGGGTCTACGTCAACAACTTCGATGAACCGCGCGAACCACGTGCCCTGGAGTTGCCGTCGGGCACTGCCGGTAACTTCATTGGTGATATCAATGGTTTGATCGACAACCTGCTGGCGACATTTCCGGCAGTATTCGAGCATCCGTCCTACCAGCAAAAGAAAAGCAGTATTGACCGCGCCTTCAACCAGCGCTACGACAAGGCCCTGGACGTCATCGAGCGTCTGGCGCTGGAAAAGGAAGTTGCGCTGTACCGCGACGCCAGCAACATCGCCTTCACCCCGATGAGCGACGGCAAGGCGTTGGACGAAGCTGAGTTCGCCCAGTTGCCGGAAGCCGAGCGCGAGCGCTTTCACGAGGATATTTCGGCACTGGAGGAGCGCCTGAACGAAGAGCTCGCCAGCCTGCCGCAATGGAAACGCGAGTCGAGCAACCAGCTGCGTCATCTGAACGAAGAAACCATTACCCTGGCCTTGCAGCCATTGTTGTCGCCATTGTCGGAGAAGTACGCCGAGAACGCGGCGGTATGCGGTTATCTGCAGGCGATGCAGGTGTACTTGCTCAAGTCCGTGGTCGAGCAGCTGGTAGACGATAGCAAGACCGACGCTGTCGCCCGCAAGTTGCTGGAAGAACAATACGCGCCGAGCCTGGTGGTCGGTCACTCGGCCAGCGGCGGTGCGCCGGTGGTGTTCGAGCCGCACCCGACCTACGAAAACCTTTTTGGCCGGATCGAATACAGCACCGATCAGGGTGCGCTTTACACCACCTACCGCCAACTGCGGCCGGGTGCCTTGCACCGGGCCAATGGCGGTTTCCTGATCCTTGAAGCGGACAAAATGCTCAGCGAGCCGTTCGTGTGGGATGCACTGAAACGCGCCCTGCAATCACGCAAACTGAAAATGGAATCACCGCTGGGTGAACTGGGCCGCCTGGCCACCGTGACCCTGACTCCGCAACACATTCCGTTGCAGGTCAAAGTCGTCATCATCGGTGCCCGTCAGCTGTATTACACGCTGCAAGACCTCGATCCGGACTTCCAGGAGATGTTCCGCGTCCTGGTGGATTTCGACGAAGACATCCCGATGGTCGACGAGAGCCTGGAGCAGTTCGCCCAGTTGCTCAAAACCCGTACTTCCGAAGAAGGCATGGCACCGCTGACCGCCGATGCGGTGGCGCGTCTGGCGACTTACAGTGCCCGTCTGGCCGAGCACCAGGGGCGCCTGTCGGCGCGAATCGGTGACTTGTTCCAACTGGTCAGCGAGGCGGACTTCATCCGCCATCTGGCCGGCGATGAAAGGACCGACTCCGGGCACATCGAACGCGCGCTCAAGGCCAAGGCTACCCGCACCGGTCGTGTGTCAGCGCGGATTCTCGATGACATGCTGGCCGGGATCATCCTGATCGACACCGCGGGCGCGGCGGTCGGCAAGTGCAATGGCTTGACGGTGCTGGAGGTCGGCGACTCGGCCTTTGGTATACCGGCGCGGATTTCCGCCACGGTGTACCCGGGCGGCAGCGGCATCGTCGACATCGAGCGCGAGGTCAACCTCGGGCAGCCGATCCACTCCAAAGGCGTGATGATCCTTACCGGCTATCTGGGCAGCCGTTACGCCCAGGAGTTTCCGCTGGCGATTTCCGCGAGCATCGCCCTGGAGCAATCCTACGGTTATGTCGATGGCGACAGCGCTTCTTTGGGTGAGGCTTGCACCCTGATCTCGGCCTTGTCGAAAACCCCGCTCAAGCAGTGCTTTGCCATCACCGGTTCGATCAACCAGTTCGGCGAAGTGCAGGCGGTCGGCGGAGTCAACGAGAAGATCGAGGGCTTCTTCCGTTTGTGCGAAGCCCGCGGGTTGACCGGCGAGCAGGGGGCAATCATTCCTCACGCCAACGTCGCCACCCTGATGCTCGATGAGAAGGTGCTGGCGGCGGTGCGTGCGGGTCAGTTCCATGTCTACGCGGTCCGTCAGGCCGATGAAGCCTTGAGTTTGCTGGTCGGCGAGCCGGCCGGCGAGCCGGACGAGAATGGCGAATTCCCTGAAGGCAGCGTGAACGCGCGGGTCGTGGAGCGCCTGCGGGTTATCGCGGAAATGATCAGCGAAGATGATCTCAAGGAAGCCGAGAAGGAGTTGGCGCAAGAGGCTTTGGCGGAAACCAAGCCGGCCTGATGCAGTAACCCATGTGGGAGCGAGCAAGCCCGCTCCCACATTTGTTTGTGTGAACCCTGGAAAAGCGTCGTCGAACTGACGTCAATATTCACACTATGACCATTCGGCGCCTTTCGGTCTTGCCTCGGCCTGCAAGGCAGACTTTTCTTCTATTCTCTGCTCAAGGATATCGACGTAATCACAGGATCGAAACAGCCTTCCCATGGGGGCTGAATACCGGATCTACCGAGGGTCGCCGCCATGTCGCGCAACCTCTGCCTCACCCGTCAATGCCTGGGCCTTGTGACCCGTATCGAATGTGCCATCCGTCCATTGGCGGGAGATACGGGCATGTGGACTTTGCTGTTCGCCGCCGGAATGGCCGGTGAACAACCTTCGGCCATCAAGGCCCAAGGCCCGTTTCACGGTCCGTTCGTCGCTGAATCAATCCTCGACACCATCGTTGAAAGCCTGACCCTGCACGGCTACGAGTTGGCCGACGATCCGCAAATCTGGTGCCTGCACCTGCAAGCCCAACTGCGGGAAATCAACGGTGGTCGCTGCCGGAACATGGGCGGCTTCGAGTTTCACCCCGAGCACTGAGTGGCACTATTGATCAAGGCGCGTCATGTCGGCCTTGTCGAGTTTGACTTCGAAACCATATTGCACGGTGGTGAGGTCAGTGCGCTGATAGGTTTCCAGGCGCGTAGGCTGCCCGTAGAAGTAATGCACGGCAAACTGCGCCGGCCCCTGTGCGCTCGCGCCATGACTGACCGATAGAATCTCCTTCAAGTAACTACCGCTGTCGTCCTTGGCGAAAAAGCGCCAGTCCTGGGCGGGAAATACCTTCAGGTCCACTACCAGTGCATTGTCTTTGAGCGCGAGGCCCTTGGGCAGTTGACGGGCTTCGACGGTTTGCTTGTCGACCGTGGCCAGGAACATCGGCATCGAGCCCACCGCATAGGCCGGGGTTTGTGGAAACAGATTCAGATCGTAAGTGATGGTGCCGCGCAGGGGATCGATCTGGTACGCCTCTGACGGCAGTTCGATCGGCTCGTCGCGATTGCCACGAGTGTCTTCGGTAAAGAAGCTCACCGGACTTTCACCGGGGTTGAACGATGTACCGAGCAGCTCATCGTTGAAGGTACGCAGGTGAGTGAATTCGATTCGCGCAGCGCTGGGGTCGTCGACCGACTGACTGATGCTGACGTTCT
The DNA here is from genome assembly GCF_019218985.1 of Pseudomonas sp. PDM30. Classification (NCBI taxonomy): domain Bacteria; kingdom Pseudomonadati; phylum Pseudomonadota; class Gammaproteobacteria; order Pseudomonadales; family Pseudomonadaceae; genus Pseudomonas; species Pseudomonas sp. PDM30. The sequence continues at coordinate 175,776 of NZ_JAHUWM010000011.1, forward strand.
TTTTCAGTTGTTCCTCACTCAGCGTTGCCCCTTTCAGCCAGCCCGCCGCCTGGTCGTCATAGACCACCACGGACAGGTTCAAGGGCTGGATGGACTTGTCCGTGGTATAGGCATCGAAGCGCCGGATCGGCAGGTCGAGTTCCTTTCGGGTGACCGTGACGGCGGAAAAATCCAGCATGCTGACTTCGAGAGTTTCGATCGTCCCGTTGAAGTACACCTTCGAATAATGTCGAGCCTGCTGTTTCTCAAAGTTGCGTTGTTCTTCATCGAGCTGTTTTTCCAGGGACTCGCTCCAGCTCTTTTGCTGCTGCATCTTGGCCAGTTGCTGTTGATAGAAGGCAATTTGTACTGAGGTTTCGTTGATTGAACCGGCGCGCGCGATGAATTGCCCGGTGCTGTCCCTGGCCTGGACGATCAGCGGGTTGAGCGGTGTTTCACTGACTTCGGAGGCCAGCGGCGTGCTGTTGTTGTATTCGATTTCCGCGTAGTTGTTCGTCAATGTGAGGAGGGTGACGCTCAGGTTGTCATTGGTGCGGGTCTGGCCTACGTCCTTTTTCGTCAGGTCGAAGCTGTAGAGGCGCCGTGGCGCGATGACTTCGACTTTGCCTTGCAGGCTCACCGGTTGCGGTTGCTGCTTTCTGTCGATGTCGAGGCCTTCGATGAAGGGGTAGGCCACGGTCAGGTCATCGGGGTTGGTCAGGTTGGAGCTCGATGGGCTGAGCTGAATGCCGGGGTCGGTTTCCGACCATTCCGGCTGGAATGGAATCACTCGTTTGTTGCTTAGCGTGACCGACTGCCATTCCAGGCCATGGGGAAACAAAAACGCGGCAGGAACGCTGAACGTGAAGGGGAACACTGGCTGCAGATCGGTCAGATAGTCGGAACCGGAGTCCTTTTGCAACACGAACAACCCGTTGATGTAGGTGTCGACCAGGGCCTGCGGGCTCGGGTAGTGCTTGAGCATGACGAGGGCGTCTTCGCCGTATTCGGTTTCCACCGGCTTGCTGTCGAGCTTGAGTTGCGCGCGTTCGAGCAGCAGCAGTGAGCCGCCCAGCTCCGACACGGCATCCTTGAGCTTCGGATCCTGGATGGCGTCCAGCGACTTTTCGAACTGCGCGGTTTTTTCTTCGAGGCTGACCTGGCGTTTTTCTTCGCTGGGTGAGCAGCCGCTCAGCAGCAGCGCCAGGCAAATTCCGGCACTCGTCAAAGGCAATTGCACATCCATTTCCAGTCTTCCTGTCCGACATCACTGAGCAGTCAATGATTTGGACACTAGCAGAAAAACTTTGATACACAGGCGCAGGTGGCGGATTTCTCGACGGTTTCTGGCTGCTTCTGGGTATGGACGGGGGGCTGGTATACTCGCCGCCATTTCCAGTCCAACGTGTGAGATTCAATGGAACGCTTTATCGAAAATACAATGTACGCCTCGCGCTGGCTGCTGGCGCCGATCTATTTCGGCCTGTCCCTCGGACTGCTGGCGCTGGCACTGAAATTCTTCCAGGAAGTCTTCCACGTCATCCCGAACGTGTTTTCGATGGCCGAATCGGACTTGATCCTGGTACTGCTGTCGCTGATCGACATGGCCCTGGTGGGCGGTTTGCTGGTGATGGTGATGATTTCCGGCTACGAAAACTTCGTCTCGCAACTGGACATCGACGACAGCAAGGAAAAACTCAACTGGCTGGGCACCATGGACTCTTCGTCGCTGAAGATGAAGGTGGCCGCATCGATCGTGGCGATCTCGTCCATTCACCTGCTGCGCATCTTCATGGACGCCAAGAACGTCGATCCCGAGCATTTGCAGTGGTATGTGATCATCCACATGACCTTCGTGGTCTCCGCATTTGCCATGGGTTACCTGGATAAAGTCACCAAGCACTGATTTCAACTTCCATTGTGGGAGCGTGGCTTGCCCGCGATGGCATCACTGCGGTTCATCGTTAGACCGAGGTGATGCCATCGCGGGCAAGCCACGCTCCCACAGGGTTGCAAAACAGACGGGTGGCGTCGTTTGTGGCTTGTGCTTTGATGCGCCGAGGCCTATCCCTGTAAGTATGTTGGTTCGCCACTGCGTGAGGTGCGCTCATGACCCTGAATGAGTTGAATGCGTATGCCGTCGCCGGGAAGGTCGATGAGCTGAACCTGATCTCGATGGAGGGGGGCATCTACCTGCTGGAGGCGCGGATGCATGGCGCGGCGTATCCATTGAGCGATACCCACGGACACATGATGAGCCTGCGTTCGGTGGAGCATGCCCGTGATGTGCTGCGCTCCTTTCCCAAGTTGCACTTCAACCTTGTGCACACGGTCGTGCACGACGAAATGTGCGGTCTGGTTGCCGATGTTGAGGAAAACCTGAAGGTGCCGATCGCCTGAGGTCCCTCATCAAAGGCATGACATCTGTGCTAGTCTGCTGGCCCTTTTGGTTCCGGGCGCTCCGGGACGCGCTGTGCACGCATGGCAAGTTCCCGAGCCGTCCGCACAGCGGAGCAGTGTCATGTCCGAAGTAAATCTGTCCACCGACGAAACCCGCGTCAGCTACGGTATTGGCCGTCAGCTGGGCGACCAACTGCGCGACAACCCGCCACCGGGCGTAAGCCTGGACGCGATCCTGGCTGGTCTGACCGACGCATTCGCCGGCAAGCCAAGCCGTGTGGGTCAGGAAGAAATGTCCGCCAGCTTCAAAGTCATCCGCGAAATCATGCAGGCCGAAGCTGCAGCCAAGGCTGAAGCGGCTGCTGGCGAAGGCCTGGCCTTCCTGGCTGAAAACGCCAAGCGTGAAGGCATCACCACTCTGGCTTCCGGCCTGCAGTTCGAAGTCCTGACCGCTGGCGAAGGCGCCAAGCCATCCCGTGAAGACTCCGTGCGTACTCATTACCATGGCACCCTGATCGACGGCACAGTGTTCGACAGCTCCTACGAGCGCGGCCAGCCTGCGGAATTCCCGGTTGGCGGCGTGATCGCTGGCTGGACCGAAGCCCTGCAACTGATGAACGCCGGTAGCAAATGGCGCCTGTACGTGCCGAGCGAGCTGGCATACGGCGCTCAAGGCGTTGGCAGCATTCCGCCGCACAGCGTACTGGTATTCGACGTCGAACTGCTCGACGTTCTGTAAGACCCGCTGATTACCTGTACCTGTAGGAGCGAGCTTGCTCGCGATGGGCGTTAACGATAACGCGGCCATCCTGAATGAACGCGGTGTGTTTGAGTTCTTCGCGAGCAAGCTCGCTCCTACAAAATTTTGCAGCGTTTTTCATATTTCGATCTTGTGGTGCAGTTCACTGTGCGGGCGCAACGCCCGGGCATAGCAGAACAGAAACAGATTGCGCACCAGTTCCTTGAGCACCACCGGCTCGCTGGAACTCAGGCCATTGAGGTCAAGATCACCTTGGTCCTGCAGTTCGCTCAAGGCTTCTTCTTCAAGCACTGCACAGACTTCCCCGGTTTCCCGATGCAGGATCCTGAGGTAAGGGTGTGGGCGGTCCAGCCAGGCATCGATCAGATAAGTCATGGTTCTCATCTCCATTGAAGGTTTGATGAGAATAATTCTTATTCATCAAATAGCAAGAGCCTATTGGCGGTTTGCGCTTTTTTCCGGGTAAAGATTGCGTCAGGTCAAACCGATGGGCGTTTGGCTATTGCGAGGATTTATTGGGTGAAGCGGGGAGGGCATCCCGCGCCAAGCGCGGGATGGATAACAGCAGGCTCAGACTTTTCTGACGAACTCGGACTTGAGTTTCATCGGGCCGATGCCGTCGATCTTGCAGTCGATGTCGTGATCGCCATCGCACAGGCGGATGTTCTTGACCTTGGTGCCAACCTTGACCACCAAAGACGTACCCTTGACCTTGAGGTCCTTGATCACGGTGATGGTGTCGCCGTCTTGCAGGACGTTGCCGACCGAATCCTTTTTCACTGTGTCATCGGACACAGCTTCGGCTTCACCGCTGGCGGACCATTCGTGGGCGCACTCGGGGCAGATCAGCTGGGCGCCGTCTTCATAGGTGTATTCGGAATTGCATTTTGGGCAGGGTGGCAACGTGCTCACTAAGGCTCCTTGGATTCAGGATCGCTAAAAAGCGCACATTATATAGGGTTTTAGACGGGGAGGGGTGCAGCGCAGTAAAACCTGTGGGGAACAAACCTGTGGGAGCGAGCTTGCTCGCGATGGCGTCCTTTCAGTCAACAACAATGTTGAATGTAAGTGCCTAATCGCGAGCAAGCTCGCTCCCACAGGGGGCTTGCAGTGTTGTCAGTGCGTACGCGCGACCGCGAACTCGCTCAGTTCAACCAGTGCATCGCGGTACTCGCTGGCAGGCAGCGCTTCGAGACACTTGATTGCGCGTGCCACATAGTCGCGTGCCAGTTGCGCGGTGTACTCCAGCGAGCCCGAGGCTTCCACGGCTTCGCGGATGCTTTCCAGGTCTTCGATTCCGCCTTTCTGGATCGCCTTGCGCACCAGGGCGGCCTGTTCCGGCGTACCTTCGCGCATGGTGTAGATCAGTGGCAAGGTCGGCTTGCCTTCGGCCAGATCGTCACCGACGTTCTTGCCCAGGGTTTCGGCGTCGCCTTTGTAGTCGAGCAGGTCGTCGACCAGTTGGAAGGCCACGCCCAGGTGATCACCGAATGTACGCAGGGCTTCGGCCTGTTCCGGCGTGGCCTGGCACAGGGCGGCGGCGCTGTGGGTCGAGGCTTCGAAGAGCATCGCGGTCTTGCCGCGGATGACTTCCATGTAGGTTTCTTCGGTGGTGCTGGCGTCCCGCACCTTCGACAGCTGCAATACTTCGCCTTCGGCGATGATGCGCGTGGCTTGCGAAAGGATCTTCATCACCGGCATCGAGCCAAGTTCGACCATCATTTCGAATGAGCGCGAATACAGGAAGTCACCGACCAGTACGCTTGGTGCGTTGCCCCACATGGCGTTGGCGGTCGAGCGGCCACGGCGCATGCCGGACATGTCGACCACATCGTCATGCAGCAGGGTGGCGGTGTGCAGGAACTCGATGGTCGCGGCCAGCAGACGCAGTTCGTCGCCCTCCCGGCCAAGAGCCTTGCCACACAGCAACACCAATAAAGGGCGCAGGCGTTTGCCGCCGGCCGAGGTAATGTAATCGCCGATTTTCGATACCAGCGGCACTCGGGAAGTCAGCTGCTTCTTGATGATGCCGTCGACGGCGCTAAAATCGTCCGCCACCGCGCGGTAGAAAGCTTGGGGTTGCATCAGCGACAGTCGCTCCAGAAGGGTTGCGCGGCATGCTAGGACCCACGCTTGCAGGTGTCAAGGCGCGATGGACGGCCTCTTGCAAGGCTAGCGTGGCTTGCGTACAATCGCGCACCCTGAACTTCCTGGGCAGCACCTGCCTTACGCAATTGCAAGCGGGCCTCCAGCCCCACGCAGCCATGCCAGCCAATACCTCTTCTTATAAAGAGCTGGGTGAGCAGGATTATCGGAGAAATACCATGTCTTATGCAGTAATCGTTACTGGCGGCAAGCAGTACAAAGTCGCCCCAGGTGAATACCTGAAGATCGAAAAACTGGAAATCGCTACCGGCGAATCCGTTACCTTTGATCGCGTTCTGTTGGTTGCCAACGGTGACGACGTGAATATCGGCGCTCCAGTTGTTGCTGGTGCTACCGTTGTGGCTGAAGTGATCTCCCAAGGTCGTCACGATAAAGTCCGCATCATCAAGTTCCGTCGCCGTAAGCACCACATGAAGCGTATGGGCCACCGCCAGTGGTACACCGAGATCAAAATCACCGGTATTCAGGCTTAATTACAGCCTAATTCCTCACTAGGAGAATTGAACTCATGGCACACAAAAAAGCTGGTGGTAGTACCCGTAACGGTCGCGACTCAGAAGCCAAACGCCTTGGCGTGAAGATGTATGGCGGCCAGGCTATCAAAGCAGGCAACATCATCGTGCGTCAGCGCGGCACCCAATTCCACGCTGGCTACGGCGTTGGCATGGGTAAAGATCACACCCTCTTCGCTAAAGTCGAAGGCGTGATCAAGTTCGAAGTAAAAGGCGCCTTCGGTCGTCGTTACGTGAGCGTAGTCGCAGCTTAATTGCGCGATCGCTGGAAAAGCCCTGTCTCGCGACGGGGCTTTTTCGTTTGTGGGGTGAGTCTCTTGCAAAGCTGTTTGTATGGGCTGTCGGCGTACGATGTAGGTATCGTGGTTCAGGGTCGCTGCGCTCATTTTTGCAAGAGTCTTATGTCTTGATTGTTTTTCGGCTCGTCCGTATGGCGAGAGGCGTTTGTTATGAAGTTTGTTGATGAAGTATCGATTCGCGTAAAGGCTGGTGATGGCGGCAATGGCGCCATGAGTTTCCGTCGGGAAAAATTTATCGAGAACGGTGGCCCGAACGGCGGTGATGGCGGCGACGGCGGTTCCATCTACATGATGGCCGACGAAAACCTCAACACCCTGGTGGACTACCGTTACACCCGGCACTTCGATGCCGAGCGTGGCTCCAACGGCGGCAGCACCGACTGCACCGGCAAGAAGGGTGAAGACCTGATCCTGCGCGTTCCGGTCGGCACCACGGTGATCGACTCCGCGACTCAGGAAGTCATCGGTGACCTGACCAAGGCCGGTCAGAAGTTGATGGTGGTGCAGGGCGGCTGGCACGGTCTGGGCAACACCCGTTTCAAATCCAGTACCAACCGTGCGCCGCGCCAGACCACTCCGGGCAAGCCGGGCGAGCAGCGCGACCTGAAGCTGGAAATGAAAGTACTGGCTGACGTAGGTCTGCTGGGTTTGCCGAACGCCGGTAAAAGTACCTTTATCCGTTCGGTTTCGGCTGCCAAGCCGAAAGTTGCCGACTACCCGTTCACCACGCTGGTGCCGAACCTGGGTGTGGTCAGCGTCGATCGCTGGAAGAGCTTCGTCATTGCCGATATTCCGGGTTTGATCGAAGGCGCTTCCGAAGGTGCTGGTCTGGGCATTCGCTTCCTCAAGCACTTGGCGCGTACGCGTCTGCTGCTGCACCTCGTGGACATGGCGCCGCTGGATGATGCCAGCGCACCGGATGCCGCTGAAGTGATCGTCAACGAGCTGATCAAGTTCAGCCCGTCCCTGGCGGAGCGTGATCGCTGGTTGGTCCTGAACAAGTGCGACCAGATCCTTGATGAAGAGCATGATGCTCGCGTCAAGGAAATCGTTGATCGCCTGGAATGGACTGGTCCGGTCTACGTGATCTCGGCCATCTCCAAGCTCGGTACCGAGCGTCTGTGCCACGACATCATGCGTTACATGGAAGATCGTGCCGATCGCCTGGCCAATGACCCGGCCTACAAGGAAGAGCTGGCCGATCTCGATCAGCGCATCGAAGACGAAGCTCGCGCGCAACTGCAGGCGCTGGATGACAAGCGTGCCCTGCGTCGCAGCGGCGTGAAGTCGGTCCATGACATCGGCGACGATGATTGGGACGAAGAAGATGTGGATGACGAAGACGGTCCGGAAATCATTTACGTGCGTGACTGATTCGTTGCGATAAACTTAAGCGCCGCTCAATCGAGCGGCGTTTTGGTATCTGGAAATCGATTGTTGGTCACGAGTAACCACGAATAACGTCACGGGCAGCGCTGGGTCGCGCTGCCCTCAAGCTAAGGTTGAAGATGATGCGGAGCAAGGTGACAGGTGCGCAGCGTTGGGTCGTGAAGATCGGCAGCGCTTTGCTGACGGCGGACGGCAAAGGCCTGGATCGCGCGGCAATGGGTGTCTGGGTTGAGCAGATGGTGGCCTTGCATGAGGCGGGTGTCGAGCTGGTGCTGGTGTCCTCCGGGGCGGTGGCGGCCGGCATGAGCCGTTTGGGCTGGACCTCGCGACCCAGTGCGATGCACGAACTTCAGGCCGCCGCCGCAATCGGCCAGATGGGGTTGGTGCAGGCCTGGGAGTCGAGCTTCGCCAAGCATGGCCGGCATACCGCGCAGATTCTCCTGACTCACGACGACTTGTCCGACCGCAAGCGCTACCTGAACGCCCGCAGCACCTTGCGTGCGCTGGTCGAACTGAAGGTTATCCCGGTGATCAACGAGAATGACACCGTGGTCACCGACGAAATCCGTTTTGGCGACAATGACACCCTGGCGGCGCTGGTGGCGAACCTGGTCGAGGCGGACTTGCTGGTGATCCTGACGGATCGCGACGGCATGTTCGATGCTGATCCGCGCAACAATCCGGATGCCCAGCTGATTTACGAGGCGCGCGCCGATGATCCGGCGCTCGACGCGGTGGCGGGTGGCACCGGTGGTGCGCTGGGGCGTGGTGGTATGCAGACCAAATTGCGTGCTGCGCGTCTGGCGGCCCGTTCCGGTGCTCACACCATCATCGTTGGCGGGCGGCTTGAGCGTGTGCTGGATCGCCTCAAGGCGGGCGAGCGCATCGGCACCCTGCTGTCGCCGGAGCGCGGCATGTTGGCGGCGCGCAAGCAGTGGCTGGCCGGTCATCTGCAAACCCGTGGCACCCTGGTGCTGGATGCGGGTGCGGTGGCTGCGTTGTCTCAGGGCAACAAGAGCTTGCTGCCGGTTGGGGTCAAATTGGTGCAGGGCAGCTTCCGTCGCGGCGAGATGGTGGTTTGCGTGGCGCCGGACGGTCGCGAGATTGCCCGTGGCCTGGCCAACTACAGTGCGCTGGAGGCGCAAAAAATCATCGGTCAGTCGTCTGAGGCGATTGTCGGTCTGTTGGGTTACATGGCGGAACCGGAGTTGGTTCACCGCGATAACCTGATCCTGGTCTGAAGGAATACCTGAATGCGCGTGGCAAAAGGATTGTTGGGATTGCTGTTGGCGATGCCGCTGCTGGCGTCGGCCGAAGAGATCGGTCAGGTGTCGACGGTGTTCAAGTTCGTCGGGCCGAATGACCGGATCGTGGTCGAGGCCTTTGATGATCCCAAGGTCGACGGCGTGACCTGCTATCTGTCGCGCGCCAAGACCGGCGGGGTGAAGGGTGGTCTTGGTTTGGCCGAGGACCGTGCCGAAGCGTCTATCGCTTGCCGGCAGGTCGGACCGATCAGCTTCAAGGGCGAGCTCAAGGATGGCGACGAGGTGTTCAAGGAGCGCACGTCCCTGGTGTTCAAGACCATGCAGGTGGTGCGCTTCCTCGACAAAAAGCGCAATACGCTGGTGTATCTGGTGTACAGCGATCGCCTGATCGAGGGTAGTCCGCAGAATGCGGTGACGGCGATTCCGATTTTGCCGTGGACGAACGCTCAGTAATTTCACGCAAGTCAAACTGTGGGAGCGAGCCTGCTCGCGATGACGGATTAACATTCAGCATCTACATTGGCTGGATATCCGCTATCGCTAGCAGGCCCGCTCCCACATTTTTTTGTGTCGCGTTCATCAAATCGCAGGCAATAAAAAACCGACCCTGAGGTCGGTTTTTTAATGAACGAGTCGCTTAGGCAGCAGCGGCAACGTTCAGGGCCTTCACGTGGCCATTCAGGCGGCTCTTATGACGAGCGGCCTTGTTCTTGTGGATGATGCCTTTATCGGCCATACGGTCGATAACTGGCACAGCCAGAACGTAAGCAGCTTGAGCTTTGGCAGCGTCTTTTGCGTCGATGGCCTTAACTACATTCTTGATGTAGGTACGAACCATGGAACGCAGGCTGGCGTTGTGGCTGCGACGCTTCTCAGCCTGTTTTGCACGTTTTTTGGCGGAAGGTGAGTTGGCCACCGTCGAGCTCCTCGAAAGACTTTTTAGGAAATAGCAAACAAAATAGGCCGCGAATCATGCCGATGAGTTGAGGTCTTGTCAAGGGCGGTTGAGACGTTCCGCTAAGTGGTAGGTGCTACACCTCTGGATATTTCTTTCCAGCGTGCGACCTGTAAACTCGCGAGCTTTGGCTCTGTGCTGTTGCGGCGCGGAGTATCGCATAAGTGGGCGCTTAGTTCGCCTGCTGTTTATCGACAGGCACAAACTCTTTCAATGAATCTGCTCAAATCGTTGGCCACCGTCAGCTCTATCACGATGCTTTCCCGGGTTTTGGGATTTGTTCGTGACACCCTAATTGCACGTGCATTCGGCGCGGGAATGGCGACCGACGCCTTCTTCATCGCCTTCAAACTGCCCAATCTGTTGCGGCGGATTTTCGCCGAAGGGGCGTTTTCCCAGGCATTCGTACCGATTCTTGCCGAATATAAAAGTCAGAAAGGGGATGAGGCGACGCGAACCTTCATTGCCTATGTTTCCGGCCTGCTGACGCTGGTGCTGGCACTCGTCACGGCATTGGGCATGATTGCCGCCCCGTGGGTCATCTGGGTGACCGCGCCGGGTTTCATCGATACGCCCGAGAAGTTCGAGCTGACCACGAGTCTGTTGCGTGTGACCTTTCCTTACATATTGCTGATTTCCCTGTCGTCGCTGGCGGGTGCGATCCTCAACACCTGGAACCGTTTTTCGGTCCCGGCATTCGTGCCGACGCTGCTCAACGTCAGCATGATTATTTTTGCGTTGTTCCTGACACCGTACTTCGATCCTCCCGTAATGGCGCTCGGTTGGGCGGTGCTGGTGGGTGGACTGGCACAGTTGCTCTATCAACTGCCGCACCTGAAAAAGATCGGCATGCTGGTGTTGCCGCGCCTGAACCTGCGCGACAGCGGCGTCTGGCGGGTGATGAAACAGATGTTGCCGGCGATTCTCGGGGTATCGGTGAGCCAGATCTCGCTGATCATCAATACGATTTTCGCTTCGTTCCTGGTCGCAGGTTCCGTGTCCTGGATGTACTACGCCGACCGTTTGATGGAGTTGCCATCCGGCGTGTTGGGCGTGGCGCTGGGGACGATTCTGCTGCCGACTCTGGCCAAGACTTACGCCAGCAAGGATCGCCACGAATACTCGCGCATCCTCGATTGGGGCCTGCGTCTATGCTTCGTGCTGGTATTGCCTTGCGCCTTCGCGCTGGGGATTCTGGCCGAGCCGTTGACGGTTTCGCTGTTCCAGTACGGCCAGTTTGATGCCCATGATGCGGCCATGACTCAGCGCGCGTTGATCGCCTATTCCGTCGGTTTGCTCGGAATTATCGTTATCAAAGTGCTCGCGCCGGGCTTTTATGCGCAACAAAACATTCGCACGCCGGTAAAAATCGCAATTTTCACGTTGGTCGTCACTCAGTTGTTCAACCTGTTGCTGATCGGTCCGCTGGCTCACGCGGGCCTGGCGCTCGCCATCAGCGCCGGCGCCTGCCTCAATGCAGGGCTGCTCTTCTATCAGCTGCGTAAACAGCAGATGTACCAGCCGCAACCGGGCTGGGCAAAGTTCGGCTTCAAGCTGGTGGTTGCGGTAGCGGTGATGTCTGGCGTGTTGCTGGCAGGGATGCATTTCATGCCGGCCTGGGGCGAGGGGCAGATGCTTGAGCGTTTCCTGCGTCTGGGTGCCTTGGTAGTTGCCGGTGTGGTGGCTTATTTCGGCATGTTAGTGTTGATGGGCTTCCGTTTGCGCGACTTCAATCGCAAGGCGCTGGGCTGAGGTTCTGGCCTTGATAAACACGGGCGAGCCGGCGGTTTTGTCGGCTCGATCACTTTGGGTTACGGTGTTGCCTGTCGTCGGCCGCCGGGTGTGGTTATAATCGACCACTTTATGAGCAAGAAGCGCGTTATGCAGCTGGTTCGAGGCCTCCACAATCTGCGCCCCCGGCATCGGGGCTGTGTCGCCACTATTGGCAACTTTGACGGTGTACACCGCGGCCACCAGGCTATCCTGGCGCGCCTGCGTGAGCGTGCGCTCGAGTTGGGCGTGCCCAGTTGCGTGGTGATTTTCGAGCCGCAACCGCGAGAGTTCTTCGCTCCGGACACCGCGCCGGCCCGTCTGGCCCGCCTGCGGGACAAGCTGCAATTGCTGGCTGCCGAAGGCGTCGACCGTGTTCTGTGCCTGGCTTTCAACCAGCGCCTGAGCAAGCTCAGTGCCAGTGAGTTCGTCGATACCATTCTGGTCGATGGTCTTGGCGTCCAGCACCTGGAGGTCGGGGATGACTTCCGTTTCGGCTGTGACCGCGCGGGAGATTTCGATTTCCTGCAGCAGGCCGGCATCGTTCAGGGTTTTACCGTCGAGGCGGCGCAAACCGTTGAGCTGGACGGTATTCGCGTCAGCAGCACTCAGGTCCGCAATGCCCTGGCCGCAGCTGATTTTGCCTTGGCCGAGCGACTGCTGGGTCGGCCGTTCCAGATTACCGGGCGGGTACTCCACGGCCAGAAGCTGGCTCGCCAGTTGGGTACGCCCACGGCCAACATACAACTCAAGCGCCGTCGCGTTCCGCTTTCCGGGGTTTACCTGGTCAACGTCGACATCGACGGCAAGACCTGGCCAGGCGTCGCCAACATCGGCGTGCGGCCAACGGTACAAGGTGATGGCAAGGCCCACCTCGAAATACATCTTTTAGATTTTGCCGGCGATCTGTATGACCGGCGTTTAACGGTGGTTTTCCACCACAAGCTGCGTGAAGAGCAGCGTTTCGCCTCTCTGGAGGCGTTGAAAACGGCGATCAACGCGGATGTCGCCGCCGCCCGTGCACTAGCCGCACCTAGCGCCCATCGCTAATGAAGAGCCTTAAATGACCGACTATAAAGCCACGCTAAACCTTCCGGACACCGCCTTCCCAATGAAGGCCGGCCTGCCACAGCGCGAACCGCAGATCCTGCAGCGCTGGGACAGTATTGGCCTGTACGGAAAGTTGCGCGAGATTGGCAAGGATCGTCCGAAGTTCGTATTGCACGACGGCCCTCCGTACGCCAACGGCTCGATTCACATCGGTCATGCGCTGAACAAGATTCTCAAGGACATGATCATCCGCTCGAAGACCCTGTCGGGCTTCGACGCGCCTTATGTTCCGGGCTGGGACTGCCACGGCCTGCCGATCGAGCACAAGGTCGAAGTGACCCACGGCAAGAACCTGGGCGCGGACAAGACCCGCGAACTGTGCCGGGCCTACGCCACCGAACAGATCGAAGGGCAGAAGTCCGAGTTCATCCGCCTGGGTGTGCTGGGTGACTTCGCCAACCCGTACAAGACCATGGACTTCAAGAACGAGGCCGGTGAAATCCGTGCCTTGGCCGAAATCGTCAAGGGCGGTTTCGTGTTCAAGGGCTTGAAGCCTGTGAACTGGTGCTTCGACTGTGGTTCGGCCCTGGCCGAAGCGGAAGTCGAGTACGAAAACAAGAAATCCTCGACCATCGACGTGGCCTTCCCGATTGCCGATGAAGCCAAGCTGGCTGCCGCTTTCGGTCTGCCGTCGCTGGGCAAGCCTGCCTCGATCGTGATCTGGACCACCACCCCGTGGACCATCCCGGCCAACCAGGCGCTGAACGTTCACCCGGAATTCAACTACGCCCTGGTCGACGTCGGCGACAAACTGCTGGTGCTGGCTGAAGAGCTGGTCGAGTCGTGCCTGGCGCGCTACTCGCTGGAAGGCTCGGTCGTTGCGACCACCACCGGTAAAGCGCTGGAACTGATCAACTTCCGTCACCCGTTCTACGACCGTCTGTCGCCGGTATACCTGGCCGACTACGTTGAACTGGGCGCCGGCACCGGTGTGGTTCACTCATCTCCGGCCTACGGCGTGGACGACTTCGTGACCTGCAAGAAGTACGGCATGGTCAACGATGACATCCTCAATCCGGTCCAAAGCAACGGCGTTTACGTTCCGTCGCTGGAATTCTTCGGCGGCCAGTTCATCTGGAAGGCCAACCCGGCCATCGTCGACAAACTGACCGAAGTCGGTGCGTTGCTGCACACCACCGTCATCGAACACAGCTACATGCACTGCTGGCGCCACAAGACCCCGCTGATCTATCGCGCTACCGCGCAGTGGTTCATCGGCATGGACAAGCAGCCGACCACCGGTGACACCCTGCGTCAGCGCTCGCTCAAGGCCATCGAAGAGACCCAGTTCGTCCCGGCCTGGGGCCAGGCGCGCCTGCACTCGATGATCGCCAACCGTCCGGACTGGTGCATTTCCCGTCAGCGCAACTGGGGCGTGCCGATCCCGTTCTTCCTGAACAAGGAAAGCGGCGAGCTGCACCCACGTACCGTCGAGCTGATGGAAGTCGTGGCCAAGCGCGTTGAAGTCGAAGGCATCGAGGCCTGGTTCAAGCTGGACGCCGCCGAACTGCTGGGCGATGAAGCGCCGCAGTACGACAAGATCAGCGACACCCTGGACGTCTGGTTCGACTCGGGTACTACGCACTGGCACGTTCTGCGCGGTTCGCACCCGATGGGCCATGAAACCGGCCCGCGCGCCGACCTGTACCTGGAAGGTTCGGACCAACACCGTGGCTGGTTCCACTCGTCGCTGCTGACCGGTTGCGCCATCGACAACCACGCACCGTATCGCGAACTGCTGACTCACGGCTTCACGGTCGACGAGTCCGGCCGCAAGATGTCCAAGTCCCTGGGCAACGTGATCGCGCCACAGAAAGTCAACGACACCCTGGGCGCCGACATCATGCGTCTGTGGGTCGCTTCGACCGACTATTCGGGTGAAATGGCGGTTTCCGAGCAGATCCTGCAACGCAGTGCGGACGCCTACCGGCGTATCCGTAACACCGCGCGTTTCCTGCTTTCGAACCTGACCGGCTTCAACCCGGCCACCGACCTGCTGCCGGCCGAAGAAATGCTGGCTCTGGACCGTTGGGCCGTGGACCGTACCCTGCTGTTGCAACGCGAACTGCAAGAGCACTACGGCGAATACCGCTTCTGGAACGTGTACTCGAAGATCCACAACTTCTGCGTGCAGGAACTGGGCGGCTTCTACCTCGATATCATCAAGGACCGTCAGTACACCACTGGCGCCGACAGCAAGGCCCGTCGTTCCTGCCAGACTGCGCTATTCCACATCTCCGAGGCGCTGGTGCGCTGGATCGCGCCGATCCTGGCGTTCACCGCCGACGAACTGTGGCAGTACCTGCCGGGCGAGCGTAACGAGTCTGTCATGCTCAACACCTGGTACGAAGGCCTGAGCGAACTGCCGGAAGGCATCGAGCTGGATCGCGCTTACTGGGACCGGATCATGGCGGTCAAGGTCGCGGTCAACAAGGAAATGGAAATTCAGCGTGCAGCCAAGGCTGTCGGTGGCAACCTGCAGGCCGAGGTGACGCTGTTCGCCGAAGACGCGCTTACCGCCGACCTGGCCAAGTTGAGCAACGAACTGCGCTTTGTACTGATCACTTCGACCGCCAGTGTTGCGCCATTGGTGCAAGCACCGGCCGATGCCGTGGTCACTGAGGTCAGCGGCCTGAAGCTGAAAATCGTCAAGTCGGGCCACGCCAAGTGCGCTCGTTGCTGGCACTGCCGTGAAGACGTCGGTGTGAACCCGGAGCATCCGGAAATCTGCGGCCGTTGCGTCGACAACATCAGCGGCGCTGGCGAGGTTCGTCACTATGCCTAATGCCGTTGGCCGTTTCGGACGGCTGAGCTGGCTCTGGTTGAGTTTGCTGGTCCTGGTCATCGACCAGGCCAGCAAGTTCTACTTCGAAGGCAAGCTCCAGATGTACCAGCAGATTGTAATCATCCCCGATTACTTCAGCTG
Organism: Pseudomonas sp. PDM30; assembly: GCF_019218985.1. Lineage (NCBI taxonomy): Bacteria > Pseudomonadati > Pseudomonadota > Gammaproteobacteria > Pseudomonadales > Pseudomonadaceae > Pseudomonas > Pseudomonas sp. PDM30. The sequence continues at coordinate 191,307 of NZ_JAHUWM010000011.1, forward strand.
GACCCTGGCCTACAACACGGGTGCGGCGTTCAGCTTCCTGGCTGACAGCTCCGGCTGGCAGCGCTGGCTGTTCGCGTTGATCGCTGTCGTGGTCAGTGCGGTGCTGGTGGTGTGGCTCAAGCGTCTGGGGCGCAACGAGACCTGGCTGGCGGTTGCGCTGGCACTGGTGCTCGGCGGCGCGCTGGGCAATCTGTATGACCGCATTGCCCTGGGCCATGTGATCGATTTCATTCTGGTGCATTGGCAGAATCGCTGGTATTTCCCGGCGTTCAACTTTGCCGACAGCGCAATCACGGTTGGTGCTGTCATGCTGGCACTGGATATGTTCAAAAGTAAAAAGACCGGAGAAACCGTTCATGACTGAACAGGTATTGGCTGAGCAACGCATCGGCCAGAACACGGAAGTCACCTTGCATTTCGCATTGCGCCTGGAGAACGGCGACACGGTGGACAGCACCTTCGATAAAGCCCCGGCGACCTTCAAGGTCGGTGACGGCAACCTGTTGCCAGGTTTCGAAGCGGCGCTGTTCGGTTTCAAGGCCGGTGACAAGCGCACGCTGAGCATCGAGCCGGAAAACGCTTTCGGCCAGCCCAACCCGCAAAACCTGCAGATCATCCCGCGTTCACAGTTCCAGGACATGGAGCTGTCGCCAGGTTTGCTGGTGATCTTCAACGATGCGGCCAATACTGAATTGCCGGGCGTGGTCAAAGAGTTCGATGACGCGCAAGTGACCATCGACTTCAACCACCCGCTGGCGGGCAAGACGTTGACCTTTGACGTAGAGATCATCTCCGTCAAAGCGCTGTAAGGCATTACGGGGCAGCTTCTGTTGCCACCGGACCCTGTGGGAGCGAGCTTGCTCGCGATGAGTACCTGACATTCAATATTGATATTGACTGACACTCCGCCATCGCGAGCAAGCTCGCTCCCACAGTTTGTTTTTCATTGTTTTCGCGCGCAAGACACGAGGCACAGCATGCAAATCAAACTCGCCAACCCCCGTGGCTTCTGCGCCGGTGTGGACCGGGCGATCGAAATCGTCAACCGCGCCCTGGAAGTCTTCGGGCCGCCGATCTATGTACGCCACGAAGTGGTCCACAACAAATTTGTCGTCGAAGACCTGCGCTCCCGTGGTGCGATCTTCGTCGAAGAGCTGGATCAGGTACCGGACGACGTCATCGTGATCTTCAGTGCCCACGGCGTTTCCCAGGCCGTGCGCAGCGAAGCGGCTGGCCGTGGGTTGAAAGTGTTCGACGCCACGTGCCCGCTGGTGACCAAAGTCCACATCGAAGTGGCGCGCTACAGCCGTGACGGCCGAGAGTGCATTCTCATCGGCCACGCCGGTCACCCGGAAGTCGAAGGCACCATGGGCCAGTACGATGCTGGCAATGGCGGCGCGATCTACTTGGTCGAAGACGAGAAGGATGTCGCGGCTTTGCAGGTGAAAAACCCTGAAGCGCTCGCCTTCGTGACCCAGACCACATTGTCGATGGACGATACCAGTCGCGTTATCGACGCTCTGCGTGCGCGCTTCCCGGCCATCGGTGGACCGCGCAAGGACGACATTTGCTACGCCACGCAAAACCGTCAGGACGCGGTCAAGCAACTGGCCGACGAGTGTGATGTGGTGCTGGTGGTCGGCAGTCCGAACAGCTCGAACTCCAATCGCTTGCGCGAATTGGCAGAGCGCATGTCCACTCCGGCCTACCTGATCGACGGTGCCGAAGACCTGCAAAAGAGCTGGTTCGACGGCGTCGAGCGTATCGGCATCACCGCTGGCGCATCCGCCCCGGAAGTCCTGGTGCGCGGCGTGATCCAGCAGTTGCAGGCCTGGGGTGCCACCGGTGCCGATGAATTGGCAGGTCGCGAGGAGAACATCACGTTCTCTATGCCTAAAGAACTGCGCGTTCGTTCGTTGCTCTGAATTGATTCCTTTTTTCGCATAACGGCTGCCCAACCTTGTCGTTGCGCAGGCTGACGCGACCGGTCCGTGCCAACACCACTTGATGTTGGCTTACCGGTTCGCGAACGGCGCAAATGTATAACGTCCCTCCAAACAGTGACTCGCCCTGACCTCTGAATCGTATGGAGCTTTCGACCCGATCGTTCCCCACAATCGACACGCGTGCGCCGCTCTGGCGTTCGGCCAGCAGTGGATTGTCGCTGTCCATCTCCCCGTTGCCGCTGATATCCAGAATCATCCGCCAGCCTTGGCTCCAGTCGCCATTGATGCCGTGAATCACCACGGCCTGGTTGCGGACGATGGCTTCGCTCCGGGCGGTGCGAATACTGCTGAAAAGGGCCTGCGCCGCTTGCTGTCTTTGGTTCGACTCGATCAGCGTTGCGAACGCCGGGCTGACCAAATGCAGAACAATTCCTGTAATTGCCAGTCCCATGAGCAGTTCGATCAGGCTGAAGCCTAGTTGCCGCATGACATCTCCCTCCGTGGTGTGCTGTAGCCCGCGCAATCCCTGCACGAGAAATGGCAACGCAAACGCACCGCATCGCTCGAATGTTGTGCTGCGCAAGAGCAGGTATAGCCGAAGGAAGCAGAAGGCCCCGATGGATCATCCTACAAAAGGTTTCACGCTGATCGAGTTGCTGGTCGCGATCGCGATCCTTCTGATTCTATTGACTCTGGCTGTCCCGGAGTTTACCCGCTCGATGCAAACAACGAGGGCGGATACTGAAATCGCTGACCTGCGACGAGCCCTGAATTTTGCCCGGCTCGAAGCCATCGATCGGGGCAATGCCACACGGGTGCGACCGACGGCCGGTGGGGTTGCCTGGAGTGGGGAACTGACGGTTTACGACGGTACTGGCGCTTTGGCCAATGTATTGCGGGTTGTTCCGGCGATGAGCGGCGGTGCAACTCTGGCGCTAACCTCTGACGTCACTGCCATCGATTTCAACAGCATGGGCGGATTGTCATCACCGTCCTCAGAGGTGGTGATCAGCTATGGGCGGGGAGCACAAAGCAGGACGCTGACGGTGTGTTTGAACGGACGAATTCTATTGGGTGGAAGTTGCGGATGAGGGCAGGGAAGCAAGGCGCGCAGGAGGGCATGACGCTGGTCGAAGTCCTGGTGGCGTTAGTCATTCTGGGAGTGGGCCTGCTGGGGGCGGCGGCGGTTCAGCTCAATGCGCTGAAGTACACGGACAGTGCGCGCATGACCAGTCAGGCCAGTTTTATCGCCTACGACCTGATGGACCGAATTCGCGCCAACGCCGCAGCGGATTACACCATTGCGCCGCCGGCCTCGGGCAATCCGGACGTTACCCGGGATCAGGACCTGTTTGATTTCAACGCCAACATCGTCAGTTCACTCGGAGCCTCCGCGACGGGCAGTGTGACCGTCAACCGGCAGGTGTACACCATCACTATTACCTGGGACGACTCACGGGCCGCGAATACTGCCGATTCGCGACGCAGCTTCATCCTGAGCAGCCGCGCGGCCATTGATCCGATGGTGATCCCGTGAGACGCCGCAGCAAGGGTTTTAGCCTGGTCGAGTTGCTGATCGCCATGGCGTTGAGCCTGATCGTGGTGCTGGGCGTGGTGCAGGTTTTCATCGCGGCCAAGAACACCTATCTCAGCCAGAATGCGGCCGCGAACATGCAGGAGGACGCACGTTTCGTTTTGAGCAAAATGATTCAGGAGATTCGCATGGTCGGGATGTTCGGTTGCCTGGAAAGGATCACTGATTCCAGCAAGAAAGGTGATTTCCATGCCAATCGTGTAACGCCGATCCGTTGGGACAATGGCAGTCGCAGTTTGACGCTGGTTACGGCGGATGTCGGCAGCAACGGCGACAAGCCGGACTGGACCGTGCTTTCCGATTGTAGAACCAATTCGACGGCCTACAGTGAAGGTCGGACACCAGTGGCAGGGCAACTGGCATTTCCGATCCGGCGGCTGATTTACAGCTTCAACAACAACCAACTGCTCATGAAGGGCGGGGCCGCAGCAGGCCAGGTATTGGTGGATAACGTCGGCGCTTTCGACGTGAGCTTCGGCCTGGCCAGCACGGCCACTGATCTGGCTGCTTCGCGCTACAGCAGCAACCCGCCGAACCCCGCGCTGATTCGTAGCGTTCGCCTGAGCCTGACCCTCACCGATCCGAACCACCGCGTGAGCGATCAAACCTTCAACGTGGTTGCCGCTCTGCGCAACCGCTTGCCATGAGAGGGTGCCAATGAATCGGTCTCCCATGACGTGTTACACCCAGCGCGGCATGGCCCTATTGGTCAGCCTGGTGTTCTTGCTCTTGCTGACGTTGATTGGCCTTTCATCGATGCAAAGCGCCACCCTGCAGGAAAAAATGGCCGGTAGTGTCGCCTTGCGCAACCAGTCGTTTCAGCGTGCCGAAGCCGCATTGCGGGTGGGCGAGAGTACAGTGCAACGGGACAGTTATGCGCTACCTGTTTGTAGCGGCACCGTTCAATGTGCGCCACCGTCCGAGTCTTCGACTATTACCGCTGCCGGTTTCAACGCTTCTTCCGGAGTGACCTGGATTACATCGGGCAACGGCTTTTATGGTGTGCAAAATATTGGTGACAGCCAAGATGCGGTGAATGTGCCAATCAATACCCGGGCGATGTTGTATCGGGTAACGGCGGTCGGCATCGCGGGGCATTCGCGCAGTGTGGTGGAGAGCATCTATGCGAAGTACTGAGCGACCTGTCAGGTTATGGCCACAACTGTTTGGTGCCGTCGTCGCGCTTAACCTGTCGGTGTCGGCGCACGCTGCCATATCAGCGGATTCGCCAGCGCTGAACCGGCCCACCTGTCTGGCCAATGGCAACTGGTACGGTTTTTACCATGGCAATCAGGGGTTGAAGGCCGTCTGCCTGAAGCTGCCCGCTGCGATCAGCGTTAAGATGCTCGACAGCAACGCCGATGGAGTGGTCGACAACAGCGACACGTTATCCGATGGCGTGATCTTTATCGGGGAGCATTCGACCCAGGACGCCAGCGACAATGGCGGGGTCGTGAACGATTCCACTGGCGACGGTACTGCGGGGATGGAAAAATCCGGCGGCAGCCGTCGCATCATGTGGCGACAAATACAGTGAGTGAGAATTGAGGCATGCGTAGTTCCAACCGCGGTTTTACCCTGATCGAAATCATGATCGTGATTGCGATCATCGGTATTGTCATGACCATTGCTGCCCCGAGTTTCACCGAATACCTGAACAAGGGCCGTCGCGCAGAAGTAGCCGGTCTGCTCTCGGAGCAGGCGCAGCTCCTGGAGCGCTTCTACTCGCAGAAAAATGCCTACACCGATGCGACGGGCCTCAGTACCGGCAATGATTACTACAGCATCACACCGACCCTGACCGACCAGACTTTTCTGCTGACGGCGGTGCGCAAGGCTGACTCGAGCATGGCCACTGACAAGTGCGGTGATCTGACCATCACCAACACCGGTGTGCTCGGTATGGTCAACGCGAAATCCGGCCTGACCAGCAAAGACTGCTGGGGGCGCTGAGTTTCTATTTCGGGTGCCTTTTGTACCCTCTGTCTATTTAACGATTGGATCAGAACATGACCAGGCAACAGCAAGTGGTGATTGTCGGCGGTGGGGTGATTGGATTGCTGACGGCCTTCAATCTCGCCTCCGAAGTGCAAAGCGTTGTGCTGCTGGATCGCTCGAGCGTCGGCCAGGAATCGTCCTGGGCCGGCGGCGGCATCGTTTCGCCGCTTTACCCGTGGCGATACAGCCCGGCGGTCACCGCGTTGGCTCACTGGTCCCAGGACTTTTATCCACAGCTGGGCGAGCGCTTGTTTGCCGCCACTGGCGTTGATCCTGAAGTGCACACCACCGGTCTGTACTGGCTGGATCTGGATGACGAGGCTGAAGCGCTGGCTTGGGCTGTCCGGGAAAATCGCCCGCTTAGCGCGGTGGATATTTCGGCAGCACACGACGCCGTGCCGGTGCTGGGCAGCGGTTTTTCCCGGGCGATCTACATGGCCGACGTCGCCAACGTGCGTAATCCGCGTCTGGTGAAGTCACTCAAGGCTGCGTTGCTGGCGCTGCCGAACGTGACGATCCATGAGCAGTGCGAAGTCAGCGGGTTTGTTCGTGAGGGCAATAAAGTGGTCGGCGTGCAGACCTCCACAGGTACTGTTCCGGGCGATCAAGTCGTCCTGACGGCGGGGGCCTGGAGCGGTGATTTGCTCAAGCTTCTTGATCTGACGCTGCCGGTCGAGCCGGTGAAAGGGCAGATGATTCTCTACAAGTGTGCGGCGGATTTCCTGCCGAGCATGGTCCTGGCCAAGGGCCGTTATGCGATTCCCCGGCGCGACGGGCACATACTGATCGGCAGTACGCTGGAGCATGAAGGCTTTGACAAGACGCCGACCGGGTCGGCACTGGAAAGCCTGAAGGCGTCCGCGGTGGAATTGATCCCGGCGCTGGCCGATGCCGAAGTGGTGGGGCATTGGGCCGGATTGCGCCCGGGATCACCCGAGGGCATTCCCTACATCGGCCCGGTGCCGGGTTTTGATGGGCTCTGGCTCAACTGCGGGCATTACCGAAACGGGCTGGTGCTGGCGCCAGCGTCATGCCAGCTGTTTGCCGATGTAATGCTGGGCCGTGCGCCGATTATCGATCCGGCGCCTTATGCGCCTGCCGGGCGGCTCTGACTGCTGGATCGCAGTCGTTTATACGGTCGCTATCGCGAGCAAGCTCGCTCCTGCAATGGTTCTGAGGTGTTCGCAGTTGTTGTGTTCACCAATGACCCTGTGGGAGCGGCTTGCTCGCGATAAGGGCCTCAATCCAATCCAAACTTCTTGAGCCTATAGCGCATCGACCTGAATGACAGGTTCAACCGCTGAGCCGCCGCCGTGCGGTTCCAGCGGGTTTCCTCCAGGGCCTGGAGCAGTAGTTGGCGTTCGATGTTTTCCAGGTAGGCTTCCAGATTGTCGATCCGGGTCAGGTCCGGCACGCCACCCTCAGCCCCACAGTTGCCTTCAGCCAGGCGCAGGTCGCCGGCTTCGATCTGTTTGTTCTCACATAAGGTGTGCGCCCGTTCGAGCATGTTTTCCAGTTCCCGCACATTGCCCGGGAAGCGATAGCTCTTCAGCGCATCGAGGGCTAGGGGGTGGAGTCTCGCCGCAGGTTGACCGGTATCGGCGGCCAGGCGCTTGAGAATGTGGCTGGCTAGCATTTCGATGTCATCACGGCGCTCGCGCAAGGGCGGCACCCGGAGTTCGATCACGTTCAAACGGTAGTAAAGATCATGACGAAATCGTCCGGCGGCGACTTCGGTACCAAGGTCCTTGTGCGTGGCGCAGAGAATGCGCACATCCACCGCCACTTCCTGCTGCCCGCCAACGCAGCGTACGGATTTCTCCTGAATCGCGCGCAGCAATTTGACTTGCATGGACAGCGGCAGGTCGGCGACTTCGTCGAGCAGCAGGGTGCCGCCGTGAGCTGTCTGGAACAGGCCGGGCTTGTCTTCGATGGCGCCGCTGAAACTGCCTTTGCGATGGCCGAAAAACTCGCTCTCCAACAGTTCCGAGGGAATTGCCGCGCAGTTGATCGCAATGAACGGCTGATTGGCGCGAGGGCTTTGATCGTGGATCAGTCGCGCGACCAACTCCTTGCCGCTGCCGGACTCGCCGCTGATGTATACCGTCGCATGGCTGCCGGCCAGTTTGGTGATGTGTTTGCGCAGGTTGCGCATGGGCAATGAGTCGCCCAGCAAGCGACGATCGATGCCGACCCCGCGGGCAGGAACCAGCAGGGCGTTGGTGACCAGCTCACGCAGACGCATAAGGTCCACCGGTTTGGTCAGGAAGTCGAATGCCCCGGCCTTGAGCGCATTGATCGCGTTTTCGAGACTGTCATAGGCGGTGATCATCGCCACCTGGACCCGGGGGTGGCGTTGCTGGATGTGCTGCACCAGCTCCAGGCCGGTACCGTCCGGCAACTGCATGTCGGTCAGGCATAGATCGAAGGTTTCGCGTTTCAGCAAGGACTGCGCTTCGCCGACGTTGCGGGCGTTGAACGTCTCCAGCTTCATCCTTCCCAGGGTGATTTCCAGGAGTTCGCGAATGTCCGGTTCGTCATCGACAATCAAGACTTTTTGTCGTGGTCTGGTGTTCAACGTGGGTTCCGTCCGAGAGCAAAGGTCATGCAAAAGCAGCCGCTTTCCTGGCGTGCCTTGAAGTCTAGGCGGGACAGAATGCTTTCGCCCGGCTGGCCGGGCAGATAAAGCCCCAGGCCCTTGATATGGCGGGCTGGGGCTTCATTTTCGAGTATTTCCAGTGATTTCAGCTCGAGCCGTAGCGGCGACATTTGCTCGCGGCGCTGCAGGTGCAGGACGTTTTCGATTACCCGGTTCATTCGCAGAGAGAGGTCTTGAATAATCTGTGTCAGACGTCGATCTGCGCCTTTCAGTTCCTTGGGTGCGCGCGATAGTCCTTAATCGGCCACTAGGTGACGTGTCAGCGGCCGCTGGAATCCTTGTCTTGCTCGAGGTGAGCCTGGCTGCAATACCAACGTTGGTCGAGGCTCAGCGCGCGGTCGCGGGGCAGGTGGACGCCACAATGGGCGCAACGGACCATGGGCGCCGCGTCCCGCTCGGCAGGGGGCCTGGGGGTGGAAGCCTGACCCTTGAACTTGCGCCAGAACCACACTGCAGCGGCAATCAGGGCAATCCAGAACAATAAACGAAGCATGGTGAGCTGCTTTTTGATTGATGAAGCGGCAGTTTAGCCAAGGACCTGACAGGCGCACAGTGTAATAAAGCGCTGAAATAAAAAAGGGAGACTCGAAAGTCTCCCTTTTTGCACAACCCGGGGTGTCAGTCGAACACGCCGAAGGTCATGTAGCTGAACCACGAGCGGTCACTGTTGTTGCCTTCCGCTTCGTGATTTTCTTCTTCGATCGCGTCGCCATTGTCGTCTTTAGGCTTGAGCTCGCTCGGGATGGCGTCCTTGGCGTCCTGGAACTGCCTCTGTACGTCCTGGTTGGCGCGGGTTTCGCCTGGTGGCAGCGGCGGACGGGACTCGATCAGGCCCAAGGTCGCCTTGCTCAGCCACGAACGGTTGTCCGCTTCGGCGACGGTCGGTACGAACTGGCCGTCCACCAGCGTCGGGTGGTTCGGGTAGTTGAGCTTCAGGGTTTCCAGGCTGGTGGCAGCCAGTTCGTCCAGGTGCAGGCGCTGATAGGCCTCGGTCATCACCGCCAGGCCGTCGCCGACCGAAGGGGTTTCCTGGAAGTTTTCCACCACGTAACGACCGCGGTTCGCGGCGGCGACATAGGCCTGACGGGTCAGGTAGTAGTCGGCCACGTGAATTTCGTAGGCCGCCAGCAGGTTGCGCAGATAGATCATGCGCTGCTTGGCATCCGGTGCGTAACGGCTGTTCGGGAAGCGGCTGGTCAGCTGGGCGAACTCGTTATAGGAGTCGCGGGCGGCGCCCGGGTCACGCTTGGTCATGTCCAGCGGCAGGAAACGCGCCAGCAGGCCGACGTCCTGGTCGAAAGAAGTCAGGCCTTTGAGGTAGTAGGCATAATCGACGTTCGGATGCTGTGGGTGCAGACGAATGAAGCGTTCCGCAGCGGACTTGGCCGCTTCTGGCTCGGTGTTCTTGTAGTTGGCGTAGATGAGTTCGAGTTGTGCCTGATCGGCATAGCGACCGAACGGATAACGCGATTCCAGAGCCTTCAGCTTGGCGATGGCACTGGTGTAGCTACTGTTGTCCAGGTCATTTTGAGCCTGTTGGTACAGCTCGACTTCACTGAGGTTTTCGTCTACGACTTCCTTCGATGAGCAAGCAGCGGTCAATGCGAGGATGGCGATCAGCAGCAGGTGTTTCACTTGCATGGCGGCTTGCGTCCCTATGACGGCCGCTGTCTTGGGCGTGGCCGTCCTGTTATGATGAGTGCCCCGTTGAATAGCCTCGGGGCAAAAGACGCCGTATTTAACCACAAGCGCGCAGCCGAAACCAAAGGCTGTGCCGACGCCTAGTCTGAGCATGTCCGATAAAATTGAACTTCGCGCAGAGGTGCCGTCCGAATTGGGCGGCCAACGCCTCGATCAAGTCGCCGCACAATTATTCGCTGAGCACTCGCGCTCGCGCCTTTCCGCCTGGATCAAAGACGGCCGCCTGACTGTGGATGGGGCGGTTATCCGCCCGCGAGACATCGTCCACGGCGGCGCCATCCTTGAGCTGACTGCCGAGCAGGAAGCTCAGGGCGAATGGGTCGCTCAAGACATAGCCCTGGATATCGTCTATGAAGACGACGACATCCTGGTGATCAACAAGCCTGCGGGCCTGGTGGTGCACCCGGCTGCCGGTCATGCCGACGGCACCTTGCTCAATGCCTTGCTGCACCACGTGCCGGACATCATCAATGTGCCCCGCGCCGGTATCGTGCATCGCCTGGACAAGGACACCACCGGTCTGATGGTGGTGGCCAAGACCATTCAAGCGCAGACGCAACTGGTTACACAGTTGCAGAGCCGCAGCGTCAGCCGGATCTACGAGTGCATCGTGATCGGTGTGGTGACCGCCGGTGGCAAGATCAACGCGCCGATCGGTCGTCACGGCCAGCAACGCCAGCGCATGGCCGTGATGGAGGGTGGCAAGCAAGCCGTCAGCCATTACCGCGTGCTCGAACGCTTCCGCTCCCACACCCATGTGCGGGTGAAGCTGGAAACCGGTCGTACGCACCAGATTCGCGTGCACATGGCGCACATCAACTATCCGTTGGTCGGAGATCCTGCCTATGGCGGTCGTTTCCGTATTCCGCCGGCCGCCAACCCAACCATGGTCGAGTCGCTGAAAAACTTCCCGCGTCAGGCGCTGCATGCGCGTTTCCTGGAACTGGATCATCCGACCACCGGTCAGCGCATGAGCTGGGAATCGCCATTGCCGGAAGATTTCGTCTGGTTGCTGACCCTGCTCAAGCAAGACCGTGAGGCGTTCATCGGATGAGTGACTGGCTGATTCCTGACTGGCCCGCGCCGGCCGGGGTCAAAGCCTGTGTGACCACCCGAGCGGGCGGCGTCAGTCTGGCGCCGTTCGACAGCCTCAATCTCGGCGATCACGTCGACGACAGCCCTGAAGCTGTTGCCGAGAATCGCCGTCGTCTGACTGATCATTTCTCCATTCAACCGGCCTGGCTGCAGCAGGTCCACGGGATTGTCGTGGCCCATGCCAATCCAGGCCGGGTGGACACTGCCGATGCCAGTTGGACATCAACGCCGGGCGTCGCCTGCGCGGCGATGACCGCCGATTGCCTGCCTGCGCTGTTTTGCGACCGTGCCGGTACTCGCGTTGCGGCAGCCCATGCCGGCTGGCGCGGGTTGGCGGCGGGTGTGCTGGAAGCGACCCTCGATAATCTGGCCGTACCACCTGCCGAGGTGCTGGTATGGCTCGGTCCGGCCATTGGTCCACAAGCGTTTGAAGTTGGCTCCGAAGTGCGCGAAACCTTCGTGCAGCAATTGCCTCAAGCCGCAGAAGCCTTCGTGCCAAGTCAAAACCCCGGCAAGTTCATGGCTGACATCTATATGCTGGCGCGTTTGCATCTGGCGGCTCGCGGTGTAACGGCTGTCTATGGTGGCGGTTTCTGCACCGTGACCGATCCTCGCTTCTTTTCTTACCGCCGTGTGCCCCGCACTGGCCGATTCGCCTCACTTATCTGGCTCGAACGCTAGACTTTCCTGACCTGCATCAACCTCAGGGCGCTTGAAACTCCCAGAATCGACCACATCTATTGTGGTATCTGGCAGGTTTCTTCATTCAGGATGTTTTATAGGTCCGGCCTGCTCAAAAGGAAGGTGACCCATGCGTATAGACCGTTTAACCAGCAAATTGCAGTTAGCGTTGTCCGATGCCCAATCCCTGGCAGTCGGCCTCGATCATCCGGCCATCGAGCCGGCGCACTTGATGCAAGCCTTGCTCGAACAGCAGGGCGGTTCGATCAAGCCCCTGTTGATGCAGGTGGGCTTCGACGTCAACAGCCTGCGTAAAGAGCTGACCAAAGAGCTCGACCAGCTACCGAAAATCCAGAACCCGACCGGCGACGTGAACATGTCGCAGGATCTGGCGCGCCTGCTCAACCAGGCCGACCGTCTGGCCCAGCAGAAGGGCGACCAGTTCATCTCCAGCGAGCTGGTGTTGCTCGCCGCCATGGACGAGAACAGCAAGCTCGGCAAGCTGTTGCTCGGCCAGGGCGTGAGCAAGAAAGCCCTGGAAAATGCGATCAACAACCTGCGTGGCGGCGAAGCGGTAAACGACGCCAACCACGAAGAATCGCGTCAGGCGCTGGATAAATACACCGTCGACCTGACCAAGCGCGCCGAAGACGGCAAGCTCGATCCGGTGATCGGCCGTGACGATGAAATTCGCCGGACCATCCAGGTGCTGCAACGTCGTACCAAGAACAACCCGGTGCTGATCGGTGAGCCTGGCGTGGGTAAAACCGCCATCGCCGAAGGCCTGGCCCAGCGCATCATCAATGGCGAAGTGCCGGATGGCCTCAAGGGCAAGCGCCTGTTGTCCCTGGACATGGGGGCGCTGATCGCCGGTGCCAAGTATCGCGGTGAGTTCGAAGAACGCCTGAAATCCCTGCTCAATGAGCTGTCGAAGCAGGAAGGGCAGATCATTCTGTTCATCGACGAGCTGCACACCATGGTCGGCGCCGGCAAGGGCGAAGGCTCGATGGATGCGGGCAACATGCTCAAGCCGGCCCTGGCCCGCGGTGAGCTGCACTGTGTGGGCGCCACCACGCTCAACGAGTACCGCCAATACATTGAGAAGGACGCCGCTCTCGAGCGACGTTTCCAGAAAGTGCTGGTGGACGAGCCGAGCGAAGAAGACACCATCGCCATCCTGCGTGGCCTCAAGGAGCGTTATGAGGTTCACCACAAGGTGGCGATTACCGACGGCGCGATCATTGCCGCGGCCAAGCTCAGCCATCGCTACATCACTGACCGGCAGTTGCCGGACAAGGCCATCGACCTGATCGATGAAGCCGCCAGCCGCATCCGCATGGAGATCGACTCCAAGCCGGAAGTGCTGGACCGTCTGGAGCGTCGCCTGATTCAGTTGAAGGTGGAATCCCAGGCGCTGAAGAAAGAAAGCGACGACGCGGCGAAGAAGCGTCTGGAAAAATTGCAGGAAGAAATCGCACGTCTAGAGCGTGAATACTCGGATCTCGAAGAAATCTGGAACTCGGAAAAAGCCGAAGTCCAGGGTTCTGCGCAGATCCAGCAGAAAATCGAGCAGTCCCGTCAGGAGCTGGAAACGGCCCGCCGCAAAGGCGACCTGAACCGCATGGCGGAGTTGCAGTACGGGGTGATCCCGGACCTGGAGCGCAGCCTGCAAATGGTCGACCAGCATGGCAAACCCGAAAACCAGCTGCTGCGCAGCAAGGTGACTGAGGAAGAAATCGCCGAAGTGGTTTCGAAGTGGACCGGTATTCCAGTGTCGAAAATGCTCGAAGGCGAGCGCGAAAAACTGATGAAGATGGAAAGCCTGTTGCACCAGCGTGTGATCGGCCAGGACGAAGCGGTCGTTGCGGTTTCCAATGCGGTGCGGCGTTCCCGCGCCGGGTTGTCCGACCCGAACCGGCCAAGCGGCTCGTTCATGTTCCTCGGCCCGACCGGTGTCGGTAAAACCGAGCTGTGCAAGGCCTTGGCCGAATTCCTCTTTGATACTGAAGAGGCGATGGTGCGGATCGACATGTCCGAGTTCATGGAGAAACATTCCGTGGCTCGCTTGATCGGTGCGCCACCAGGCTATGTGGGCTACGAAGAGGGCGGTTACCTGACCGAGGCCGTTCGTCGCAAGCCGTATTCGGTGATCCTCATGGACGAAGTCGAGAAGGCGCACCCGGATGTGTTCAACATCTTGCTGCAAGTGCTCGAGGATGGTCGTCTGACCGACAGCCATGGCCGCACGGTGGACTTCAAGAATACCGTGATTGTCATGACCTCCAACCTGGGGTCGGTACAGATCCAGGAACTGGTCGGTGACCGTGAGGCGCAGCGCGCGGCGGTGATGGATGCGATTTCCAGCCACTTCCGGCCGGAGTTCATCAACCGGGTCGACGAAGTGGTGATCTTCGAGCCGTTGGCGCGGGATCAGATCGCCGGCATTACCGAGATCCAGCTGGGCCGTCTGCGCAGCCGCCTGACCGAGCGTGAGCTGAAGCTTGAACTCAGCCCTGAAGCCATGGATAAGCTGATCGCGGTTGGTTACGACCCGGTATATGGCGCACGGCCGCTCAAGCGCGCTATCCAGCGCTGGATCGAGAACCCGCTGGCGCAGTTGATACTGTCCGGTCGATTCATGCCGGGCGACACGGCTCATGGTGTGGTGGAAAACGACGAAATCGTCTTCGTCTGATCCAGATCGGCAACAAAATTGAAAAGGCCTCGCATTGTGAGGCCTTTTTTTCGTTAGGCTGTTGAACTCAAAGGAAAAGGCTTGTAAAGTGCGCCCCGCAGTAAGTCACCCGCGAGGGTTTCCGCTCCCCAAGCAGGAATCCAAAATAAGTTGCAAATCATTAACTTGAAAGCAATTTAGGGGGTTGACAGAGGTGCTGAAGATTGTAGAATAGCGCGCCTCAGACACACGAACGCAGCGATGCGAACGGGTTGAAGAGAACGCAGTAAAGCTTCAAAGTTGTAAATTGAAATGTGTAGTTCCGTGATAGCTCAGTCGGTAGAGCAAATGACTGTTAATCATTGGGTCCCAGGTTCGAGTCCTGGTCACGGAGCCAATTTCAAACCGGGGTATAGCGCAGTCCGGTAGCGCGCCTGCTTTGGGAGCAGGATGTCAGGAGTTCGAATCCCCTTACCCCGACCATTTTTGGGTCGTTAGCTCAGTTGGTAGAGCAGTTGGCTTTTAACCAATTGGTCGTAGGTTCGAATCCCACACGACCCACCATTTTTGAAACCAGTTAGCGCTGGAATCGAATCTTAAGATCAGAGGCCAAAAGCGCTGATCGAAGAAGGCGCCTTTCAAAGGTGCCTTTTTTTTACCGGGGTATAGCGCAGTCCGGTAGCGCGCCTGCTTTGGGAGCAGGATGTCAGGAGTTCGAATCCCCTTACCCCGACCATATTAAAAATCCTCGTATCGAAAGATACGGGGATTTTTTTTGTCCGCAGGAAACTCAAGAACGCCGCAAAACCAGTGTGGGAACGAGCTTGCTCGCGATGACGGCCTGACATTCAACACATGTACTGAATGCCAGACCGCTATCGCGAGCCAGACCGCTATCGCGAGCAAGCTCGCTCCCACAGTCGTTGAGGTGTTAGTGCAACTTGAGGCGCGGCTCGGTGCCGCGACCGATCTTGCTGCCCAGCATTAGCATCGCCGTGCGGAACGGCCCGTACAGCGCCATCTGGTGCATGCGGTACAGCGACACGTAGAACATCCGCGCCAGCCAGCCTTCGAGCATCACGCTGCCGGTGAGGTTGCCCATCAAGTTACCCACAGCCGAAAAACGCGACAGCGAGATCAGCGAGCCGTAGTCGGTGTACTTGTACTCCGGCAACGCCTTGCCTTCGATGCGCAGTTTCAACGATTTGGCCAGCAGCGAAGCCTGTTGGTGAGCGGCCTGGGCCCGTGGCGGCACATTGCGGTCGCTACCCGGTTGCGGGCAGGCGGCGCAATCACCGAACGCGAAGATGTTTTCGTCACGGGTGGTTTGCAGGGTCGGCAGCACTTGCAGCTGATTGATGCGGTTGGTTTCCAGGCCATCGATGTCCTTGAGGAAACCCGGTGCGCGAATCCCCGCGGCCCAGACTTTCAGACTGGCCTTGATTTCGTTGCCGTCGGCGGTGATCAGGCTGTCGGCCGTCACTTCGCTGACAGCAGCATTGGTCATGACGTTGACCCCGAGTTTCTCCAGGGTTTTATGCACAGGCCCGCCAATGCGCTCCGGCAGCGCCGGCAGCACCCGTGGACCGGCTTCGATCAGGGTGATGTGCATGTTTTCCGGCTTGATCCGGTCCAGGCCATAGGCTGCCAATTCGTGGGCGGCGTTGTGCAGTTCGGCGGCCAGTTCGACCCCGGTGGCACCGGCGCCGACGATGGCCACGCTGATTTGCTCGATCGTGTCGGTCTGACCGGCGTGCGCGCGCAAATAGTGATTGAGCAGTTGCTGGTGGAAACGCTCGGCCTGTTTGCGGGTGTCGAGGAACAGGCAGTGTTGCGCCGCGCCCTGGGTGCCGAAATCATTGGTGGTGCTGCCGACGGAGATCACCAGCGAGTCGTAAGGCACTTCGCGGGCCGGCACCAGCTCCAGACCGGCTTCGTCGTAGGTGGCGGCCAGCTGGATTTTTTTCTTCGCGCGATCGAGCCCGCTCATACGCCCCAGCTGGAACTCGAAGTGGTTCCATTTGGCCTGGGCGACATAGTTGAGTTCGTCTTCGGAAGAGTTCAGGGAACCGGCCGCCACTTCGTGCAACAAGGGTTTCCAGATGTGGGTCAGGTTCGCGTCGACCAGCATCACGCTGGCCGTACCGCGCTTGCCCAGAGTCTTACCCAGACGGGTAGCCAACTCCAGACCGCCGGCGCCGCCGCCGACAATGACAATACGATGGGACATGGGGATAACTCGCAAGGCTAAAGGAAATCGGTGCAATTACCCGAGCGAGCGCAAGGCAGCTCATAGCGTCAAGTAACTGATAAGTCGGCTCAACAGGCCCAGACCAATGGTCACTGCCAATACCAGTACAAGGAGCATCCACGGCCGGAAAGGCCGGCGCTCGACTTGGTGCTGGGACAACTGCAGGTACTCTTCGACATGCTTTTGGTCGTCGGGGTTCAGGCGGCTGGTCATATCGGGCCTCGTCAGGAGTAGACGTTGCTGAATGTGTAGAAGCTACAGTGTTTTTACCCAGGGTTGAACGCAGCATAGCCGCTGTCCGCAATGGGTTCGACGCTAACGATGTCGTCCAGGCGAATGATGCCACTTTGTAACACCCGGGCAGTGATTCCGCCATGTCCGCGCACGGCCTGAAAGGTGCCGATGCCCAGGTTGCTTTCCAGGCGCGCGCAGGGCTGGCACCAGCCGGTGGTTTCGAACGTTGCCTGGCCGATCCGGAAGCGGCGGCCCTTGAGGCTGAACAGATTGATGCCACTGATAACGAGATTGCGCCGCAGATCTTCAGGCCGGACCGGATGATCCTGTGCTCGCCCCATCAGTGAACTGATCACTGCCAGGTGCTCCCACTGAATCAGCGTTACCTGCCGCGCATTGCGCACGCCGGGGCGGGCGTGGTCGCCGGTCAGGCCGGCCTCCAGGCGCGCTTCCACGGCATCGAGTTCAAGCATCGCCGAACGTGATTGCGGGCGCACGCCGATCCAGAGTACACGACCCTGTTGTGGCACCTCGGCGATCAGCTCCTGCAGCGGGCTCACAGACTGATCCCGACGTCGAACACAATGCTGCGCCCCAGGTTGCTGCGCAAGAAGTCCGGCGCATCCGGGTGAGCGAACAGCACGCGGGCGAATGTCGGCCCAACCAATGACAGCGAGCGCCAGCCCTGGCGCAGGTATTCGGTCGGCGGCGGGAAATGGCTGTTGAGGTCCAGTACTTCGCGTTTGAGGCTGGCGAAGGCAATGATGTCCAGCTCACCCAGATCCATGCCGCGCTCTTTGTAGTTGTGCGCTTTTTTGCGCAAGGTCGGCGCCAATCGCAGCAAGAACTCGTTGGCGGGGATGCGTCGTGGCTTGGCCTCGCGGCGCACCAGTTGGCTCAGGGAAAACGCGCTGCGTCGGCGTTGCAATTCGTCGCGCCATTCATCGTTGAGGCGCCGGCCCTCGTCGAGCACGAAGAACACCTCGAAACTGGCATCGCGAAACAACACATCCGGCGGCTCCCCGGCGGGGGCGAACTCATCGGCGCGATAGGGAATGTTCAAGCCTTGCAGCAGGCGCTGGCAGACCCAACGCTCACGCTCCCACTTGCGGGCATTGGACAGGAACGCGTTGGCTTGCTCGGCCGCGATGGTCAGCAGGCGTAAGTAATCTGAGTCATCCATAGGCCCAAGCTTAGCGTTCAAATGTGATCGCAAAGAAGACAATTTGTCGGAGAGGGTCAATGCCTCCCGCTCCCATGCCCGTTTCAGGGCCCTGCACAAAATGGATAGTGATCTGCGCGCACTGGATATTGCCACGTATCGGGCGGCTCTACCCTCGGCTGTACGGACGTAAGCCGTGTTACCGCCGCTCTAAAAAAACAACAACAAGAGATATATGCCATGCGCAAGATCGACGTACATGAGGTTATCGACAACGCTCGTTTCAACCGCTTTCACTGGATGGTGCTGTTCTGGTGTGCCCTGATCATCATCTTCGACGGTTACGATCTGGTGATCTACGGCGTGGTCTTGCCGATGCTGATGAAAGAGTGGGGGCTCAGTCCTCTGCAAGCCGGTGCACTGGGCAGCTATGCACTGTTCGGCATGATGTTCGGTGCGCTGTTCTTCGGTCCGCTGTCGGACAGGATCGGTCGCAAAAAAGCCATCACGATCTGCGTGATGCTCTTCAGTGGCTTCACCGTGCTCAATGGTTTCGCCCGAAACCCCACCGAGTTCGGCCTCTGTCGCTTCATTGCCGGGCTCGGCATTGGCGGCGTGATGCCTAACGTCGTGGCACTGATGAACGAGTACGCGCCGAAAAAAATCCGCAGCACTCTGGTCGCGATCATGTTCAGCGGTTACTCGGTGGGCGGCATGCTGTCCGCCGGACTGGGCATTGTGCTGATCCCGAGTTTCGGCTGGCAGTCGGTGTTTTACGTGGCGGTCCTGCCGTTGCTGTTGTTGCCGCTGATCATGTATTTCCTGCCCGAATCGGTGGGCTTCATGTTGCGTCAGGGGCGCAATGAAGAGGCGTGCAATATTCTTCAGCGCATCGATCCGGCCTACGTCGCGCAAACCTCTGATCAATTGCACATGGCCGAAGTGAAAGGCACGGGCACCCCAGTGTTGCAGTTGTTCCGTGAAGGCCGTGCGCTGCGCACGCTGATGCTGTGGCTGGCGTTTTTCTGCTGCCTGTTGATGGTGTACGCGCTGAGTTCCTGGCTGCCGAAACTGATGGCCAACGCCGGTTACAGCCTGGGTTCGAGCCTGTCGTTCCTGCTGGTGTTGAACTTCGGGGCGATCTTCGGCGCGGTCGGTGGCGGGGTGCTGGGCGACAAACTCAATCTGCCGAGAGTGCTGGCGGTGTTTTTCGCCATGGCGGTGGTGTCGATCACGCTGTTGGGCTTCAACAGCCCGATGCCGGTGTTGTACTTGCTGATCGCCATTGCGGGTGCCACCACCATTGGCTCGCAGATTCTTTTGTACGCCTGTGCCGCGCAGTTTTACTCCATGACGATTCGGTCTACCGGTCTGGGCTGGGCGTCGGGCATTGGGCGCAACGGGGCCATCGTCGGTCCGCTGCTGGGTGGTGCCTTGCTCGGGATCAGCTTGCCCCTGCAACTGAACTTCATGGCGTTTGCCTTGCCCGGTGCGGTGGCGACCCTGGCCATGACCGTGTTCGCCATCAGCAGCCGACGTAGCGCCGCTGGCGTCAACCCAGCGTTGTCAGCGACCGGTGCCTGAATCATGAAAGCGTTTTTCCAGGACTTCTCGTTGTCAGCCGCCGTGGCTGGATTCATTGCCACGGTGATTTCCTACGCCGGCCCGTTGGTGATCATCTTTCAGGCGGCGGAAGCGGCACATCTTTCGCGGGAAGTGTTGTCGTCCTGGATCTGGGCGATCTCCATCGGCAGCGCCGTGCTCGGCATCGGCTTGAGCCTGCGCTTCCGCGTTCCGGTGATCATCGCCTGGTCGGCGCCGGGCTCGGCGTTGCTGGTGACGCTGTTGCCGGACATCTCCATGGCAGAGGCCGTGGGGGCGTATCTGGTCAGCAGCCTGATCATTTTCGTGGTTGGCATCTCGGGCGCTTTCGACCGGATCATCAGCAAGCTGCCCGCCGCCATCGCGGCGGCGATGCTGGCGGGGATCCTGTTCAGTTTCGGCACTGGCTTGTTCGTGTCGATGCAGCGCAAGCCGTTGCTGGTCCTGGCGATGTTTGCCTGCTACCTGATCTGCAAGCGTGTGATGCCGCGTTATGCGGTGATGATGGTGCTGCTGATGGGCTGTTCGATTGCCGCGTTCACCGGTGATTTACATCGTGAAGCGCTGGTGATCGGCCTGGCCACGCCGGTGTGGATCACGCCCGAGTTCAGTCTGGGCGCGATCCTGAACATTGCCTTGCCGCTGGTGATGGTGGCGCTGACCGGTCAGTTCGTGCCCGGCATGGCGGTGCTGCGCGCCAGTGGCTATCCGACGCCAGCGAGCCCGATCATCGCCAGTAGCGCGCTGGGCACCGCATTGCTGGCGCCGTTTGGTTGCCATGGGCTGAATCTGGCGGCGATCACCGCGGCGATCTGCACCGGTCGCGAAGCTCACGAAGATCCTCGCAAACGCTACGTGGCCGGGGTCGTCGGCGGCCTGTGCTACCTGCTGCTGGGGATCTTCGGCGCCACGCTGGTCTCGCTGTTTTCAGCGTTCCCCAAAGAGTTGATCGCGGCGCTGGCCGGGCTGGCCTTGTTCGCCGCCATTGCCGGCGCGTTGACCGGCGCGTTGACCGGCGCGATGGCGGTGCCGAGCGATCGTGAAGCCGCACTGGTGACCTTTCTGGTCACGGCTTCGGGCATGTCGTTGTTCGGTTTGTCTGCCGCTTTCTGGGGGCTGATTTTCGGCATTGTCACCCATGTGCTGTTGAGCGCCCGTCGTCCCGTTCCCCGTCGCAAATCCACTGCAACTGAAGTCCTTCAATCAGTCGATCAATAACAATAAGAGAAAAACGATGAAACAGATTCTCCCAACAACCGGTTCTGCGTTGTCCCTGGCTGTCGTCTCGGGTTTTTCCACGGGTGCGATGGCAGCTGAAACCGGCTTTATCGAAGACACCAGCGCAACGTTGCAGGCACGCAATTACTACTTCAGCCGCGACTATTCCGACATCGTCGGCGCCAACCGGCAATCGAAGGCTGAAGAGTGGGCCCAGGGGTTCATCCTCAACGTGAAGTCCGGATACACCCAGGGCACCGTCGGGTTTGGGGTGGACGTCATCGGCTTGCTCGGTCTCAAGCTCGACAGTGCTCCGGACCGGACCAATACCGGTTTGTTGCCGGTGCAGGACGACGGCCGCGCGGCAGACAACTACAGCCGTCTGGAAGGCGCGTTGAAGATGCGCTACTCCAAAACCGAGCTGAAAGTCGGTGAGTTGCAACCCAACCTGCCGGTGTTGGCATTCAGCGATATTCGCCTGCTGCCACCCAGTTATCAGGGCGCAAGCATCACCTCCAACGAGATCAATGGCCTGACTGTGCAGGGTGGTCACTTGAGTTCAACCAGCCTGCGCAACGAGGCTGGCGACGAAAAGATGCAGGCAATGCTGGGTCACGTGCCGCAGCGTCAGGTCAGCAGTGACGGTTTCAATTTTGCCGGCGCTGATTATGCCTTCAATGACAAGCGCAGCTCGGTCAGTGCCTGGTACGGGCAACTGGAAGATATCTACAACCAGCGTTTTCTGGGTTTAAAGCACAGTGAGCCGGTGGGCGACTGGATCCTCGGCGCCAACCTCGGTTACTACGATTCGCGCGAGGACGGCAAAAAACTGCTGGGTAACATCGACAACCAGGCGTTCTTCTCGTTGCTGTCGGCCAAGCGTGGCGGTCATACGTTTTACGTCGGCTATCAGGGCATGTTCGGTGACAGTGCATTTCCACGGGTATTTGCCAATATCTCGCCGCTGGGCAACGAAGTGCCGACCTATGAGTTCGCCTTCACCGATGAACGTTCCTGGCAGGTGCGTTACGACTACGACTTCGCGGCGCTCGGCGTACCGGGGTTGACCAGTACCGTGCGCTACATCAGCGGCAACAACGTCGATACCGGAAAGGGTTTCGAAGGCAAGGATCGCGAACGTGACCTGGACATCGGCTATGTGTTGCAGAGCGGCAGTCTCAAAGGTTTGGGCATTCGCGTGCGCAATGCGATGGCGCGTTCCAACTACCGCAGTGATATCGACGAGAACCGCTTGATTCTCAGCTACACGTGGACCTTGCTGTGAGCCAGGTGATCACAGGTTGCTGGTGCAATCACCCATGACGTTGTAGGTCACACGGTGGGTCTGGCCCTGATGATCGACATACACCATGGTCGCCGGTACGACCCCGCACGCAGTCGCGGTGTTCGACACAGAAACCACGCTGGCGATGTCCAGTGGCTGCGCCGGGTTGTACAGGACTGTGAGAGGCTCGTTGTCAGCGGCCATGGCCGAGGTGGCGATGACGGTCAGCAACAGGCTGATCAACGTTTTCATGTTGGCGTGCTCCGTGTCGGTTTTGATGTCTGAATTTTAGTCTTTGCCACCGACGGATAAAGGGGCGAACGGCGGATGCAGCCTTACATAAAACGTAACAGTCATCGCCCGAGGGGGGCTTATGGATGTGCTTAACAACTTGCGCGTATTCATCCGGGTGGTGGACTGCGCCAGTTTCACCGGGGCTGCCGATGCGCTGGATCTGTCGACCGCGCAGGTATCCCGATTGGTGGCGGATCTGGAGGAACATGTACAGGCGCGTCTGCTGCAACGCACCACGCGGCGCTTGAGCCTGACCGACGCCGGCGAGCGCTTCCTGCTGCGCAGCCGGCAAATCGTCGAGGCCATGGATGAGGCGACGGCCGAGGCCCGCGGCGCTCATATCAATCCGGCCGGACGCCTGCGGGTGCACAGCATGAACGGCCTGGGTGTGCTGCTCACGCCGTTGATCGCCCGCTACAGCGAGCTTTATCCCGATGTGGTGTTCGAGCTGACCTTGTCGCAGCGCAATCCTGATCCGCTGGAGGAGGGGCACGATGTGGTGATTTCGATCGCTCCGGAACTTGCCGATTCGCAAATGGTTGCGCAAGCCATCGGGCAGATCTACAGCGTGCCCTGTGCCTCCCCGGCCTATCTGCGACGCCGGGGTGTGCCGCAGCAGCCGCTGGCGCTGAGCGATCATCATTGCCTGCGCATGCTCGACCCGCTGTACGGCGATCAATGGCTTTTCCAGGACCAGGACGGCGAGCACGCCGTCAGCCCGGCCAAGACCTTTCAGTGCAATGTTGCCGAGTCGATGGTCAAGGCTTCGGAGGCGGGCATGGGCATCAGCCTGCTGCCGTTCTACACCGCGACGCGGCCCTTGAGCGACGGTACTTTGCTGCGTGTGTTACCTGCATGGCGCCTGCGCGAGCGCAATGTGTATGCGCTGTATCCTTCGCGACGCTTTCTCGATGCCAAGGTCCGCACCTGGGTGGACTTTCTCAAGTCTGAGCTACCGAAGCTGTTCGCCGAACATGACGCGGTGATGAACGATCCGCGGCATTGGGCTTGAAGTCGAAGGGCATGCGGGCGGCGGTGTAGACTGAGTGCCTGTTGTTCTTCGCCTGGGAGGCGCACGTAGCCATGATCGGTGCAGAGTTGCTGTCATCGCAAACCCTTGCGGTCGGCTGGCTGATCTATGTGCCGGTGTTGATCTGGGCGATCTGTCGCGCACCGTGGGTTGAACTGTTCACCGACAGCCGTCGTCAGCATCTGCTGTTTGGAACGGTGTTTGCGCTGTTTCTGTTGTGGCTGGTGCGGCGCGACTTTGATACCGGCGTGTCTTACCACTTCATCGGCATGACCGCAGTGACGCTACTGCTGGACTGGCCGCTAGCGCTGGTGGGTGGCCTGGTGGCGCAAACGGGGCTGGTGTTGCTCGGGCGACAGGACCTGGCGGCGGTCGGGGTCAATGGCGCGCTGTTGATCGCGTTGCCGGTGCTGGTCACCGAGTGCTGCGCCATTCTGGTGGAGAGGGCGCAGCCACGAAATCCCTTCGTGTATATCTTCGTTTCCGGATTTTTTGCCGCCGCGCTGTCGGCGTTGCTGTGTCTGCTGCTGGCGCTTTGGTTGTTATGGTTCGACGAACGTTTTGCCATGCCGTACTGGCTGGAAGATTTTGTCGGATATCTATGGCTGATCATTTTTCCCGAAGCGTTTATCAACGGCATGATCGTCAGTGCGCTGGTCGTGTTTTGTCCGGAGTGGCTTGAGACGTTCAACCGCACGCGCTACCTCTCGGCTCCCTGGAAGGACGACGATCCCAAGTCCTGATCCGCATCAAAACCTGGAATCGCCCACTCGATGGATCAATGGCGCGGGTCGAAGTCACCGCTGAACATCTCGTCCTCGGCATCGGGAGCCACTGGAATCTTGTGTTCTTCGGACGCCCAGGCACCCAGGTCGATCAGTTTGCAGCGGTCGGAACAGAATGGCCGGAATTTGCTCTCGGCGGTCCATTCCACGGGGGCGCCACAGGTTGGGCATTCGACGGTTGTTGGTTGGCTCATGACTGGCCTCCACGCAAAGAAAGGTAAAAATGATGCAGGCGTTCGACCTCGCTGTGCAGCCAGGCAAGGTCGCGGTCGTTGACCACGACGTCGTCGGCATGGCTCACGCGATCCTGGCGACTGGACTGGGCCTTGAGGATCGCCTGGACCTGCTGCTCGCTGGTCTGGTCACGTTGCAGGGTACGTTCGATCTGCAATTGTTCGGGGGCATCGATCACCAGTACCCGTTGGGTCATGGCGTATTGCCCGGACTCGATCAGCAGCGGCGAAACCAGAATCGCATAAGGCGATTTTGCCAGCGCCAGGTGGTGAGCGATTTCTTCGCCGATCAGCGGATGCAGGAGAGCCTCCAGCCAGCGGCGTTCTTCTGGCACTTCGAAGATCAATTTGCGTAGCGCGGCGCGGTCCAGTTGCCCGTCGGCCTGCAACACGCCGGTGCCGAAGTGTTCGGCGATTTGTGCCAGTGCCGGGCGGCCGGGTTCAACGACCCAGCGAGCGGCGTGATCGGCGTCGACCACATGCACGCCCAGATCGATGAAGTGTTGGGCGGCCGCACTTTTGCCGCTGCCGATGCCGCCGGTCAGGCCGAGAATCCAGGGTTTTTCCACAGGGCTATTCATTTCAAACCGACAAACTGCCAATAGAGGTCGGTTATTTGACCACCCCAGAGCAACGCAATCCAGCCGGCAATGGCCAGATAGGGACCGAAAGGGATCGGCGTCGAGGTTTTAGCATTGCGCCAGCGCAGCAGCATCAGCCCGATAATGGCCCCCACCAGCGAGGACAGCAGGATGGTCAGCGGCAAAATCTGCCAGCCACCCCAGGCGCCCAGCATCGCCAGCAACTTGAAATCACCGTAGCCCATGCCGTCCTTGCCCGTGATCAGCTTGAACAGCCAGAACACCGACCACAGCAGGCTGTAGCCGGCTATCGCCCCCCAAAGCGCCTCGTGCAACGACACGAACAGGCCGAAACTGTTGACGATCAACCCCAGCCATATCAACGGCAGCACCAGCACGTCCGGCAATATCTGATGTTCGGCGTCGATCAGGCTCATCGCCAGCAAACCCCAGCTCAGGACCAGCATCAGGCAGGCGGGCCAACCGAAGCCGAAGTGCCAGGCAACAAACGCCGACAACAGGCCGCAGGCCAGTTCGGTCAACGGATAGCGGGGGCTGATCGCTGCCGCACAGGCTGAGCAGCGGCCGCGCAAAAACACATAACTGAGCAGCGGGATGTTTTCCCAGGCGCGGATTCGGTGACCGCAGTGCGGGCACTGGGAGTGGGGCAGCAACAGGTTGTAGGTCGGCAGCGGCGTTTCGCCTGGCAGCCCGAGAATGTCATGGGCCTGCTCACGCCAGTCGCGTTCGAGCATTTTTGGCAGGCGCCAGATCACGACATTGAGGAAGCTGCCGACCAGCAGGCCGGTGATGCCTGCGAGAAGGACAAAGGCCAGCGCAGATTGAGTCAGGATTTCATTCAAGGGCATGTCAGATCGCTGAGCCAAGTTGGAAGATGGGCAGGTACATGGCAACTACCAGTCCACCGACGATAACACCCAGCACCACCATGATGAACGGCTCCATCAGGCTGGTGAGGTTATCGACCATGTTATCGACGTTGTCTTCGTAGAACCCCGCGACTTTGTCGAGCATAGCGTCCAGGGTGCCGGACTCTTCGCCAATTGCAGTCATTTGTATCGCCATGTTCGGAAAGACGCCGCAGGTGCGCATGGCGAAATGCAATTGCATGCCGGTCGAGATGTCCTGCCGGATGCGCAATACCGCGCGCTTGAACACGCTATTGCCGGTCGCACCGGCCACTGATTCCAGGGCCTCCACCAGCGGCACGCCGGCAGCGAAAGTGGTCGACAAAGTACGGGCGAACCGGGCCACGGCGGACTTGTGCATCAGGGTGCCCACCAGCGGCAGTTTCAGCAGCCAGGTGTCCATCCGGTCACGCAAGGCCGGGGATGTCCTGAGGGTGTGGCGTACGCCGAAGGTCATCGTGATCAGCGTGCCAAGGACCACCCACCACCAGGCCTGCATCAATTGCGACAGGCCAATGACCATCACGGTGAAGGCCGGCAGTTCAGCGCCAAAGCCTTTGAACACCGACTCGAACTGCGGCACGACATTGACCAGCAGAATCCCGGTGACAATCGTCGCGACGAACACCACCACCAGCGGGTAGGTCATGGCTTTCCTGATCCTGGCCTTGAGGCTTTCGCTTTTTTCCTTGTAGGTCGCGACCCGCTCCAAAAGGGTGTCGAGGGCACCGGCCTGCTCGCCGGCATCCACCAGGTTGCAATACAGCTCATCGAAATACCGGGGCTTCTTGCGCAGGGCGGCGGCGAAACTGCTGCCTGCCGCAACTTCCTGTTTCAGTTCGTCCACCAGCTTGCGCATGGCCGGATTGTCGAAGCCCTCGCCGATGATGTCGAAGGACTGCAACAACGGCACGCCGGCCTTCATCATCGTCGCCATTTGCCGGGTGAACAGGGCAATGTCCTGGGCCTTGATACGCTTGCCCATGCTGAAAACCGAATGGTTTTTTTTGCGAACCTTGCCCGGACTGATGCCTTGCTTGCGCAGTTTCGCCTTGATCAGCGCCGGGTTTTGAGCGCTGAGTTCGCCGGTCACTTTTGTGCCTTTGCGGTCGATGCCTTCCCACGCATACACGCTGATTTTCGCTGCCTTGACCGCCATGTTCAGTCCTGGGTATTCCGATTGAATTGCTCTTATAGCCTAGTCAAAGGATGGGGCCAAACCCGCAAGGGTGATGTGACAAAAAACGTCAGATAGTACTGATCCTGGTAGCAAGTAAGGGCTTTGCGGCCACCATGCCCCCTGCCAACAGGGGCTTCTGGCCTTGGCACAGGCTGTGCTGCCATGGGGCAGGTCATGAGCCTTCGACTCATGCATGGAGCTTGTAAATGAACAATCAAAAAGGTTTTACCCTGATCGAGTTGCTCGTCGTGGTGGCGATCATCGGGATCCTGGCAACCCTGGGCCTGCCGATGTATTCCAAGTACCAGGCACGGGCCAAGGTCACGGCGGCGATGGCTGAGCTGACTGCAATGAAGGTGCCGTTCGAGGATGTGATCAGCCAGGGGGAAACCCCAACAATTGCCAACGTGGCGCCCGCTGGCAAGACATCGACCAACCATTGCGCCCTGTCTGTGACGGCTACAGCGCCGGGGGCGGGATCAATCGTTTGTACGTTGCACAATGCCCCGGGGGTGGTCCAGGGCAAAACCGTCACCCTGACACGGGACGAAGCCAAAGGCTGGTCATGCAAGAGCAGCGTTACCGAGGACTACTTGCCTAAAGGGTGTTCCGGTTCTGCGGCATGAATTGCTGAATCAAGTCCCCGCTTTTGCGGGGATTTTCCTGTTTGTCGACCCGTCGTCAAATGTTGCAGATAAAGCTCAGAAATTTCAGCATCTTAGGAACTTTCCATAAACCCGCAACTTGCATGCAGTGTTTCTGCTTCTCGTGCATTTTGCATGATTCCGAAAATTGGCTGATTTCATAACTTTTTGATTTGTAAGGTTTTTATCTTTGTTTCAAAGTTGGCACAGCGTTCGCAATACCCTTGGTAACCCTGCCGACAAGACATCCGGCAGACTTTCCGAAAAACAGGAGTTACTCGTATGAAGAAGTTCGCTATCACTGCCGCTGCTGCTACCGCGCTGACCCTGACCATGGCCAACGCCGCGTTTGCTCAAACCACCCAGGCAACCCATTCGCCAATGGTGCTGGCTGCCGGTGAAATGACCGAAGTGAAAGAAGATACTTCCGATACCTGGATCACCACCAAAGTCAAGGCTGACCTGATGACTGAAAAAGGCATTCCAGGTAGCGACATCAAAGTTGAAACCAAAAAAGGCGTGGTATCGCTGTCGTCGACCACCGCCGTGACCGATTCGCAAAAAGAAGCGGCTGTGGCCATCACCAAGAAAATCAAAGGCGTCAAGGCGGTCTCCGCTGACGGCCTCAAAGCCGAGTAAGGCAAGGCTTCTCGCCTGGACCGGGAGAAGGCGCGACAGACGGGCAGAGTCATACGTCTGTTGCAACCTGAGTGTTCATGCGAAGGGCCATAAGGATGTGGCCGTCACAGGCCCCGCGCATTTATTGCCGGGGCCTGTTCTATATGTAACGCTGAAAACCCAATGTGGGAGCGGGCTTGCTCGCGAAAGCGGTGTGTCATTCAACCAATAAGTTGACTGATCTATCGCCTTCGCGAGCAAGCCCGCTCCCACATTGGATAGTGCTAATCAATTGCCGCGTTTACTGGTGATCTGTTTCAGCCGATTACCTTCGAACCGCAAGTATTGATACATCCCGCCATTCGGTCCGTAGGTCCACTCCTCGACCTGAAACTCCTCGCGTCGATCGGCACTGCGCTTGTACCCCAGCAAGTCGCGGCTGACCGGCTCACCGCATTTCTGCACGACCTCACTCGAGCGATCGCCGACGCTGATCAACTGGCTGCCACAGCGCAGGGTATCGGCCGCCCAGGCCTGACTGACGGAGAGCGCCAGAGCCAAGCCTGCCAGCTGCCGATGCATCACTCGGCATCCAGATGCATCGGAGTCACCACGCGGCCGTCGCTTTGCGCCTCGCCCAGATTGGCATCGATGAAGTACACCCGGTCATCTTCCAACTGGGCCTTGTCGACCAGATAATCCTTGATGCTGCTGGCGCGTTCCTGGCCCAGTTGACGCAACAGTACGTCGCTGGCACTCCAGAACTTGATCACCTCGGCACGCATTTTCGCGGTGCGTTCTTCCTTGCCCAGGTCCTTCCATTCGGCAGGGGGCTGGGTTTTCAGGCGGGTGCGGTAGATACCTTCGAGCAGCGGGCCCTTTTCTCCGTCCGGCACTTCCAGCAACGAAGCCTGGGCCGGGACCTTGTCACCGCGGCGCTGGAGCATTTTGTAGTAGTTGTACTGGTATTCACGCTCCAGGCGTTGTTCGGCGATCAGCGGGCCATCGCTGCTCTGGGCGGCGGTGCCTTCGATTTCCAGGCGCAGGGCCGGGCGTTCCTTGAGCGCCTTGGACAGTTTGTCTAGGGCGCCTTCGGCGTCCTTGCTCAATTCGCTGGAACCGGCTGCGAATGAAACGCTGCCCAGGTCTTCCGAACCACCACCGTTGACCAAGCCGCCAATGAGTTTGAACGGTGCTGCCGCGGCCTTGACGATCAGGTTGCGCAGGGTCTGCCAGATAATCGGCATGACGCTGAACTGAGGGTTGTTCAGGTCGCCAGTGACCGGCAGTTCGATGGAGATCTTGCCGTCGACGTCCTTGAGCAAGGCAATGGCCAGTTTCAGTGGCAGGCTCACGGCATCCGGGCTGTCGACTTTTTCACCCAGTTGCAGTTGTTCGACCACTACTTTGTTTTCAGCTTTGAGCTGACCCTTGGTGATCTGGTAGTGCAGGTCGAGATTGAGCCGGCCCTTGCGGATACGGTAGCCGGCGAACTTGCCGGAGTAGGGCGTCAGCGTGGTCAGTTCCACGCGTTTGAAGCTGGTGGCGATGTCGAGGCTGGCCATCGGGTCGAACGGATTGACCGAGCCCTTGATGGTCACCGGTGCGTAGCGATCGACCTTGCCCTTGACGTCGACACTGGCCGGTTTCGGCCGGCGGCTGTCGATGGTGCCGATCTGCCCGTTGAGTTGCTGGATGGCGGTGGCGAAGTTCGGGGTCAGGCTGAAGTCGGCGAAGTTGGCCGAACCGTCATTGATGAAAATGCCGCCGATGTGGATGCCCAACGGTTTTTCGTTGCTGGCCGGTTTGTTCGCCGCCGGTTTTGCCCCGGAATCCGCTGGCTGTGGAATCAGCAGGTCATCGATGTTGGTGGTGCGATCATCGTTGATCATGAAACGCGCATAGGGCTGGAACAGGTTGATCTTGTCGATCGACAGGCTGTCCCCATGCTGATAGTTCAGGCCTTCGACCACGACCTGCTGCCACTTGAGGAAGTCGCGGGTTTTCAAGGTGTCCAGGGTATGCAACTGATCGACCTGGGCACCGCCGGTGACGCCGAAGGCCAAGGGCTCGGTGCTTTTCAGGTCGACCGCCAGATCGCTGCCGAGCATGCCGCTGCGCAGTTCCAGGCGAATGAACGGCGTGATGTAGGACTGGGCAACCCGCAGGTCGATGTCCTTGGTCTGTACCTTCAGCCTGGCGCTGACCGGGGCCAGGTTGATCTCGCCGTCGGCCATGATCTTGCCTTGCTTGCCTACACCGGTATCGAGCTTGAGGGTAAAGGGGGAACCGTTGAGGCTGTCGAAATTTTGCAGGTCGAGGTTCAGCGGACTCAGTTCCAGGGCGACGACGGGTTGTGCCTTGCGGTCAGCCAGATGCACCTTGTAGTCGCGCAGTTGCACATCCTTGAGCAGCACCTGCCAGGGTTTGTCTGGCGCGGCCGGTTCAGGTTTCGGTGAGTCTGCCGCCGCCGGAGTGCCGGTCGGTTCGGCATCCGCCTTGGCTTTGGCAGCGGGTTTGGCCGGCTGGCTGGCGAACAGTTTCTGCCAGTCGAGTTGGCCGTCCGATTCCAGCGCGGCCCAGGTTTCCAGTTTGTGGCTGCGGATCTTGCCCACCACCACTTGCTGCTTGGCCAGGTCCACGGTGGTTTCGCTGACGTCCAGGCGCTCGAGCTTTACCAGCGGCCGGCCATCCGGAGCCTTGATCGCGAAGGGGGCGATGCTGACCGCTACATTGCTCAGTAGCAGCTCGGTTTCCTTGGCCAGGTTGAGTTTGTAGTCGGTGCTGATGCTCATGACGCCGTTTTCGAGATCCAGTGGCACGGCATCGCGCACATAGGGCCAAAAGGCTTTCATCTTGCCGTCAGTGATTTTCAGCTTACCTTCGGAGGCGATCGGGATCAGGCTGAAGTTGCCGGTCCAGTCGATCTGTCCACCATTGGGGCCGACGGCCACCAGGGTCATGTCGGCGCTGTCATCAGGCAGGGTACTGAGGTTCTTCAGTTCGAAATCGAGTGTGTCGTAGAGAAACTCGATGGGCTCGCTGGGCCGGGCATCTTCAAAATGCACGGAACCGCCCGCCAGTTTGATCCGCTCGATGCGCAGTGGAAACGGCTTGGCATCCGGGTCGGCCGGCGTGGGTTCGCTCTCTGGCAGTTTGAACAGCCCGAGCAGATTGAGTTTGCCGTCCTTGCTGAACAGGATTTCGGTCTTGGGCTTGGTCAGTTCGACATCAGACAGGTGCACCGCCTTGGTCCACAGGCTGTCGAATTGCAGATTGGCGTACAGGTGCTCGAAACCGACCTGCTCCTTGCCGGGTTCGCCGATGTTCAAGCCCCAAAGGGTCAGTTCAAGGCTGAACGGATTGAATTCGATCCGCTGGATGGTCGCGGGTGTAGTGGCGTAGTTGGCCAGTTGCTGGTTGGCAACGCGCAACGCGACACCCGGTAAAATCAGAAAACCCAGCAAGCTGTAGAGGGCCAGAGCAGTCAACAAGGCGCCGATGGCGCGAATCAATCCTTTGTACATGTGAGGCTTCATCTGTCTGAATCGGAGTGCGTTGGAGTATGGCACGCGTTTCCGGTTCCGAAGTGATTGGCCTGTTCATGAATTTTCAGATTTCTCCGACGACGGTCAGAGCTGCAGGATCAGGGTTTTCAGCGGTGGCTGTTGATCCATTGACGGAAAATCGGCACCCGGTTTCATCACTGTCCATTCACGCACCGGCCGCCCGGCCTTCTCTGCACAACGCAAAACCTGTTCGCGCCAGTCGTCCATGCTGACTTTCGCCAGGTTGTTGCAGCAGATCAGCACGCCGTTGTCGGCGGTGGTCAGCAAGGCCGGTTTGAGCAGGCTCTGGTAGTCGCGCAGCAGGTCGACGGTGCCGAATGCACTCTTGGCCCAGGCCGGAGGGTCCAGCAGCACCAGATCGTACTGGCGCTGTTCCAGGCGCTGATAGCTCGGAAGTTTTTGCCCGCGGCGCTGGCTGATCGGCAGGCCGGCCAGTTGGCGAATGGCCGGGAAGTAGTCGGACTGGATAAATTCCATGGTCGGCAACTGCGGGTTGAGCTGCCCGTTCTCCCGACCGACCGCCAGGTTGCCTTCGGCGAAGTCCAGGTTGCACACCTCGCGTGCGCCACCGGCGGCGGCACTGAGGCCGACACCACAGGTGTAGGCAAACAGGTTCAGCACGCTTTTGTTCTTGCTGTGATCCTTGACCCAGCCGCGGGTGTTGCGCAGGTCGAGGAACAGCAGCGGGTCCTGTCCTGCATGGCGACCGCGCACCCGATAGTTCAGGCCCCATTCGTGGCCGACCAGGTCTTGCAGGGCGGCTTCGTCGGCGCGGTAGACGATGTCATCGCGATCGATGCGCGAGTTGCCACGGGAGCGGTCGTTGTAGACCAGCAGGGTTTCAAAACCCAGGTGTTGATTGATCGCTTCGTGCAGTTGCAGCAGCGTCTCGCGCTCCAGCGCCTGGTGGAAACTTTGCACCAACAGCTGTGGGCCGTAGCGGTCGATGGTCAGGCCAGCGGCGCCTTCCTGGCTACCGTGGAACAGGCGATAGCAATCGGTCCCTTGCAGGTGCAGTTCGGCGAGCAGGTCCTGGCGTTGATCGAGGGCGGCGCGCAGCGCCTGATTCAAGGAAGACATGCTGGGCGCCTTGCAGGAGAGAATTGGGCGCGGGAGTTTAACAGTTTTGGCGCGGGACCGAGGCGCTGCCTTCGCGAGCAAGCCCGCTCCCACATTGGATTTTCTGTGAACATAAAACTTGCGATCGACATAGATCCATTGTGGGAGCGGGCTTGCTCGCGAAGCTTTTGACTTTGTTCTTTCTAAGTAATCCCCATCCGCCGTTTAGCCCGCTGCACCGAACCGTTACGCACCGCCCAGCGCAGCATCGGCGCACTGCGATTGACGCTGGCGCGGATCAGCTTGCGTTGCAGCGGGTTCTGGCTGACGCCGAGCATGGAGCTGGCCCAGTCCGGCAGCAGGTCGATCCCGGCCTGCATCATCAGACCGCCGAAAGGCTTGGCCAGGCGGCTGGGGGAAGGGGCATTTAGCAACAGGCGCAGGACTTCCCGACTGCGTTCGTCGCACAGCAACTGAGGGCGCATGCGCTCAAGATAGTCGGCAATTTCCTGGCGCGAGCGGGGCACATCCCTGGCCCCGAGCCGCTCGGCGACCAGGGCGATTTCCGCGTAATAGCGATCCTGGTCGGCAGGTGAAAGATGCGGGTTGCGATAGCGCAAATGCGCGGCGAGGAAGTTGCTGACTTCCGCCACATGCACCCACGTCAGCAGTTCGGGATCGCTGGCGGCGTAGGCACGTCCGTCCGGCGCTGTACCGGTGATCTGCAAATGGATGGTGCGGACTTTTTCGATCAGCCAGTCGGCATCCTGTCGAGAGCCGAAGGTGGTGCCGGAGATGAACTGCCCGGTGCGGCGCAGGCGGCCGAGCATGTCTTCACGAAAGTTCGAATGGTCCCAGACCCCGGCCAATGCCAGCGGGTGCAGGGCCTGCAGCATCAGGGCACTGATGCCACCGATCAGCATGCTGCTGAAATCGCCATGGACTTGCCAGCTCACCGAGTCCGGTCCGAACAGGCCCGGGTCGCCCTTGGGGTTTTCCAGGTCGAGTTTGCCCAAAGACAAACCGGTCAGGCTCATGATCTGGGTTTCGATGCGGGTGCGGATGAATTCCATGGCCACTCTGTAATTTTCTGTAGGAGCGAGCCTGCTCGCGATGGACGTTAACGGTAACGCGTTTCTCCTGAATGTACGCGGCGCGCTTGAGTTCATCGCGAGCGAGCTCGCTCCTACAAAGGCCAGAACGTTATTGATTCAGGCGTTTATCGATCAAGCCTTGTACCACGCTTGGATCGGCCAAGGTCGAAGTGTCGCCCAGATTGTCCAGTTC
The DNA here is from genome assembly GCF_019218985.1 of Pseudomonas sp. PDM30. NCBI lineage: Bacteria > Pseudomonadati > Pseudomonadota > Gammaproteobacteria > Pseudomonadales > Pseudomonadaceae > Pseudomonas > Pseudomonas sp. PDM30. Next base: position 225,616 of record NZ_JAHUWM010000011.1, read on the forward strand.
GTTGCAGGCGATCTTGCGCAGAATGCGCCGCATGATCTTGCCTGAGCGGGTTTTCGGCAAGGCCGGCGCCCACTGGATCAAGTCCGGTTTGGCGAAACTGCCGATTTCCTTGCTGACCAGGGCCAGCAATTCTTTCTTCAGTTCATCGTTGGTTTCGACGCCGTTCATGGGTGTGACGAAGACATAGATGCCCTGGCCCTTGATGTCGTGGGGATAACCGACCGCAGCGGCCTCGGCGATGCTCTCGTGCAGCACCAGGGCGCTTTCCACTTCGGCAGTGCCGATACGGTGGCCGGACACGTTGATCACATCGTCGATGCGACCGGTAATCCAGTAGTCGCCATCTTCATCGCGCCGCGCGCCGTCACCGGTGAAGTAGTAGCCGGGGTAGGGCTTGAAGTAGGTGTCGACCATGCGTTGCGGGTCGCGATAGACACTGCGGATCTGTGCAGGCCAGCTGGATTTTATGGCCAGTACGCCGCTGCCGGCGCCCTTGATTTCCTTGCCTTGCTCGTCGAGCAGCACCGGTTGCACGCCGAACATCGGTTGTGTCGCACAACCGGGCTTGATCCGTTGGGCACTGACCAGCGGGCTGAGCATGATGCCGCCGGTTTCGGTCTGCCACCAGGTGTCGACGATCGGGCAACGCTCTTCGCCGACCTCATGGAAATACCATTCCCAGGCTTCCGGGTTGATCGGTTCGCCAACCGTGCCGAGTAGCCTGACGCTGGCGCGGGATGTTTGCTTCAACGGTTCCGGGCCTTCGCGCATCAATGCGCGCAGGGCCGTCGGGGCGGTGTAGAAAATGTTTACCTTGTGCTTGTCGATCACCTGCCAGAAGCGCGAGGTACTCGGGTAGTTCGGCACGCCTTCGAAAATCAGCGTGGTCGCGCCGTTGGCCAGCGGACCGTAGACGATGTAGCTGTGGCCAGTGACCCAGCCGACGTCGGCGGTGCACCAGAAGACTTCGCCGTCGCGGTAGTCCAGCACGTACTTGAAGGTCATCGCTGCTTGCAGCAGGTAGCCACCGGTGGTGTGCAGCACGCCTTTGGGTTTGCCGGTGCTGCCGGAGGTATAGAGGATGAACAGCGGGTCTTCGGCGTCCATCGGCTCGGGCGGGCAATCGGCGCTGGCTTCGCGCAGGGCCTGCTGGTACTTGATGTCCCGTCCTTCGACCCAGTTCACCAGCCCCTTGGTGCGCTCGACCACCAGCACGCTGCTCACGTCCGGGCAGCTTTGCAGCGCCTTGTCGACGTTCTGCTTGAGTGGCACGACCTTGCCACCGCGCACACCTTCGTCGGCAGTGATCACGGTGCGGCAGTCGGCGTCGAGAATGCGGTCGCGCAACGAGTCCGGGGAGAAGCCGCCGAACACTACCGAGTGCACTGCACCGATGCGGGTACAGGCCAGCATGGCGTAGGCCGCCTCGGGAATCATCGGCATGTAGATGCACACGCGGTCGCCTTTTTTCACGCCACGGTTTTTCAGCACATTGGCCAGGCGGCAGACGTTTTCATGCAGTTTTTTGTAGGTGATCGATGTCGAGTCGGCAGGGTCGTCGCTTTCCCAGATGATGGCGACCTGATCGCCGCGTTTCTCCAGGTGCCGGTCGATACAGTTGTAGCTGACGTTCAATTGCGCACCGGCAAACCAGCTGGCTTCACCGGTTTTCAGGTTGTAGCGCTGGACGGTTTCCCAGGGCGCGCTCCAGTCCAGAAAGCGCGTGGCCTGTTCGGCCCAGAAGGTGCTGGGGTGTTCGACGGATTGGCGGTACAGGCGCTGATAGTCGTCTTGACTCAATTGTGCGGCCCGGCGGACGGCATCGGCTTTGGGGAACGTGCTGATATCGAACATGACGGTTCCTTATGCTTGTTTTGCGACAAGGATAAAGATGCGCCGAGAGGTCCATGGGTTCAAGTCAGATACAAAACAACTGTGGGAGCTAGCTTGCTCGCGATGAGGGCATGGAGGTCAACATGGTTGTCGACTGACAGTCCGTCATCGCGAGCAAGCTCGCTCCCACAGGGAATTGTTTTTGCCCACAGGATTCGGGTTGATCCAAAGCCCGTGGGTTGTGCTATCAAATCACCCGCGGTGACGACCACGGAAGTAATTGATCAGCCCTTGGGTCGAGGCGTCCTCGGCCGGGGTTTCTTCGCTGCCGACCAGGCGGTTGTAGACGCCTTTGCCCAGCTCCTTGCCCAGCTCCACACCCCACTGGTCGAAGGCATTGATGCCCCAGATCACGCTTTGCACGAAGACTTTGTGTTCGTACATCGCCACCAGAGCGCCGAGGCGACGCGGGCTGATGCGCTCGACCACCAGGGTGTTGCTCGGACGATTGCCTGGGATCACCTTGTGCGGCGCGAGTTTCTGCACTTCGGCGTCACTCATGCCTTTGTCGCGCAGCTCGGTTTCGGCCTCGGCAAGGGTCTTGCCGAGCATCAGCGCCTGGCTCTGGGACAGGCAGTTGGCGTACAGCCACTGGTGGTGGTCGGACACTGGGTTGAAGCTGACGATCGGCACGATGAAGTCGGCCGGGATCAATTGGGTGCCCTGGTGCAGCAACTGGTGGTAGGCATGCTGACCATTGCAGCCGACGCCGCCCCAGATTACCGGCCCGGTGTCTGTGGACACTGGCTTGCCGTCCTGGCGCACGCTCTTGCCGTTGGATTCCATGTCCAGCTGTTGCAGGTGCTTGGTGATGTTACGCAGGTAGTGATCGTACGGCAGGATCGCGTGGCTTTGCGCGCCCCAGAAGTTGCCGTACCACACGCCGAGCAAGGCCAGCAGCACCGGCATGTTCTGTTCGAAGGGCGCGGTCAGGAAGTGCTGGTCCATGGTGTAGGCACCGGACAGCAATTCCTTGAAGTTGGACATGCCGATGGCCAGGGCAATCGGTAGACCAATGGCCGACCACAGCGAGTAGCGCCCGCCGACCCAGTCCCACATCGGGAAGATGTTCTCTTCGCGGATGCCGAACGCTACCGCGGCGGCGTTGTTGCTCGATACCGCGATGAAGTGGCGATACAGCTCGGCTTCCGAACCACCCTGGGCCAGATACCAGGCACGGGCAGCCTGGGCGTTCTTCAGGGTTTCGAGGGTGTTGAAGGATTTCGACGAGACGATGAACAGCGTGGTCTCGGCGCGCAGCTTCATGGTCAGTTCGTGGAACTCGCTGCCGTCGATGTTCGCCAGGTAATGGCAACGCACGCCTTTCTGGGCGTAGGACAGCAAGGCTTCGGACACCAGCTCAGGGCCGAGGAAGGAGCCGCCGATGCCGATGTTCACCACGTCAGTGATCGGCTTCTCGGTGTAACCGCGCCACAGACCGTCGTGGATACGGCCGACGAGGTCGGTGATCTGGTTCAGCACCTTGTGCACTTCGGGCATCACGTTGACGCCATTGACCGACAGCTTGTCGCCGACCGGGCGGCGCAGGGCCGTGTGCAGGGCCGGACGACCTTCGGAAGAGTTGACGATTTCGCCATCGAACAGCGACTTGATCGCGCCCTTGAGGTCGACTTCGTTGGCCAGGCCCACCAGCAGATTGCGGGTCTCGGCGTTGATCAGGTTTTTCGAATAGTCGAGAAACAGGCCGCAGCTGCTGAGGGTGAATTGAGTAAAACGCTGCGGATCGGCATTGAAGGCTTCGCGCATGCTGAAATCCTGCATGGCTTGGCGGTGGTCATTCAACGCTTGCCAGGCGGGCAGAGCGGTAACGTCGTGAGGAGTGCGGTAATACGCCATCGCTGCGGGTTTCCTTATTACTTGAACGGCCTTTTGAACACTAAAAATCCCGGAGCGCTGTGGGTGGGCGTTCCGGTCAACTGCGTCGACACGATTTCATGGCGCAGGGCGAATACAGTAAACCCCGCGCAATGATCTGTCTTGACTTTGTCTGACCTGTTTCCGGTACTTTTTTAACATCGAAGTTAGGAACGGCCCGACAAACGGAAGAGACAAGACTCGTATCAGGCAACCTGGACCGGAATGGCATTGCTGGTGTGGCTCAGTTCATTGCCCGGTGCCATGTAGAGCATGCGTGGCTTGAAGTTGAGCAGTTCGGCTTCGCTGTAATGAGCGTAAGCGCAGATGATCACGCGATCCCCGACCTTGGCCTTGTGGGCAGCGGCGCCGTTGACCGAGATCATGCGCGAGCCTTCTTCGCCACGGATGGCGTAGGTGGTGAAGCGCTCGCCGTTGTCGACGTTGTAGATCTGGATCTGCTCGTACTCACGAATACCGGACAGGTCCAGCCATTCACCGTCGATGGCGCAGGAGCCTTCGTAATCGAGTACAGCGTGGGTGACTTCGGCGCGATGCAGCTTGGCTTTGAGCATGATGGCGTGCATGAGTATTTCCCAGGTCGGAATCGAACGGCGGGCAGTTTGCCCGAAGGGGTTGTGGGCGGCAATACGAATGAAGCGAAGGGTTTGAAGTGTACTTTTGTGGCGAGGGGGCTTGCCCCCGTTCCAGTGCGTAGCACTGGCAAAATTTCGGAAACGCTCGAAAGTTTGGGGCCGCTTCGCAGCCCAACGGGGGCAAGCCCCCTCGCCACAGACTCACTCCACAGAATTCGAGAGTGTTTAGATTGGCGCGTCGAGGTTCAGGTGCAGGTTGTCGATCAACCGCGTCGTACCGAGGAACGCCGCCACCAGAATCACCAGGTCACGATCCTGCGCCGTCGCCGGGCGCAAGGTCAGGGCATGGCGGATTTCCAGATAGTCAGGACGCAGGCCGGCTGCTTCGAGCTGTTTGATCTGGGTGCCGATCAGCGCCGGGTAGTCGCGTTCGCCCTGCTTGATCGCTTCGCCGATCGCATTCAGCGTGCGATAAACCACCGGTGCCACAGCGCGTTGCTCTTCGCTGAGGAAACCGTTGCGCGACGAAAGCGCCAGGCCATCGGTTGCGCGAACAGTGGGCTCACCGATGATCTGGATCGGCATGTTCAGGTCATGAACCAGCGCGCGAATCACCGCCAGTTGCTGAAAGTCTTTCTCGCCGAAAATCGCCAGGTCCGGCTGGACCATGTTGAACAGCTTGCTGACCACCGTCGCCACACCTTCGAAATGCCCCGGACGGCTGGCGCCGCACAGACCTTCGGACAATTGCGGGACACTGACGCGGGTCTGGCCGGCCATGCCGTCGGGATACATTTCTTCAACGGTGGGGGCAAACAGCAAATGGCAACCGGCCTGGAGCAGTTTTTCCTGGTCGGCGGCGAGGGTGCGCGGGTACTTGTCGAGGTCTTCGCCAGCACCGAATTGCAGCGGGTTGACGAAAACGCTCGCCACCACGAAGTCCGCCCGTTGGGAGGCTTTGGTCACCAGCGCCACGTGGCCGCTGTGCAGGTTGCCCATGGTTGGCACAAAGGCGATGCGTTTGCCTTCGCCACGGGCTCGGGCCACGGCGGCCCGCAGTTCGCGTACGGTTTTTACGGTGTTCATGCAGAGAATCCGTGTTCGATCCCAGGGAAAGTTGCCGCTTTGACTTCAGTCACGTAGGCATTCAATGCAGCTTCAATGCTGGTCTGGCCAGTCATGAAGTTTTTCACGAATTTCGGCACGCGACCGGTAATGGACAGGCCCAGCATGTCGTGCAGAACCAGCACCTGGCCGTCGGTGCGATTGCCGGCGCCAATACCGATCACCGGAATCTTCACCGCCTGGGTGATATCTTCCGCCAGTTCGCTCGGGACGCACTCGAGCAGCAGCATTGCCGCGCCAGCCTGTTCCAGGGCGATCGCGTCGGCACGCATCTGCCGCGCCTGGTTTTCATTGCGACCCTGGACCTTGTAGCCGCCAAGGATGTTCACCGACTGTGGCGTCAGGCCCATGTGCGCGCAGACAGGGATGCCGCGCTCGGCCAGCAGGCGGATCGAGTCGGCCAGCCACAACGCTCCTTCGACCTTGACCATGTGCGCGCCGGCCTGCATCAACAGGGCGCTGTTGGTCATGGCTTGCTCGGTGGTGGCGTAGGCCATGAAAGGCAGGTCGGCGAGGATCAGGGCATCGCTGTTACCGCGTTTGACGGCGGCCACGTGGTAAGCCATTTCCGAGGTGGTGACAGGCAAGGTGCTGTCGTGGCCCTGCAGAACCATGCCGAGGGAGTCGCCCACCAACAGCACTTCGACGCCGGCCTGATTGCAGGCGTGGGCGAAGGTCGCGTCGTAGCAGGTCAGCATGGTGATTTTTTCACCTTTTTGCTTCAGACCTTGCAGGGTGGTCAGGGTGATGGCTGGCATGAAAAGTTCCTCATTCAGGCGCTGTGGAAACTACTGCGAGTAACGCGCGTGATTCTTCGTTGAATACAGGCGCACGCTCTTTCGTCGTGCTTTTAAGGCCTGGATTGCGCCCTTGAACGCCGTGTAGGCGGCAGCGGGACGCCTATAGTCGTGAGGAGAACGAGGGAAGTCAATTGCGTGTGTTACCGCATTGTTACGGGTGGGGTGTTACCGGGGTAACTGATGCGATTCAGCAGCAGATCTTGTGCGCGACACAAAACCAATGTGGGAGCGGGCTTGCTCGCGAAGGGCGCATCAGATTCAACATTAATGTTGATTGATACACCGCTTTCGCGAGCAAGCCCGCTCCCACAGGGTATTTGTGTCACGTCGGGAGGAGGCGTTCCAGGCCGACGAACGGGCATGCCTTGAGCAGTTCGGTCAAGTTCCGGCCATCGGCCAAGTGCAGATCCGCAGGGGCCAGTTCCGCCAGCGGGTACAACACGAAGGCCCGTTCCTGCATGTGGTAATGGGGAACCTTGAGGCGCGGTTCGTCGATCAGGCGATCACCGAACAGCAGGATGTCGAGGTCCAGCGTGCGCGGTCCCCAACGCTCAAGACGCTCGCGACCCTGGCCGTTTTCGATGGCCTGCAAGGCATCCAGAAGATCCAGCGGCGCCAGTGTGCTGTCGAGAGCGGCGACTGCATTGGTGTAACGCGGTTGGCCGGGCAGAAGCGAGTCACTTTGGTAAAACGCAGAAACCCCGACCAACTCCGATTGCGGCAACTGCGTCAGCGCTTCGACGGCGCTGCGCAATTGTTCGGCGGGGTCAGCCAGATTGCTGCCCATGCCGATGTAGATGCGTTCCATGGATTACTCGCCCGTGGTGCTCGAAGCGCCGGCAGCGCGTTTGCGCTTGGAGCCACCGCTGCGGCGACGCTTGCGCGGGGCGCCGGTGCCTTCGTCCTTGCCGCTGAGGTCGCGAATCATGTCGCGACGCTCGCTTTCGTTGGCGTCCTGATAGTCCGTCCACCATTCGCCCAGGCCATCGGTCTGCTCGCCGGCGCTTTCACGTAGCAGCAGGAAGTCGTAGCCGGCGCGGAAGCGCGGATTGTCCAGCAACAGATCGGCACGCTTGCCGCTGCGGCGGGGCAGGCGTTCCTGCATGTCCCAGATTTCGCGGATTGGCATGGTGAAGCGTTTCGGAATCGCAATGCGCTGGCACTGCTCGGCAATGAGCTCGTGCGCCGCTTCCTGCATCGCCGGAATCGGTGGCATGCCACGCTCCTGCAGGCGCAGGACGCGGGCCGGCAGGGCAGGCCAGAGCAGGGCTGCAAACAGGAACGCCGGGGTTACCGGTTTGTTCTGCTTGATCCGCAGGTCGGTATTGATCAGGGCTTCGCTGATCAGGGTGTGGGTGTACGTCGGGTTGTATTCCAGTGCTTCGGCGCTGGCCGGGAACAGTGGATCGAACAACTGTAGGTCGACCAGCATTTCAAACGTGTCGGCGGCATGGCCGGAGAGGAACAGCTTGAGCACCTCTTCGAACAGACGAGCCGACGGGATCTCGCGCAGCATCGGCGCCAGGCCGCGGATCGGCAGGGCGCTGTGTTTTTCGATGCCGAAGTTCAGCTTGGCGGCGAAACGCACGGCCCGCAGCATCCGTACCGGGTCTTCCTGGTAGCGTTGCGTCGGATCGCCGATCAGGCGGATCAGGTGATTGCGAATGTCGTGTACGCCGTTGGCGTAGTCGAGGATGCGTTCGCTGACCGGATCGTAATACAAGGCATTGATGGTGAAGTCGCGACGTTGCGCGTCCTCTTCCAGGGTGCCGTAAACGTTATCGCGCAAGATGCGCCCGCTTTCGTTGCGCGAAGACTGGTTGCTGTCTTCCTCGTCTTCGTTTTGCGGGTGATTGGCGCGGAAGGTCGCGACTTCGATGATTTCGCGGCCGAAGTGGATGTGCACCAGTTTGAACCGGCGCCCGATGATTCGCGCGTTACGGAATTCGGCCCGTACCTGCTCGGGTGTGGCGCTGGTGGCAACGTCGAAATCTTTCGGGGTGATACCCAGCAGCATGTCGCGCACGCAACCGCCAACCAGATAAGCCTGATAACCGGCGTTCTGCAGGCGTTCAACGATATTCACCGCGTAACGGCTGAATTGCGCCTTCTGCAGCGAGTGTTGGCCGCTGTTGAGCACTTCAGGCGTGCTGCGAATGTGTTGCGTAGGACGCTTGGGAGAACGGAATGACTGGAACAGCTTCTTCAGCATGGGATGCACTGTTTGAAGGAATATTCGGCCATAACAGAAGAATGACCGCATGATGGGCGGGGATTCTAGCATTTAGTCGGGGGATGGTGTAGGAGACAGCAGATATGAGATGTAGGAACGGGTATGGGGGGATCGCAGAAACCACAAGGGGAGCCGAAGCTCCCCAAGAAGTAGTTGCATGCTCTATTTTTATTTTTGGTTTCGGGCTTCTTGTTTTTGTTGAGTGCCCTCGCCATGAAGCTTTCCTTCATGACCCTCCCAATCGGGAGCCAAGAGCAAACGGATTGCTTTGGTCGCTGAATTGCAGTGATCTTTCGATCCAACCAGTACAGGCTCTGTCTTAAGACAGTTTTTTGTTGTTCTCGGCCTGGTCGTGGGGCAAGCCCCAAATACAACGCCTCTCCAAAAGAATCAGTTAGCTGCGCCTCTCGCCGTCTTGTTTTTATTGTGCGTGAGTCGATTCGTCTTATTTTTATTGTCTTGTGCATTGCTTGTTATTGTTCTTGTACCAAACATATAGCAGGGTGCGTGCCAACTTTTGCGAAACCCAATAAAACAAGGGGTTAGGCCGGTCGGTAGGCATTTCGAGGGCCAAAAAAAGCCGGGGCTTCGTTACCGTAAGCCCCGGCTTCTGTTACGTGAAAAAACTGAGGTAACAGTTTTTTCACAAAGTCATGTGTTACCCGCACATGAGACAGGTACGGTTCAGCTTTCGCTGGTCACCCCGGTCTTGCGACGTGGGATGCCCAGGCGCTGACGACGCTCCCACAGGCATTTGCGGCTGACCCCGAGCTTGCGGGCCAGCTCGGTTTCGGTCATGTGGTCCTGATGTTCAAGGACGAAATGCTGGAAGTAGTCTTCCAGGGAGAGATCTTCGGTCGGTTCGTGGTTGCTGTTACTGGCGTTGCCCTGTTGTGGCGCCAGGCCAATGAATTCGTCGTCTTCCAGGTCGCCCAGTTCGATGTCGATACCCAACAGCTCGGCGGAGATTTCCGGGCTTTCGCACAGGATAACGGCGCGCTCGACGGCGTTTTCCAGTTCACGAACGTTGCCCGGCCAGGAGTAGTGACGAATGGCTTGCTCGGCATCCGCGGCGAATTTCAGGTCGGTGCGGTTGATCCGCGCACTTTGCCGCGCCAGGAACGCATTGGCGATTTCGTTGACGTCCGCACCGCGTTCGCGCAGGGCTGGCAGCTTCAGCGCGATAACGTGGAGGCGGTAATACAAGTCTTCACGGAACTGGCCGATCTTCGCCAGGCTCTTGAGGTCGCGGTGAGTCGCGGCGATCAGGCGCACATCGACTTTTTGCGACTGCACCGAGCCCACGCGACGAATCTCGCCTTCCTGCAATACGCGCAGCAGGCGAGCCTGGGCTTCCAGTGGCAGTTCGCCGATTTCGTCGAGGAACAAGGTGCCGCCGTCCGCCGCTTCCACCAGGCCGGCGCGCCCGGCGCTGGCGCCGGTGAATGCGCCTTTTTCGTGGCCGAACAGTTCGGACTCGATCAGGCTTTCCGGAATGGCCGCGCAGTTCACCGAAATCATCGGCGCCTTGGCACGTTTGGACAGGTTGTGCAGGGCGCGCGCCACCAGTTCCTTACCGGTACCCGATTCGCCCTGGATCAGAACGTTGGAGTCGGTCGGTGCCACTTTGCGGATCTTGACGTACAGGTCCTGCATCGGTGGGCACGAGCCGATAATGCCGATCTCACCATTACTGTTATCGGTACCGGATTTCGCCGCGCCGTTGGCGGCTTTGCCGGCAACCGTTTCACCTCCGGCTTGTACCGTTTGTCGGTCACGCAGAATTCGTGCGGCCGCTTGCAGCATTTCGTCATGGTCGAATGGCTTGGCAATGTAGTCCACCGCGCCCATTTTCATCGAGTCGACCGCCGAGCGCAGGCTGGCATAGCTGGTCATGATCAGCACCGGCGTGCCCTGGGCGAGCTTGATCAGCTCCGTGCCAGGCGCGCCCGGGAGGCGCAGGTCACTGATGATCAGGTCGAACGAGGGAATGGTGAAGCGTTCTTGTGCTTCCTGCACTGATCCGGCTTCGCTGACCTGGTACTGGTTACGTTCCAGCAGGCGGCGCAAGGCGGAGCGGATAATGGTTTCGTCTTCGACGATCAAAATGTGCGGCATTGATTCGATACTCTCGACGGTCTCAGTTCACAGCGGACGTCGCTTCGACATGACGCGGCAAGGTAACCCTGATTCGGGTACCGCGTTGGCTTTGAACATCAGCCGGGCTGTCGATGGTGATTTGTCCATAATGCTCTTCAACGATGGAATAGACCAGTGCAAGGCCCAGACCGGTGCCTTCGCCAGGGTCCTTGGTGGTGAAGAAAGGTTCGAACAATCGGTCCATGATGCTCGACGGAATACCGCTGCCTTCGTCCTCCACGATCAGATCGACCGTGTGTTCGCCGGCTTCGCTCTTGACCCGTACCGCGCTGCCGGGAGGCGAGGCGTCACGGGCGTTTGAAAGCAGGTTGATCAATACCTGGGCCAACCGTTGCGGGTCGCCTTCGACCCAGTGTTCGGGGTCGCACAGGTTGTAGAACTGCACTTCGAAATTGCGCCGGTTCAGGGCCAGCAGGCCGATGGCATCCTGAGCCACTTCGGCCAGACAGACGGGCTCGTCGTTGTGCTGATGGCTGCCGGCATGGGCAAAGCTCATCAACGACTGGACGATGCGCGACACGCGTTTGGTCTGCTCGAGGATCTGGCCGCTGATTTCCTTCAGCTCGCCGTCTTCTTCACGTTCTTCGCGCAGGTTTTGCGCCAGGCACGCGATACCGGTGATCGGGTTGCCGATTTCATGGGCCACGCCGGCCGCCAGTCGACCGATGCTGGCCAGGCGCTCGGAGTGCACCAGTTTGTCCTCGAGCATCTGGGTTTCGGTCAAGTCTTCCACCAGCAACACCAGGCCACTGTTGCCTGGCGCGAGGGGTTCGTCGATCGCCGCTTTGTGCAGGTTCAACCAGCGTGTCTGGCCGTCGAGGGCCAGGTGCTGTTTGTGCAAGTGCTCGTCCGGCAGATTGATGAAGCCTTGCAGCAGGTCTTTCCATGGGTCGGCAATGGTACTCAGGCGCGAACCGACCACGCGCTGCGCGGCGATGCCGGTGAGTTCCTCCATGGCCTTGTTCCACATGAGGATCTCCTGATCCTTGGCCAGTGAGCAAACGCCCATCGGCAATTCCTGAAGGGTCTGGCGGTGATAGCGGCGCAAGGCATCGAGCTCGGCGGCCAGGCCGGTCAGGCGTGAGTGGTAATCCTCGAGGCGGCTTTCGATGAAGTGAATGTCTTCGGTGACGTAGTTTTCGCCGCCAGCCTTGTACGGCAGGAACGTCTCGACCATGTCCTGGGCCACGCTCGGGCCCATCAGGCCGGAGAGATTGGCTTCGATGCGGTCACGCAAGCGACGCAGGGCATAGGGGCGGCGCTCGTCGAAAGGCAGATAGAGGTCGCGCAGTGCCTGTTCCACTTCTTTCTGCGCCGCTTTTGCACCCAGTGGCTTGGCCAGTTGCGTGGCGAACTCCTGGGGCGAGGCGGCGTGCAGTTCCCGGCGTTGCGGGCGGCGAACGTTATCCACAGCGCAGGCTTCGGCAGCGCTGGCCTCTTCGGTGCTGGCGTTGGTGAACAGCGAGATCAGCGTGAACATCAGCACGTTGGCCGCCAGCGAGGCAATCGCCGCCATGTGCCAACTGGTGTCGTCCAGCACGTAGATCATGTTCAGCAGTGGAATGTAGAAGCCTTGCAGGTTGCCAACCAGCGGTAACAGCATGGTCACCAGCCACACCAGGATCCCCGCCAGCAAGCCGGCGATGAAGCCGCGACGGTTGGCGGTCGGCCAATACAGGACCGAGAGCACGCCCGGCAGGAACTGCAACGTGGCGACGAAAGCGACAATGCCGAGGTTGGCCAGGTCCTGCTCGGCTCCGAGCATCAGGTAGAAACCGTAGCCGGCCATGATGATTGCGACGATCAGCGCCCGGCGAGTCCACTTCAGCCAGCGGTAGATGTTGCCTTCGGCCGGTGGTTGATACAGCGGCAGGACCAGGTGGTTCAAGGCCATCCCGGACAGTGCCAGCGTGGTGACGATGATCAGGCCACTGGCGGCGGACAGCCCGCCGACATAGGCCAGCAACGCCAAAGCCTTGCTGTTGGCGGCGATACCGATTCCCAGGGTGAAGTATTCCGGGTTGGTGGTGGCGCCCAGTTTCAGGCCGGCCCAGAGAATCAGCGGCACTGCCAGGCTCATCAGCAACAGGAACAGCGGCAGGCCCCAGCTCGCACTCACCAGCGAACGCGGGTTGAGGTTCTCGGTAAAGGTCATGTGATACATGTGCGGCATCACGATCGCCGAGGCGAAGAACACCAGCAGCAGCGTACGCCACGGGCCTTCCTGCAACGGCGTGTGGAGGGCGGCGAGCGCGGTCTGGTTTTGCAGCAGCCACAGTTCAAGCTGTTGCGGGCCGTCGAACACGCCGTAAAGCGCATACAGTCCGACACCGCCGAGGGCGATCAGCTTGATCACCGACTCGAAGGCAATCGCGAATACCAGGCCTTCATGCTTTTCGCGGGTGGCGATGTGACGGGAGCCGAAGAAAATCGTGAACAGCGTAATCAGTGCGCAGAAGCTCAGGGCCACGAGATGCTGTACCGGCTCTCGGGTGAGGATGCTGATGGAGTCGGCGACCGCCTGAATTTGCAAGGCCAGCAGCGGCAGTACGCCGACCAGCATGAAAATCGTGGTCAGCGCACCGGCCCAGGTACTGCGGAAGCGGAAGGCAAACAGGTCCGCCAGCGACGACAGCTGATAGGTGCGGGTGATCTTCAGGATCGGGTAGAGCAGCACCGGCGCCAGCAGGAATGCCCCGGAAACGCCCAGGTAGCTGGACAGAAAACCGTAGCCGTATTGATAGGCCAGGCCCACGGTGCCGTAAAACGCCCAGGCACTGGCGTAGACGCCCAGTGACAGGGTGTAGGTCAGCGGGTGGCGAATGATCGCCCGGGGAATCATGCCCCGTTCGCTGATCCAGGCCACACCGAACAGCACCGCCAGGTATGCGGCGCTGATCAGGATCATCTGGGTCAGGCTAAAGCTCATCGGCATCTTTTTGGCTCTGCAGGATGAAGGTCACGACGATCAGAATCAGCCAGAGCAGATAAGGGCGATACCAGGCGCCAGTGGCGTCGATCCACCAATCCATGATGGCCGGGGAAAACAGGTAAATCCCCACTACCAAAAGCAGGACCAAGCGATAGATGTACATCCCGGCCTCTCTTTTTTATGCGCGTGCCCGAAAACGTGCGGCGATGGTAACGGATGGGGGCGCCACTGCAAGTGCGATCACAATAGCTGTGCCTCGGGCAGGCTCAGTGTGCGCGGGATCAGCGAGGCATCCCAGTGGGCAACGCCCCAATTCAGCACTTCCCGTGGCGTGGCGTACGTCAGTTCGGTTCCCGGGTTCTGTCCCAGCGCCCGAAGCGCCCGCAGCAGCAGGGGCGTTGCCTGATCCTCGGTCAGCGGCGGCGAACGGTAGGATTTACCGAGCTTGTTGCCATCAGGCTGGGTAATCAGCGGGATATGCAGATAACGCGGTTGAGGCAGGCCGAGCAGTTCTTGCAGGTAGAGCTGGCGGGGCGTGGAGTCCAGCAAGTCGGCACCGCGAACGATATCGGTGATGCCTTGCCAGGCGTCGTCCAGGACCACCGCCAATTGATAAGCGTAGAGCCCGTCGCGGCGGCGGATCACGAAATCGCCGACTTCCCGCCCCAGATGCTGTCGGTATTGGCCCTGCACCCGGTCAGTGAAATGGTATTCCAGTTCCGGTACGCGCAGGCGGATGGCCGCATCGTCAGTGCCGTGGCCGGCATTGCGGCACAAGCCCGGATAAATTCCGTGATACGGCTCCAGCTGTTTGCGCGAGCAGGTACAGGCGTAGGCCAGGCCTTGATTGAACAGGCGATTGAGCACCTCGGCATAGGCATCGTGCCGCTCGCTTTGGCGAACCAGGTCGCCATCCCACTCAAAGCCATAGCTTTCCAGTGCCTTGAGTATGGCCGCCTGGGCGCCGGGTTCCTCGCGGGGTGGATCGAGGTCTTCCATGCGCATCAGCCAGCGTCCACCCACCGAGCGCGCGTCAAGGTAGGAGGCCAGCGCGGCGACCAGTGAACCAAAATGCAGGTGGCCGCTGGGCGTCGGGGCGAAACGCCCGATGTAGGTGGGGGAAGTGGTGGCGGTCATCAGGGCAAGGCTACTTATTCCAGGCTGTCGTCAGATTCCTGCAGGAGCGAGCTTGCTCGCGATTGCCGTCAACGATAACGCCGGGAGCCTGGTACCCCGCGGCGTTCTCAGGTTCATCGCGAGCAAGCTCGCTCCTACAGTGATGGCGATTTTAATCGCAACGGGCATCAGCGAATTTTGGAAACAAAAACGGAGCGTTCGCACGCTCCGTTCTTCGTTCAAGTCGCAATTATTTGCCGACTTGCTTTTCCTTGATTTCCGCCAGGGTCTTGCAGTCGATGCACAGGTCGGCGGTAGGGCGCGCCTCGAGGCGCTTGACGCCAATCTCGATGCCGCAGGACTCACACCAGCCGTACTCTTCGTCTTCGATCAACTGAAGTGTCTTGTCGATCTTTTTGATCAACTTGCGTTCACGATCGCGGGCACGCAGTTCGAGGGCGAATTCCTCTTCCTGGCTGGCACGGTCTGCCGGATCAGGGAAGTTGGCCGCTTCGTCCTTCATGTGGTCCACGGTCTTGTCGACACCTTCCATCAGCTCTTTCTTCCACTGATTCAGAACCTTGGTGAAGTGCTTGCGCATGGGCTCGCCCATGTACTCTTCGCCGGTTTTCTGAACATAGGGCTCGAAGCCGCTGATCGTCTGGTTTTGCTGCTTTGCTTGGGTGGACATGAAATAGACCGCCTCTACTCTTGTAATCCATCTGCGCAGGATTGCTCCATCACCGACACCTGCCGGCCCTGCGGCTGCAAGCGGGCGAACTTACCAGATCAACTCGGGCCGCGCTACTCCCGGATGTCGAGCTCGCGGCACAGGGTGCTTGCAAATGATGACAAACCGTTGTCTGGTGGCTCTGGAACCCTGCTCAATTATTGATTTTAGTCAAACCTTGCGCGCGCGCCTGAGTCGTTTGTGATCGGCCTTACAAGGCCTCTGACCGCTTTAGGTTCTCGCTCGTTCCTGCGCTTGGGTAGAATCGGTTTTTTTCCGTTGAAGGAAGGCCAATGGCTCAGCCCTACAGTGCCCGCAGTCGCGCGATCGAACCTTTCCATGTCATGGCGCTGCTGGCGCGGGCCAATGAATTGCAGGCCGCCGGCCACGATGTGATCCACCTGGAAATCGGCGAGCCGGACTTCACCACCGCCGAACCGATCATCCGGGCCGGCCAGGCTGCGCTGACAGCGGGAAAGACCCGTTACACCGCCGCACGCGGCATTCCAGAGCTGCGCGAGGCCATTTCGGGCTTCTATCAGCAGCGTTATGGTTTGAACATCGATCCGCGGCGCATCCTCATCACGCCTGGCGGCTCCGGCGCGTTGCTGCTGGCTAGCGCTTTGCTGGTCGACCCCGGTAAACACTGGTTGCTGGCGGATCCGGGCTACCCGTGTAACCGGCATTTCCTGCGGCTGGTCGAAGGCGCGGCACAACTGGTGCCGGTCGGTCCGGAGGTGCGCTATCAATTGACGCCTGGCCTGATCGAGCGTCATTGGGACCACGACAGTGTTGGCGCATTGGTAGCGTCGCCTGCCAATCCGACCGGCACGATCCTGACCCGCGACGAGCTGGCGAAGCTGTCTGTCGCGATCAAGGAGCGCCACGGTCATCTGGTGGTCGACGAGATTTATCACGGCCTGACCTACGGCACCGATGCGGCCAGCGTGCTGGAAGTCGACGACAGTGCATTCGTTCTGAACAGCTTTTCGAAGTACTTCGGGATGACCGGATGGCGGCTCGGCTGGCTGGTGGCTCCCGACGCGGCCGTCGGTGAGCTGGAAAAGCTCGCCCAGAACCTCTACATCAGTGCTCCAAGCATGGCGCAGCACGCTGCGCTGGCCTGTTTCGAGCCGGCAACCATCAGCATTCTCGAAGAGCGTCGCGCCGAATTTGGCCGGCGTCGGGATTACCTGCTGCCGGCCTTGCGTGAATTGGGCTTCGGCATTGCGGTGGAACCGGAGGGTGCTTTCTACTTGTACGCCGATATCAGCAAGTTCGGCGGCGATGCCTTCGCGTTCTGCAAACACTTTCTCGAAACCGAGCACGTGGCATTCACCCCGGGGCTGGATTTCGGCCGTTATCAGGCCGGGCATCATGTGCGGTTTGCCTATACGCAAAATCTCGAGCGTTTGCAGGAGGCGGTCGAGCGCATTGCCCGTGGGTTGCGGAGCTGGCAAGGCTGATGCGTTTTCATCCTCCCCTCGAAGAAGGGCGCCTGATCCGACGTTACAAGCGATTTCTCGCCGATATCGAAACCGTTGGCGGCGAATTGCTCACCATTCACTGCCCGAACACTGGCTCGATGCTCAATTGTCAGGTCGAAGGGGGGCAGGTCTGGTTCAGTCGCTCCAACGACCCGAAACGCAAGTTGCCTGGCACCTGGGAGATTGGTGAAACTCCGCAAGGGCGGCTGTTTTGCGTGAATACCGCCCGAGCCAATGGTTTGATCGAAGAGGCGCTGCGGGCGGGCGTCATCACCGAGCTGAACGGTTTTACCGGGCTCAAGCGTGAAGTGGCTTATGGTCAGGAAAACAGTCGTATCGATTTCCGCCTTGATTACCCCGAAGGGCCGGCCTACGTCGAAGTCAAAAGCGTGACCCTGGGCTTTGACGGTACGGCGGTGGCGGCGTTTCCCGATGCGGTCACCCAGCGTGGCGCCAAGCACTTGCGGGAGCTGGCCCACCTGGCGAGGGACGGTATTCGCGCGGTGCAGTTGTACTGTGTTTGCCTGACCGGCATCGAGGCTGTGCGCCCGGCGCAGGAAATCGATGCCGCTTATGCGCAAGCCTTGCGTGAGGCGATTGCCTGTGGTGTCGAGGTGTTGGCTTACGGTGTGCGGTTGAGCCACGAAGAAATGCTGGTCGACCGACGTCTGGACGTGCTGCCTGGTAGCTAAAGGCTGATCCAGATCCCTTGTTCATCCTCGTGGCAGACCACGCTGGTCAAGGCTTGCCCTGCGCAAGGGCCGGCGACGCATTCACCGTCTTCGATCAGGAACAGTGCGCCATGGGTGGCGCACTGGATCAGGCTGTTGCTGGGGTCGAGAAACTGGTCGGGATGCCACTCCAGGGCAACGCCCCGGTGCGGGCAGCGATTGATGTAGACGTAAACCTGTCCGCTGCGGCGCACTGCAAAAAACTTTTGGTCATCGATGTCGAACCCGCGGCTGCTGTCATTGACCAACTCGGCGCCTGCGCAAAGCAACTTCATGTCTATCCTCGGTCCCGCAACTCGTGACGGGATATGTCCGAGCTGGGCGGTTAAATGCTATCAAATGGCGGTCTTGCCCGCCGGGGACAAGTGCCTGTCGTCGAGGATACTTGGCCTGATCATTCGATGCCCGGGAAACCTTCAAGGAAAGCTGTTTATGCGCCTGACCACCCGCGTCGTCGTGATCTGCATGGAGCATCCATCGCGGCATCCTGTCAGTACTTTTCCACAGGCAAAAAAAGACCCGGCAAGAGCCGGGTCAAATAACCGTGATTAGCCTGATGAGGAGATAATCCGAGAGTCCGAACCAAGGGCTTTTCAGAATATCGACCAGTCTCGCGACCAGTTGTGATAATCATATCGATTCTCATTACCAAGTCAACCGCTGTTTTTCGATTTCCTTGCGATTTGCCGGATTTGTGTCTGCAGGCCCCGCAATCATTGGGTTCCAGGTTGCAAAACTTCAGAAATAGTTGTCGGATCAATTCTTGTTGCGTGTAGAGATGGCTTCCAGTTGTTTGTTCAGGGCTTCCTTGCGCTCGGCAGGAATATCATTCCAGTGAACGTCCATCAGGGCGCCTTCAATTGCGTACAACAACACCTTGGACGCCCGAAAACCGCGCGTGCGCACGGCCCGATAAGCATCCACCGCCCCGAGGCGACGCAAGTCCGAAGCGCTATGGATGCCCACGGCATGCAGCCATTGCGCTGACGTCTTGCCAAGATTCTTCAGGTGTTGCAGTTCATCATTCATCAAGCCTCCTTGCGATGGCCGAATGGAGAGCGTGGGCAATCTTCTGAGGAGTGTAGCCATCAGTAGGAAAAGCGTGATTGTTTGCTCGTTTACGACGCAAATGCTTCTAAGAAAGGAGCATTGGCAGTGCATGAACAAGTCTATGAGCGCAGTGGAGAGAGAGGCGGGGAAGAATCTGGAAACAAAGGGCGAACATCCCCACCGTCCAGCGCAACGAGAGGCGCCGGAAGCGTCAGTCAGCGACGATGATCAGCGGGTGCGATAGCGCAATCGCGTGCCGAAGTTCATCGACATCAGGATTTCGTCGGCACTGAGTTCCACTGGAAAGTACGTACCGGAGATCTGCGCGTGGGCCAGGCTCGCGCCTTCCAGGTTCGCGTTGCGAAAATCGATGCCACGCAAGTCGGCGGAACGGAAGTAGGCGTCGCTGAAATCCACGCCGTCGGCATTCAGTTCGCGCAGGTCCAGCCCCCGGAAATCTCCACCCACCATGTCGATGGGGCCATCCTTGGGGCGTTCACTGTTGAAGCCTTTGATGTCGTCTTTGTGCAGCAGGGCATATAGCGGTGTGTCGAGAAGTTTCGGCTGGCTCATGTCGCATCACCTGATGTTTTTATGACGCCAGTATAGTGCCACTATTTGACAGTCGTGAAGCCAGCGAGGGCCTCACGACTGAAATAGTTACTTACAGCCCTGGCAGGCGCTGGCGAATTTGCTCCACAACGGTATCGAGCGTCCCGCTTTCATTGGTCTGGACGCGTTTGCTGCAGAGGATTTCCGCGGGTGTCAGCGCTTCACGGCTGTCTTGCTGGGCGGCAATAACAGCCAGGGTGGCGTCGGATGGGTCTTTCTTGTCTGCCTGGCGCATGGCCAGCCAGCTTTCGATCACGGCCTGTGGCGCATTGCAGTCGAGGATCAGGAAGGGTGCACCCGTGGCCTCGGCCACCTTCGCTGCACTGTCACGCTGATCACGCTTGAGGTAAGTGGCGTCGACCACCACCGGGAAACCCGCACGCAGAATGACGTCGGCGATTTCGTGGAGGCGGGCATAGGTCGCCGCGCTGGCGTCGGCGCTATAGATGCCGGCCTGCACGTCATTCTCGACGGTTTGCTCGCCGAACAGGCGCTTGCGCTCGACATCGGAACGCAGGCGAATCGCGCCCAGGGCTTCGACCAGGCGCATGGCGACATGGCTCTTGCCGACAGCGGAAACACCGTGGGTAATGGCCATGAAGCGTGAAGGAATGGTGCTGTAGCTTTCGGCCAGGTTGGCGTAGTTGCGGTACTGGCGCAAGGTCGTGGCGCGCTGCACCGCAGTGGCGTCGGCCGGCATGCTGAACAGGGCAACCTTGGCGCGAACCAGTGCGCGGTAGGCTTTATAGAAGTTCAGCAGTTCGAGACCGCGATAGTCGCCGGTCAGCTCCAGGTACTGGCTGATGAAGCGACGCGCCAGGCACTTCAGGCCGCGATCTTCCAGGTCCATCGCCAGGAAACCGGTGTCGGCATAAACGTCGGTAAAGCGAAACGGTTCGTTGAATTCGATGCAGTCGAAGATCACGACCTTGCCGTCGATCACGGTTGCATTGCCCAGATGGATATCACCGTGGCATTCACGAATGAAACCTTCGGCCTTGCGCTGGGCGAGCAGCGGTTTGAGGCGCTCGAAGCTGCTTTCGGCCCAGGCTTGCAGGGCGTCGAGTTGCAACAGGTCGGCTTTGTCGCTGAGGAACGGACGGATCTGTTCGAAGTTCTGCCGCACCGGCGCCATGACGCTGTCCGGGGTGCCGGCTTCGTGCCCGGCCGGTACTTTCGGCGCGCTGAGGTGGAAGCGGGCGATTTGCTCGGCCATCTCGTCGATGTGCGCGGTGGTCAGTTCGCCATTGGCTTGCAGGGTGCTGAGCAAGCCGTTTTGCGGGAACTGACGCATCTTCAGTACATATTCGATGGTCGGGCCTTCACCACCCAGTTGCGGAGCTTCGGCGCTGCCGGTGACGGGCAGCACTTCGAGGTACAAATCGTCGGTCAGACGCTGGTTCAGGCGCAGTTCTTCAGCGCAAAAGTGTCCGCGAGCCTCAAGGCTGGTGAAGTCGAGAAAACCGAAATTGACCGGCTTCTTCACTTTATAGGCATAGGGGCCGGTAAGCAGTACCCAGGAAATATGGGTCTCGATGACCTGGAATCCCTCTACAGGATGCGGGTAGAGGGCAGGGTTTTGCAGGGCAGCGATCAGGGACTGGCTCACAGGCGATCCTTCAGAGTCTGGGAAATTCAAGGCCGTCATTATGG
Organism: Pseudomonas sp. PDM30; assembly: GCF_019218985.1. NCBI lineage: Bacteria > Pseudomonadati > Pseudomonadota > Gammaproteobacteria > Pseudomonadales > Pseudomonadaceae > Pseudomonas > Pseudomonas sp. PDM30. Next base: position 246,609 of record NZ_JAHUWM010000011.1, read on the forward strand.
CCGCAAGTCCGCTTGACGCAAACCTCGGAGCGCTCCTGTTGAGGATGAATAAAGTGCGTATAATCCGCCGCCATGACTCGTACTCGAACTCCCCGTACCCCGAAAAAACCACCCTCCAGGGGCCTGCGCCCGTGGCTGGGCTGGGCCATTAAACTCAGTCTGGTCGCCCTTGTGGTGCTGGCCGGATTCGCCGTTTACCTTGATGCGATCGTCCAGGAGAAGTTTTCCGGCAAGCGCTGGACCATCCCGGCCAAGGTTTACGCGCGCCCGCTCGAGCTGTTCGTCGGACAGAAGCTGAGCCGGGATGATTTCCTGACCGAGCTCGATGCCTTGGGTTATCGCCGTGAAAGCGTGGCCAACGGTCCGGGGGCGGCGTCGGTCAACGGCAATACCGTTGATCTGAATACCCGTGGCTTCCAGTTCTATGAAGGCATGGAGCAGGCGCAACCGGTGCGGGTGCGTTTCTCCGGCGATTACGTGGCTGAGTTGGCGGGGGCAAAAGGCTCGAAGCTGTCGGTGGTGCGCCTGGAGCCGCTGCTGATTGGCGGCCTGTACCCGAAAAACCTCGAAGACCGGATTCTGATCAAGATCGATCAGGTGCCACCGTACTTGCTTGAAACGCTGGTGGCGGTCGAGGATCGCGATTTTTATCATCACTTTGGTGTTTCGCCGAAGTCGATCGCCCGTGCCATCTGGGTCAACGGTTCGTCCGGGCGCATGCGTCAGGGCGGCAGTACCCTGACGCAGCAGTTGGTCAAGAACTTCTACCTGACCAACGAGCGCAGCCTGAGCCGCAAACTCACCGAAGCGATGATGGCGCTGCTGCTTGAACTGCACTACGACAAGCGCGAAATCCTTGAGGCTTACCTCAACGAAGTGTTTGTCGGGCAGGACGGTCAGCGTGCGGTGCACGGTTTTGGTCTGGCCAGCCAGTTCTTCTTCAGCCAGCCGCTGGCCGAGCTCAAGCTGCATCAGGTCGCGCTGCTGGTGGGCATGGTCAAGGGGCCTTCTTCCTATAATCCCCGTCGTAATCCGGAACGTGCCCTCGAGCGGCGCAACCTGGTACTCGATGTGCTGCAAGAGCAGGGCGTCGCGACCGCCGAGCAGGTGGAGGCGGCGAAGAAAATGCCGCTGGGCGTGACCAAGCGCGGCAGTCTGGCGGACAGCTCGTTCCCCGGCTTCCTCGATCTGGTCAAGCGTCAGTTGCGCGAAGACTATCGCGACGAAGACTTGACCGAAGAAGGGCTGCGCATCTTCACCAGTTTCGACCCGATCCTGCAGATGAAGGCTGAGGCCTCGGTCAACGACACCTTCAAGCGTCTGGCAGGACGCAAGGGTTCCGATGACGTCGAAGCGGCAATGGTCGTGACCAACCCGGAGACCGGGGAAGTGCAGGCCATGATCGGCAGTCGCCAGGCCAGTTTTGCCGGGTTCAACCGGGCGCTGGATGCTGTACGGCCGATCGGCTCGCTGATCAAGCCGGCTGTTTATCTGACCGCACTGGAGAAACCGAGCCAGTACACATTGACCAGTTGGCTGTCGGACGAGTCCTTCTCGGTCAAAGGCGCGGATGGTCAGGTCTGGAAGCCGCAGAACTACGATCGTCGTTCTCACGGTACGGTGTTCCTCTATCAAGGCCTGGCGCATTCCTACAACCTGTCGACCGCGCGTCTTGGTTTGGCGGTCGGTGTGCCGAACGTATTGAAGACGGTGGCGCGCCTGGGTGTGACGCGTGAATTCCCGGCCTTCCCGTCGATGTTGCTCGGGGCCGGCGGCATGACGCCAATCGAAGTGGCGACCATGTACCAGACCTTGGCCAACGGCGGCTTCAATACGCCGATGCGCGGGATTCGTAGCGTGCTGACTGCCGAGGGCGAGCCACTCAAGCGTTATCCGTTCCAGATTCAGCAGCGTTTTGATCCGGCCTCCATTTACCTGATCCAGAGCGCCATGCAGCGGGTGATGCGTGAGGGTACCGGCAGCTCGGTTTATAACGCGTTGCCAAGGACTCTGACCCTGGCGGGCAAGACCGGTACCAGTAACGATTCGCGAGACAGTTGGTTTGCCGGTTTCAGCCAGGACTTGCTGGCGGTGGTCTGGCTGGGTCGCGACGACAATGGCAAGACGCCATTCACCGGCGCCACCGGGGCCTTGCAGGTCTGGACCAGCTTTATGCGCAAGGCCGACCCGTTGCCGCTGGACATGCCGCAGCCGGATAATATCGTTCAGGCTTGGGTGGACTCGCGAACCGGGCAAGGTTCTGACGCCGGTTGCCCGGGTGCCGTGCAGATGCCGTATATTCGCGGCAGCGAACCGCCTCCCGGTGCCGCTTGCGGTGGTGAAAACCCTGCCGAGACGGTGATGGACTGGGTCAAGGGCTGGATGAATTAAGCAAAGAGGGTTTCAAGTGAACAAGTGGTTGATTCCAGCGGTTGCCGCCGTAGCTTTGCTCAGCGGTTGCTCTAGCGTACAACGTGGCTCGATTCCGGTTGTGGATTCCGGCACCGCCGTGTCCAACAGTGAGCGGATCTCGGCCAATGGCGGTTTCCGCCAGACGACCGTCAAGCGCCCTGCGCAAGGTCAGTCGCAGACCCAGGCGATTCCGCAAGGTGACAGCGGCGTTGTGGTGATGGTGCCAGGCGCGGCAACGACTTCGACGCCGATCAGCACCACGCCGATTACCCCGGGTCCGATCACGCCGGGGCCGATTGACACGTCGCCGGTCCAATCGGCGCCGATCAATCAGGGCAGCTACAGCATGCCGTCGTCGCCAAGCGGGATTCCATCGGCCAGTTCGGGCGGGCTTTCTGCCGACGAGCAACTGGACGGCCCGGTATTGGCTTTGCTGACCACCGCTCAACAGCAACAGGCGAGCGGTGATCTCAATGGTGCCTCCTCCAGCCTCGAACGCGCCCAGCGCGTTGCTCCGCGTGAGCCGCAGGTGCTTTACCGTCTGGCCCAGGTACGCATGGCTCAGGGCGATGCGGCCCAAGCCGAGCAGTTCGCTCGCCGTGGGCTGACCTTTGCCAATGGCCGTCCAGCCCTGCAGGCCAACTTGTGGGAGCTGATTGCCCAGGGGCGTGAAAAGCAGGGTGACTCCCAGGGCGCGGCATTGGCTCGACAGAAGGCCAAGGTAACGCTGTGATGGATGTGCGCTTTCTGAAAATCGCCGATCAACTGTTGTTGATCGAGCGCGAGTTGCGGGTGCAAGGGTGGTGGGATGAAGTCCCGCCCTCTGCCGAAGCGCTTTCCAGTGTCGAGCCGTTTTCGGTCGACACACTGGATTTCGAACAATGGCTGCAATGGATCTTCCTGCCACGCATGAAGATGATCCTCGAGCAGGATTTGCCGCTACCCAATGCTTCGGGCATTCAGGAAATGGCTGAAATGGTCTTTGCCGGGCGCAATGTCCAGGGTAGGGATCGGCAGTTACAGGTGCTGCTCAAAGAATTCGATCAACTGATCACCGCGTCCCGCTGAGCCAGAAGCTGCCAGTGTCCGCTGGCAGTTGTTCACAATATCTCTCTATTTTGTCGGCCGTTTCAGGGTAAGTGCATTCGCGTGCCAATTTTTTGCCAAAAGTTGCGCAATCAAAGCTAACACGGGGTGGATTTACGGGTTTTTTCTTGCGTTCTCATGTGCTTAGTAGAATAAAGCACATAGACGACTTGACTTGCGAAGGCCGAAACAGAAGAATCCAAAGTCCGCTGTACAGGGACTGCCAGAAGCAGACCCTCTCAGCAGATCATGAGGCGCATATCCGCGTCGACCTGTTACACCCGCAACGCGTTACCTCGCGCTGGGTGGGAAAGCCCCGCAACACTTGGGACGATCCCAATACTTGCTCAGTCAGTGCTGACGTAGTCGGCGACCACCGTCGCTCATGCTCTGCCGAGAAGTAAACCTATTAAGACCCGTCCCATTTTTCGTGGGCGGTATTCTGGCGTTTTAGAGGTGAGCAACGTGGAGCTTTTATCTGGCGGTGAGATGCTCGTCCGCTTCTTGCGTGACGAAGGCGTCAAATATATCTACGGGTACCCGGGTGGTGCTCTTCTTCATGTCTACGATGCCCTGTTCAAAGAACCGGAAGTGACCCACATCCTGGTTCGTCACGAGCAAGCGGCTACCCATATGGCTGACGGCTACGCCCGTGCCACCGGTAAAGCCGGCGTGGTACTGGTGACTTCCGGTCCTGGCGCAACAAACGCCATCACCGGTATCGCCACCGCCTACATGGACTCCATTCCAATGGTGATCATTTCCGGCCAGGTGCCTAGCACCATGGTTGGCACCGATGCGTTCCAGGAAACCGACATGATCGGAATCTCCCGGCCGATCGTGAAGCACAGCTTCATGATCAAGCACGCGTCGGAAATCCCGGAAGTCATGAAGAAGGCGTTCTACCTGGCGCAATCCGGTCGTCCTGGCCCGGTCGTTGTCGATATCCCGAAAGACATGACCAACCCGGCCGAGAAGTTCGAATACGTCTTCCCGAAAAAAGCCAAGCTGCGTTCCTACAGCCCGGCTGTTCGCGGTCACTCCGGTCAAATCCGCAAGGCGGCAGAAATGCTCCTGGCGGCCAAGCGTCCTGTGTTGTACTCGGGCGGCGGCGTGATCCTGGGTGGTGGTTCCGCACCACTGACCGAACTGGCGAAGATGCTCAACCTGCCAGTGACCAATACCCTGATGGGCCTCGGTGGCTACCCTGGCACCGACCGTCAGTTCATCGGCATGCTCGGCATGCACGGCAGCTACACCGCCAACCTGGCGATGCACCATGCTGACGTGATCCTCGCTGTCGGCGCACGTTTCGACGACCGTGTCATCAATGGCGCGTCGAAGTTCTGCCCGAACGCCAAGATCATTCACATCGACATCGACCCGGCTTCGATCTCCAAGACCATCAAGGCCGACGTGCCTATCGTGGGGCCGGTTGAGAGTGTCCTGACCGAAATGGTCGCGATCCTCAAGGAAATCGGCGAGACCCCGAACAAGGAGTCCGTTGCCAGCTGGTGGAAGCAGGTTGACGAGTGGCGCGGTGATCGCGGCCTGTTCCCGTATGACAAGGGCGACGGCAGCAAGATCAAGCCTCAGACCGTGATCGAAACCCTGTGCGAAGTGACCAATGGCGATGCCTTTGTGACCTCCGACGTGGGTCAGCACCAGATGTTTGCTGCGCAGTACTACAAGTTCAACAAGCCGAACCGCTGGATCAACTCCGGTGGCCTGGGCACCATGGGCTTCGGTTTCCCGGCGGCCATGGGTATTCAGTTGAGCTATCCGGATGCCGACGTCGCCTGTGTGACGGGCGAAGGCAGTATCCAGATGAACATCCAGGAACTGTCCACCTGTCTGCAATACGGTTTGCCGGTAAAAATCGTCATTCTGAACAACGGCGTTCTGGGTATGGTTCGTCAGTGGCAGGACATGAGCTATGGCAGCCGTCACTCGCACTCCTACATGGAGTCGTTGCCTGACTTCGTCAAGCTGGCTGAAGCCTATGGTCACGTTGGCGTGCGCATCACTGAATCGAAAGATTTGAAGTCGAAGATGGAAGAAGCGTTCGCCATGAAAGATCGCCTGGTGGTGATCGATATTTCGGTCGATACCAGCGAGCACGTCTACCCGATGCAGATCAAAGACGGCTCCATGCGCGATATGTGGCTGAGCAAGACGGAGCGTACCTAATCATGCGGCACATTATTTCCTTGCTTCTGGAAAACGAACCCGGTGCTCTGTCTCGTGTGGTTGGCCTGTTCTCGCAGCGCAACTACAACATCGAAAGCCTGACTGTGGCACCAACCGAAGACCCGACCCTGTCGCGTCTGACGCTGACCACGGTCGGTCACGATGAAATCATCGAGCAGATCACCAAGAACCTGAACAAGCTGATCGAAGTGGTAAAACTGGTCGACCTGTCGGAGAGTGCTCACATCGAGCGCGAACTGATGCTGGTCAAGGTCAAGGCCACCGGCGCCCAGCGTGCCGAGATCAAGCGCACTACCGATATTTACCGTGGACAGATCGTCGATGTCAGCGCCAGCGTGTATACCGTTCAACTGACCGGTACCAGCGACAAGCTCGACAGCTTCATTCAGTCCATTGGCACCGCCTCGATTCTGGAGACCGTCCGTAGTGGCGTGACCGGCATTGCCCGCGGCGACAAAGTACTCAGCATCTAAACCAAATTAGCGAACGGCCTGAACGGCCTGATATAGGGGAAATTCATGAAAGTTTTCTACGATAAAGACTGCGACCTGTCGATCATCCAGGGCAAGAAAGTTGCCATCATCGGTTACGGTTCCCAGGGCCACGCTCAAGCGTGCAACCTGAAAGACTCCGGCGTTGACGTGACTGTCGGCCTGCGTAAAGGTTCGGCTACCGTTGCCAAGGCTGAAGCCCACGGCCTGAAAGTGACCGACGTTGCTTCTGCTGTTGCAGCTGCCGACCTGGTCATGATCCTGACCCCGGACGAATTCCAGTCCTCCCTGTACAAGAACGAAATCGAGCCGAACATCAAGAAAGGCGCCACCCTGGCCTTCTCCCACGGCTTCGCGATCCACTACAACCAGGTTGTGCCGCGCGCTGACCTCGACGTGATCATGATCGCGCCGAAGGCTCCAGGCCACACCGTACGTTCCGAGTTCGTGAAGGGTGGCGGTATCCCTGACCTGATCGCTATCTACCAGGACGCCTCGGGCAACGCCAAGAACGTCGCCCTGTCCTACGCTGCCGGCGTTGGCGGCGGTCGTACCGGCATCATCGAAACCACCTTCAAGGACGAGACTGAAACCGACCTGTTCGGCGAACAAGCCGTTCTGTGCGGCGGTACCGTTGAGCTGGTCAAGGCCGGTTTCGAAACCCTGGTTGAAGCTGGCTACGCGCCGGAAATGGCCTACTTCGAGTGCCTGCACGAACTGAAGCTGATCGTTGACCTCATGTACGAAGGCGGTATCGCCAACATGAACTACTCGATCTCCAACAACGCCGAATACGGCGAGTACGTGACCGGCCCTGAAGTCATCAACGCCGAATCCCGTCAGGCCATGCGCAACGCCCTGAAACGTATTCAGGACGGCGAATACGCCAAGATGTTCATCAGCGAAGGCGCTACCGGCTATCCTTCGATGACCGCCAAGCGTCGTAACAACGCCGCTCACGGTATCGAAATCATCGGCGAGCAACTGCGCTCCATGATGCCGTGGATCGGTGCCAACAAGATCGTCGACAAAGCTAAAAACTAAGTCACGCGCTTGTACGAAAAACGCGGCTTAGGCCGCGTTTTTTCGTTTGGGGGGCCGGTTCTGGTATAAAGCTGCATCGTTTGCGGCCGAACCGTCGTCCCAGACACCTGTCCAAACTTTCCACCCGTTGCAAGGTAATGTCCATGAGCGAACGCCCCGAAGAGCCAAACCAGGCTTCTGACGCCGAAAGCCTGCTGCCCATCGATGAACATGTCGAGGAAGGGCATGACGCCGAAGGTCGTAAAGTCCGGCATCGTGGTATCTATCTTCTGCCGAATCTGTTCACCACTGCGAATCTGTTCGCAGGGTTCTATTCCATCATCAACTCAATGAGCGCCCAGGCGGCCTTGAGTGCCGGTGACTCGGCCAATGCGAGCAAATATTTCGCGTTCGCGGCCATCGCGATCTTCGTCGCAATGGTGCTCGATGGTCTTGATGGGCGCGTGGCCCGCATGACCAATACCCAGAGCGCCTTCGGTGCCGAGTACGACTCGCTGTCGGACATGGTTGCCTTTGGTGTTGCCCCGGCATTGCTGGCCTTCGGTTGGGCCTTGGGTGACATGGGCAAGGTTGGCTGGATGGTCGCCTTCATCTATGTGGCGGGCGCGGCCTTGCGCCTTGCGCGCTTCAACACCCAGGTCGGTACGGCGGACAAGCGCTACTTCATCGGTCTGGCCAGTCCTGCCGCTGCGGGTGTGGTTGCAGGTATCGTCTGGGCGTTCAGTGACTACGGCATTCAGGGTTCCAAGATGTCCTTCCTGGTTGCGCTGATGGTTGCGGCGGCCGGCATGCTGATGGTCAGCAACATCAAGTACAACAGCTTCAAGGAGCTGGACCTGAAGGGGCGAGTGCCTTTCGTGGCGATTCTCGCCGTGGTGCTGGTGTTCGCAGTGGTGTTCAGTGACCCTCCGCGCATCCTGCTGCTGGTGTTTCTCGCCTATGCAGCCTCCGGCCCGGTTCAATATCTGTTACGTCTTCGCCGTAACAAGAGCGCGTAATTTCCCTCATACTCCGCAGTCTATGGGTGCATCTGTCCTCCAAAGCAGCGGAGTAACCATGCTGATCAAAGTCCCCAGAACGTCCGACTGCCACGAGTCGGACGTTACGCCTGAATCCCTCTATCTTTCTCGACGCAAAGTGCTCGGCGCCACGGTTGCGGGCTTCGCTCTGGGCAGCCTGCCGCAATGGGCCAGCGCTGGCGATGCTGTGCGTTATCCGGATGTAGAGCCCGGCAAGGCGCCTTCCTGGTTCAGCGAAAAACTTCCGGCTACCCAGTGGGGAGCGATCAGCGTCAAGGATGAGGCGATCACGCCGTTCAAGGATGCGACCCACTACAACAACTTCTACGAGTTCGGCACAGACAAAGGTGATCCGGCCGCCAATGCCGGCACGCTGAAGACGGAACCGTGGTCGGTAGTGGTGGACGGGGAGGTGGGCAAGCCTGGGCGGTATGCGCTGGAGGACCTCATGAAGCCGTATCGGTTGGAGGAGCGAATCTACCGGCTACGTTGCGTGGAAGCCTGGTCGATGGTCATTCCCTGGATCGGTTTTCCGCTCTCGGCCTTGCTCAAAGAAGTCGAGCCGACCTCGAAAGCCAGATTCATCCGCTTCGAAACCTTGCAGGATCCCCAAAGCATGCCGGGTCAGCGCTCCGGTTTTGCCTTGATCGACTGGCCCTATGTGGAAGGGTTGCGACTGGATGAGGCCATGAATCCGTTGGCGATTCTCGCAGTGGGGATGTACGGGCGTGAATTGCCTAATCAAAACGGCGCGCCGTTGCGTTTGGTGGTGCCTTGGAAATATGGCTTCAAGAGCATCAAGTCAATCGTGCGCATCAGTCTGGTCAGCGAGCAGCCGAAAACCACTTGGCAGAGTATTGCTGCGGATGAATATGGCTTTTATGCGAATGTGAATCCCACCGTTGATCATCCTCGCTGGACTCAGGCGCGTGAACGCCGCCTGCCCAGTGGCTTGTTCAAGCTCAATGTGCGCGACACGCAAATGTTCAACGGCTATTCAGAGGAAGTCTCCTCTCTATATACGGGGCTCGACCTGAGGAAGAATTACTGATGCGCTATCCGTTTTGGCGTATCGGTGTCTTTGTCGTGGTGCTGGTGTGGCCGCTGCTGTGGCTGTACCAGGCCTGGGAGGATGTCCTCGGGCCGGATCCGGGCAAGGTGCTGGTCGATCGATTGGGTTTGGGGGCGCTTGTTCTGCTGCTCGTAATCCTGAGCTTGACGCCTTTGCAGAAACTCACCGGTTGGGCGGGGTGGAATGCCGTGCGGCGACAGTTGGGGTTGTGGTGCTTTGCCTATGTGCTGCTCCACCTCAGTAGTTATTGCGCATTCATACTTGGTTTTGACTGGTCACAGCTGGGAGTCGAGTTGCGCAAGCGGCCTTACATTATTGTCGGGGTGTTGGGTTTTCTTGGTTTGCTGGCATTGGCGGTGACTTCCAATCGATACAGTCAGCGACGATTGGGTGCCCGCTGGAAGAAGTTGCATCGCCTGGCTTATGCCATTCTCGGGCTTGGATTACTGCATATGCTCTGGATTGTGCGCGCCGACCTGAAAGAGTGGGTGATCTATGCATCTATAGGTGCGTTGCTGTTAATGCTGCGGCTACCGCCTGTGGCTCGTCGAATCCCGCGTCTAATGGCTAAAAAGGCCTCTTCTGCCAAAAAGGCGTAAATAGTGGTTGACGGCAGATTCCAGGTGTCTATAATTCGCCCCACTTCCGGCGCAGTCGAAACGGAAAACTCCTTGGTAAACAAAGAGTTACGCAGTTTTCGGCAGCAGGTTGCTTCAGTTCATCGAAGCCGAAAGGGAGTTGAAAAAGAGGTGTT